>JAFIFR010000316.1 GCA_020831935.1 Alkalimonas sp.
CCAGATTCCCGTTTCACTGCTTACAAAAGCAGCACCTGAAAAAAGCGGGCTTAGTTTAGCCCTATCAAAATGAATGTCAACAGAAATCCAGACGGCCAAATTGAAATAAAAACTCTATTGACAAATATTACTTAAAAGTTAATTATCAAAGATAGTGCCCTCTAAATAATGCCCTACCAATGCGCAGGTCTTAAGGAATAACAATGTTTGCATCTTGCTTTCAAACAATTTTAGTTGTGCTTTCCCTTGCAAGCTCAATGGAGACAAGTGAATTGCCGGTAGAAGCTTTTGCCAGTCTGCCTAACGTGAGTCAGGTCAGTTTATCCCCCGATGGCAATAAAGTCGCCTTGCTGTATTGGGCACAACAGTTAGAGGATCAGGAGACCTTTGTCCGTGTTATTAACCTGCAGACTGGAGAAAGTCAGTTTCCCTTTAAAACCGACAACCAGTCAGGGCTTATTAACCGGCTTCGTTGGGGCAACGACAGCATTTTACTGGCATCCATATCCATGCCTGCAACGCGTCAAGGTGTTCCAACAACTGAGACTCGTATTGTTCGACTTGATTTAGAGGCTGGCTCAGCCAGCAACTTGCTTTCGACCAGTTTTTTACGGCGCTTCCGATACACCCCACAATTCCAAACAAACATTGTCGACATGTTGCCAGATGATCCCGATCATATCTTGATCGCGCTGGATGGCTATCGGGATCACACTGGGGTCAGTATCTTTCAGGTTAACTTACAGCAAAAACGTCCTAGAGTGATTGAGAATGGGCAAGGTTACATTTCGAATTGGCTCACTGACCAACAGCACCAAATCCGGATAGGTGTTTACCAAAGAGATACCAACTTCCGTGTGCTTGAGAGAAGCCCAGAGCGGCGAAACCAACGGTTGTTATGGCAATTTGAGCTTTTTAGCGAAGATGAAGTTTGGCCATTGGGTTTTGGTAAAGATCCTAACCAACTCTACATCATACAATATCATCAGGGTCGCAAAGCACTCTTTGTGGTGGATTTAACCGATCCCGAGTTAACCACAAAACCAGTGATTACCCACCCCCATTACGATGTACAAGGCAGTTTGCTCTACTCCGATGTTGAGAAGGATGTGATTGGAGTTACTTTCAATGAAGGCGGTGGGTTTACTTTCTTTGAAGAGAGCTACCAACGCCTGCAAAAGGCGATTGATCGTGCCCTGCCCGAAACGACCAACTTGCTGTTAGGGTTTAGCAAAGATGAGCGTCGTTATGTATTATTTTCGTCAAATGCAACGGATCCAGGCGCTTATTTCGTTGGTGATCGAGACACAGGTGAATTACTCCATTTGGCCGATCGGTTTACTATGCTGCCTGCTGATTACATGCAACCAAAACAAAGAATTCAATATCAGGCAAGAGATGGACTGACCATTGAAGTTTTTTTAACACAGCCCAGCACTGCATCGAAATCATCACCACCTCCGGCCATCATTTTTCCACATGGCGGTCCTATTAGTTTTGATGATGGCAGCTTTGACTACTGGACTCAGTTTTTTGCAAATCGTGGCTTTGCCGTCTTGCAAATGAACTTCCGTGGCTCTGCAGGCTATGGTTTCGATTTTATGTCTGCCGGCATTCAAGGTTGGGGTCAAGCCATGCAGGATGACATTGAGGATGGTACCCGCTGGATGATTCAACAAGGTTATGCCGACCCTGAAAGGATTTGCATTGTTGGGGCCAGTTACGGTGGCTACGCAGCTTTAATGGGCAGTATTAAAACGCCAGAGCTGTACCGCTGTGCTGTCAGCTTCGCAGGTGTTACCGATGTTGAGTTGCTGGTCCGTTCACATCGTCGATACCGTAACTCACGAGTTGCTCAAGCACAGATTGGAGATAACTTTAGGGAGTTACGCAGTATCTCCCCGGTTAACTTGGTCGAGCATATTCAAATTCCATTACTAATTATTCATGGTGATCAAGACCGCAGTGTTGATATTCAGCAAGGCAGGCGTCTGGTCCGGCAGCTGGAACGGCACAATAAAGATGTGCGCTACATTGAACTGGAACGGGGTGACCATTACTTAAGCAACAGCCAACACCGTCTTACTGCTTTCAGAGCCATGAATGAATTTCTAAAACAACACCTGACCCAGCAGCCGGAGTCGGCACATGCAGATCAGGTCACTCTACCGCCGAGTCAGACTCCGCCAAATTAATCACGAAAGTTGGTGAACTGAAAGGGTTGCTCCAGCTCGCTTTGCTTAACAAAAGCGATGGCCTCTTGCAGGTCGTCGCGTTTTTTTCCGGTAACCCGGACCTGATCGCCCTGAATGGACGCCTGCACTTTGAGTTTACTGTCCTTGATAAGCT
>JAFIFR010000317.1 GCA_020831935.1 Alkalimonas sp.
TGCGGCTGCCAGTACAGCGGTTGTTGGCTGAAACGAGCCAGCCAGGGCCGGCCAGGGCGCAGCATCAGCCCAAGTGCCAGCAGGCTGCCCACTAAGGGCAAACCGGCCCACAGCAACCAGAGTAACAGCACATTGAGGCGGCCATCGGCACTGTAATTCAGGCTGGCGGCACCCAGCACTATGCCCAGCAACCCCGCAAGCGGCCAGCGCCACCAGGGCAACACCAGTTGGTTCGAAACTGCATTCAATGCCATCGGCCTCTGTGGTTGATTCATGCTCTGGTCATTATCTTATGTCAGGATAGCATTAAGGAGCACGATCCGGTCATGGTTTTTCCGGCGTTAAGTGGGTTCACTGGTTGAATTTATCGCCACAGCCCCCATTGTTGAGAGGGATTGATGGAACGGCTGGAGTTCAGCAAGGCTTTATCGATTAAATTGATTAAAGCTATTTATTTTATTCATTTTGCATAATGGGTGCTACTTGTTAGAGTAGCCCCCGTCGAAACACCCAATGTTATTAACTGAAATGGAGGAAGACGATGTCTTCAATTATCAATACCAAGATCAAACCTTTTAAAGCCACTGCTTTTCAAAATGGTAAATTTATCGAAGTAACCGAGCAGGACTTACTGGGTAAGTGGTCTGTTGTGTGTTTCTACCCGGCGGATTTCACCTTCGTTTGCCCAACTGAGCTGGGCGACCTGGCTGATTTCTACCCGCAGTTCCGTGACCTGGGCGTAGAAGTGTTCTCTGTGTCTACCGACACCCACTTCACCCACAAAGCATGGCACGATGCGTCTGAGACCATCAAGAAAATTGAATACCCAATGATCGGTGACCCGACTGGCGCTATCACCCGCAACTTCGGTGTGATGATCGAAGAAGAAGGCCTGGCGCTGCGTGGTACTTTCGTCATCAACCCTGAAGGCGAAATCAAAGTGGCTGAAATCCATGACCTGGGTATCGGCCGCAGCGCTGCTGAACTGTTCCGTAAAGTACAAGCGGCTCAGTACGTAGCAAACCACGACGGCGAAGTATGCCCGGCCAAATGGACTCCAGGTGAAGCTACTCTGGCTCCATCACTGGACCTGGTTGGCAAAATCTAAATGCCGTACCACCGTTGCCCGGCAGCGGACGCTGAAACCACGCCTCACGACTGAAGCTGGTTTCAGCTTCTCCCCCTGCACTGTAAAAACGGTACCAAGCCAGCATTTTTGGATGCTGGCTACACTCAAGCTTTGCCTAAAATCCGGGCTTTGCCTGAAACAACGCGCTAAACACAGTCAAGAGATGGAGTAGACTCAATGTTAGATACCAACCTGAAACAACAATTAAGCAGCTATCTGCAGAACCTGAAGTCCCAGGTAGAGCTGGTCGTATCTCTGGACGATAGCGCCAAAGCTCAAGAATTAAATACCCTGGCGTCTGAGATTGCCAGCTTGTCCGATTTGGTCAGCCTGCGCCGTGATGACGCTGCCTCCAGCCGTGCACCTGCCATGCAGGTTCGCTCTGTCGAAAAAGGCACTGTTATTACCTTTGCCGGTGTGCCGATGGGCCACGAATTTACCTCTTTGGTGCTGGCGTTGCTGCACTCTGGTGGTCACCCGATTAAAATTGACGCCGAGCTGATTGAACAAATCCGCCAGCTAAGCGGCCGTTTTGAGTTTGAAACCTACATTTCATTAAGCTGCCAGACCTGCCCGGAAGTGGTGCAGGCGCTGAATATGATGGCAGCCATTAACCCCAATATTACCAGCGTGATGATCGACGGCGCCCTGTTCCAGCAGGAAGTGACCGATCGCAATGTGATGGCAGTACCCACAGTGTTTTTAAATGGCGAGCAGTTCTCGCAAGGTGCCATTACGCTGGAGCGGATTATCCAGAAAATTGATGTCAATGCCGAAGCCCGTCAGGCTGAAGCGCTGAAACAAAAAGATCCCTTTGATGTGCTGGTAGTCGGTGGTGGCCCGGCCGGTGCTTCTGCAGCGGTCTATGCGGCCCGTAAAGGCCTTCGCACCGGCGTATTGGCCGAGCGTTTTGGTGGCCAGGTTGCTGATACCGTCGGTATTGAAAACTTTATCTCGGTGCAATACACCGAAGGCCCGAAACTGGTCAATGCCCTGGAAGCCCATGTGCGCCAGTACGAGGTCGACATTATGAACAACCAGCGTGCGACTAAGCTCAGCAAATCCGAGCAAGTCGAGCTGGAGCTGGCCAACGGTGCTGTGCTGAAAAGCAAAACCCTGATTTTGGCCCCGGGTGCCCGCTGGCGCGAAATGAATGTGCCGGGCG
>JAFIFR010000318.1 GCA_020831935.1 Alkalimonas sp.
AAAATTCAATCCTTGCAGGATTTGGAAACCTGGGTCACGCTCGATGATTTCAAGGTTGAAGGCTATCAGTGCCACCCGGCAATCCAGTATCCGTTCTCTGTGTAAAGTACGGGCATAGTGCAAGTCTGGCACTGATTTTGTATGGATGCTGCTACTCAATCTGGCAGTAAAGGCATCCTTGTGAAAAACTGGCTACTTCCCCTGATGGTACTGACATTGCTGGCCTGCAGCCATGCGGAACTGAGGCAACAAAGTGCCGCCTCCGAGGCAAAACCCCGCCTGGACCCGGTGTTGTTTTATACCGAGCGGTTGGCCGAGCAGTTGCTGGCAGACTTGCCTGTGCTGCCGCATGGCAGCATGACGGCGGTGACCTTCACCGACAGCGCCACCTTGCAACCGGACAACACCAATGTCCGCTTGCGTCATCTTGGCTTGCAGTTGCAGGAAAGCATGCTCACCGTCGCCAGCCAGCTGGGCTATCAGGTAACCGAGTTTCGTGCCGGTCAGGCGTTGCAACTGCATGCGCAGCACGACAGTCTGCTGACCCGGCAGCTTTCAGAGTTGGCCAATCAGCAATCGGTGCGTTACGTCATTGCCGGCACCCTGTCGCAGCATGAAGATTTTACTATAGTTAATGCACGCTTGGTCGATACAGAGACCAATAGGGTGCTTGCCGCTGCTGCCGATCAAATACCAACCGCCGTACTGGGTTCAGCAGAGCAGGTGCAATTGCGCCAGGGCAGGATGTATCGGATTTCGCACTAAAGCCAATTCGGCATGAAAGCGCCGGTGATGAAGTAAGCGTTTTTCCGATTGAAGCGACTTGATTTTAAGGTGGAACTTTATGCGCAGTATCAGGCAAACAGCGATGCTAGGACTGGCGGCAGCCATGGTGCTCACCGGGTGCGCATCGCAGCAAAAGTGGCAGGAGTACCGCGAGCGCAGCCTGCAGGCGGCTCCGGCACCAGCTCAGACCGAAACCGATGTCGGCTATTACCAGAGCCTGGTGCATCAGCAGGCCAATTACAGCAGCAACAGGCGCGCCGAAGCGCGCTTGCAACAACGCTATCAGGGTGAGCAGCGGATGCCGCTGAATCATTATGTGCAGGCCATGATGCATGACTTAATCGCCGTGATGGACCCGGGGGTAGCCAATGCGATTTTTGCGGTCACCAGCTTTGTCTATCTGGATGGCCCTTACGATGAGACTGATTTACTGGGCAATCAGCTGGCCGAAAGCTTTATGCACGAAGTGCATCAGTTTGGCTTAACCCAAATCGACTTTAAAACCACCGACTTTATTCGGGTAACACCGCAAGGGGACTTTGTCTTTAGTCGGGATTTTCTGGAGCTGCGTGAAGAACAACCCATTGAGTATGTGCTGGGCGGTACCTTGGTGCGGCACCAGTCGGGTGTGATGGTCAATGCGCGTCTGGTTGGTATCGACTCCAAGCGTGTGCTGGCAGCGGCACAGGGCTTTATTCCTCAACCGGTGATCGCCGGCTTGCAGCCCTCCGAGCGGCCACAGCAGGTTCGTTTGATTCAAGGAGCAGACTGATGCGCTTGCTGCTGTTGCTGATGCCTTTGCTGCTTGCTGCCTGCAGTCAGTGGACGTCCTGCCATGGTGAGCCGTGTCAGAGTCAAGCCGAGCAGGCCGTACACTTGCCTGAGCCCACAACCTGGTATCGGCAACCATCTCCTGCTATCGACAAAAACGCAGGGCATTTTTTGATGCCCAGCTGGCCGCAAAGCCAGAAGCGATTGCAACACTATGCCGAGCAATTGGCTTACCAGTTGGCGCAAGCCAATGCCTTGCACCAGCAGCGGGTTGCCATCAGCAGCTTTGTCGAGCTGGATGAAACGCTCAGCCAAAGCAGCCCGCTCGGCAATCAGTTGGCAGAGCTGCTGCGTACCTTGCTGCCGCAGCATGGTGTTCAGGTGGTTGAGCACAAACTCACCAACAGTTTTCATGTTGGACCGCACGGTGATTTTGCCTTATCGCGCGATACCCGTTTACTGGCCCGGCAACTGCCAATGGATGCCATTCTCACCGGTACTCTAATCACCACAGAGCGGGGCATGGAAATTCAGGCCAGAGTGGTGCAACTGGACTCCCAAACCATCAGCAGCAGCGCCAGTGGTTTTATTCCGCATCTGGTGCTCAATCAAATTCGTCCCTAAATCAAGCCTTTCGGTCTGGCCGTATTTTCTGCTAGAATCCTGCGCTGTTGCCCTATAGTTAAATGGATATAACGGCCCCCTCCTAAGGGGCAGTTG
>JAFIFR010000029.1 GCA_020831935.1 Alkalimonas sp.
GCCAAGACTGTGCAAACATTCAGTTCAAAGTAAACCAGCCGTTCACCTGCAAATCGCAAGCAAAAACCCCGCAATCACCAATCGCACTCTGGCTCATCGTTGCTCTGGAGCGCCCTATGGCGGCAGGGTTTGGGGCGATGCTGAGAAAGCAATTAACACTTTAAAGGCTAAAGCGGCTGTGTTGGATGCAAATGCAATTATTAATACAAAATGCAGCGCTGCGCCACTTGTTAACAATTGTTGGGCCGCCAAAGTATGCTCTGGTACAGCTGTTAAGTGGTAAGACTGAATCACACCGGATTGGCAAACGCTCACCGAGCAACTGGACATTAGACAATAAGGACTGTAAATGGAACCACTTAAAACCGACTTATCACAAGCGCTGCAAATAATGCGCATCACTCGCACCCGCTGGGCTGCACTTCGCCCACGTGCTTTGCGTTACGAAACTTGACAGCGTTGCGCAACACGCTACACTGTCACCCATGATTAAAACTTTCAAACACAAAGGACTGAGGCTTTACTTTGAAACAGGAAGTACCCGCGGTATTCAAGTGAAGCACGCTAGCAGATTGCGTTTGCAATTAACGGCGCTGAATACTGCGATGGAAGTTTCAGATCTCGACATTCCCGGGTACAAACTCCATCCGTTAAAAGGTGATCGAAAAGGCATTTGGTCAATAACGGTCAGTGGCAACTGGCGTTTAACCTTTGAATTTCGTGATGGCCATGTGTATCTGCTTGATTATGAGGATTATCACTGATGTCTGTAATGTTTGATCCAGTCCATCCGGGTGAATTTATTTTGGCTACCTATATGGAGCCTTTCGGCTTGAGTTGCCGCTATTTGGCGACGAAACTAGATGTCTCACCTTCTACTTTGAACAGGGTTTTGAAGTGCCATAGTGGCATTAGCCCGGAAATGGCGCTTCGTTTGTCGAAGGCCTTAGGCAGAAGCGCTGAGAGTTGGTTAGCGATGCAGGATGCTTACGATTTGTGGCACGCTGGGAAGAATGTAAGTTTAGATAAGGTCCAGAAAGTTGAGCTTACAGCGGCATAATAAATCGCATCTGCTCGTGCCGCCGTGCTCGGTCGTCAGGCTCTATCAGCCTGGCTGAGTTTAAGCACAAATGTGCATAACAGAGTGGGCACTTTTTATGGGTAAAGGCAGTTTGCCCTGGGAAAATATATGTTATCAATCGCAGTAGTTGTGCTTTCAGGATTTTATTGGCTGAGCCTTAATACATGCTCCGAGGACAATGAACGTCATGTGAAGCAACACTTTATTGAAGGTCAGTTAATTGCAGATAGCGAAGTTGGCAAAGAGAAAGATCTAGCCGAGATAAGCGATGGCGCTATTTGTAAAGTTAAGAACGAAGCGATGTCCGATGGCTTGTCCTTTATACTTTACCGGGTTGAAACCGAAAACGCTGATTACATTCGCCTGGTGAATGGGCTGGATGGCAGCTCAAAATTGTATGGCCCTTTCTACCAGTAAATACCAACAGAGCTTGCGCAGCTGCTTAGAACCTGTGACAAAACAAGGAGTTACCTAGATGGAGCCACCAGAAAACCGACTAATCGCAGTCATTTTAGGAATTACGCTAGCTTACGCCTCCAAGATGTGATCTGCATCACTGCATTTCTTAAATTAAAAGTGCGCCCATAGGGCGCACCGCTCACGCAGGATCGGCTAGAAAACGTAAATAAACCCAATACCGACTTCGGCCTCGTACTTGCTGCGGGCAATGGGGCTGTCCTGCACCTTGCTGCTGTAATGCTCATACAGCGCTTCACCGAAAATCTGCCAGTTGTCATTGATGATGTAGCGATAATTGTAATTGACCCCCAGCGAGCGAAAACCACCACTTAACCGGGTTTCAGTCAAACCGGATGCCAGCGATTGCTCAGCCGTGATGCCAAAATCGGTATTGGCGAATTTGCTGTCGTGAAATACCGCCACCACATTGATTTCAGAGCCGGAACCATCCAGCTTATCGCCGAACCGCCGCCCGACACCGAATAAACCAAGATTGCCATTGCTGCCGGCAACAACCCGGCCAACCAGCCAATAACGCCAATCGGCATCGAACGCACGGCGTGCTTGCAGCACCAGCTCAAAACTCTCATCATTATCGCCGAGCCCATCCAGATGGCCTTTTTTGGAGTCCCCTTCTTCACGACCTTCATCAAAACCAATCAGCGCTTCCAATAACCAGGTCTCTGCCCGCAGGCCGCGCCAGCCAAGTGCCTCCCCCGCCCAGAAGAAAATATCATTGCCGCGGCGCCATTGCAGAGCACCCGCCGGATCCAGCTCAAAACCAAATTCGTCGGAACCTTCGTACAGAGTTTCGTACTCAATGCCAAGGCCCAGCCCCAAAGCCCAGCCATCCTTACCTCGGGTGAAGTCATCGACAGAGGGCAAAGGCACCAGGGCGGATCGACCTTCCTGCGCCAATGGGGCGTGAGAGAATAAACCACAGACACAGACGGACAGCAGCAAAGCCGTAAACTTTTTCATAAAAATTTTCCTGCAAAGGTTGGGGCCAGGACAGCCCAAGGTAAGGTTAGTTCTTATACGGTTGGCACTGAGCGTAAGATCTCATCCTGCTGCATTTATTTAGTGGTTAGTTTGCAGCTCAAAAGCACTGTTGCCCCGCCCCCATAAAAAAACCGCCTGATTGAAAGCTGGCGGTTTTCGGTTGAAAATGAACACCAAAATGGCGTTACGACTTGCGCTGAATATGCACCGTCACTTCTTCGCGGTCGTGATACAGATGCTTGGCCTGCAAGCGATAGCGAATGCCGCCTTCATGCAAGCGCTGATGCACCTGCTCCAGCACCTGCTCCACCATCTGATGGCGTTTTTTCATCGGCAGCTTCAGGTTAAAAATGCTTTCCTGACACCAGCCATTGATAAGCCAATCGCACATAAGCATCGCGACCCGGTCTGGCTTTTCAATCATATCGCAGACCAGCCAGTAGACATTTTGCTTGGCCGGCTGGAATTTAAAGCCGTCCACCTGCAGATGCTTGACCTGGCCGGTTTCCATCAGCGCTGGATCCATCGGGCCATTGTCGATGGCAGTGACCATCATGCTACGCCGCACCAATTGATAGGTCCAGCCGCCGGGGCTGGCGCCAAGATCCACCGCCCTCAGACCAGCAGCCAAGCGCTGTGGCCGTTCACTGGCCGGGATAAAGGTTAAAAAGGCTTCTTCCAGCTTCAGCGTGCTGCGGCTGGGCGCCTCTTTTGGAAACTTCAGCCGCATGATGCCGTTTTCCAGCGGACTGTTGTTCTTTGGGTAACTCAGCCCCAGCATGGCCTCATTGCCGGAAAGTAAAAACAGATGCAACACCGGCTTGTCGTCCCGCTCTTTTGCCGTTAAAGCGTGCTGGTTGCGCAGTGCCAACCGCAAAGGTACCGTCAGTTTGCGTGCCAGCGTCGACAAGGTCTTGCCGTCGTTGGTTTCCGGGTACTCTACCCGCAGCTGGCCACAGCCTTGCAGCTCATGCGCAGTGGCCGCTTCCAGCACCGTGCTGACCCTGTCGTGCGGCTGCAGCTCCAGCAAAGGTTCCAGCAACAGGCACCACTGGCGGGCAAACACCAGTTGCGACAAGGCGAAGGTACGAAAGAAATGCAGCAGTGCTTCGCCATCGTAAGCCTCAAAAATCACATAAGCGCTGTGATTGCTGAGCTTGCAATAGCCAAACACCTCATGCTGTGCTGCTTTGTCCTGAATTTCCGCCGCACAGTCTTTTTCAAAACCGGAACGACAATAGAGCAATAATTGCTTCATGTGCGCTTTCCAAGCCAGGGGCTGATGGCCAGTAGCAACCAACCCAGAATCATCAATTGTCCCCCAAGCGGGGCTAAAGGGCCATAGTGCAGCGGTAACAGCCACACACCAGCCAATAAGGTGTAAACAAAAAACCAGCAGCCCAGATGCCAGCATAGCAGAACGGCTTTATCCAGCCAGCGGGCCTGTAACTTGCTGCCAAGCAGCAAAATGGCCAAGGTATGCAGCGCCAGCATCGACAGCGCACTGACCACCACAGCAATCTCTGCTGATGTCAGTTGCGTTAGCCCAAGGTGCATGGTGACCGCCGCCAAGGCGACCACAGCTGCACCATAGAGTCCGGCCAGACTGTTACTGAGCTTCAGCAAGCTAGCGCCCGGCATCTAGCACCTCTGGCTGGGACGCCATCCAGCCCCGGCTGATGGCTGCGGCCTGAGCAATCAGTTGCGCCTGGGTCAGGCCGCTTTTTTTACGGGGTTTAAAGCTGTGATCACCATCCGCCAGCCAATGCAGCTTTACCCCTGGCCACTGCTTATCGGCCAACTCGCTCTGGTTACCAAAGGTATCGCGTTCACCCTGCAGGATCAGCAGTGAGCAGGTCAGATCGGCAAAGTGATCGGTGCGATACTGGTCTTTACCCGGTGCATGAAATGGATAACCGTAGGCCAGCCCCCCCCGGATTGGCAAGTTAGCTTCCACCGCCAGCATGGACGCCACCCTTCCTCCCATAGATTTGCCGCCAATATAGAGCGGTAAATCCTGCGGGCACTGCTGGATTTGCGCAACAAACGCCTGTTGCAGCTTTGGCATTGGGTTGGGCGGCCGTTTTTTTTGCTCCGCCAACTGTTGCTGCATGTAAGGAAAATTAAAGCGCCAGACTTCGATGCCTTCGGCCACCAAAGCCGAACTTAGCCACTGCATAAAGTCGCTTTGCATGCCGGCGCCAGCACCATGCGCCAGTAGCAAACGGGCGAACGGCCTGGCCGGACGCTCAATCAGCGGCGACGGCATTGGTAAATTGTTGCTCATTAAATTGTTCCTGCTCCTGCTGCACCACAGCGGTCAACCATTGGCGAAAGGCGGTGATTTTGCCTAAATCGGCCTGACTTTCCCGGCACACCAGGTAATAGGCATCCTTGGACAAGAGCACATGATTAAAAGGCACGATTAAGCGGCCCGAGCTGATATCCGGCCGGGCCAACACATTGTGCGCCAACGCCACGCCCTGCCCATGAATGGCCGCCTGCAGCACCATCGAGGAATGGCTGAAAATCGGCCCCTGATTGACATTAAAGTGCTTGTACCCCTGACTGGCGAACCAGGACTTCCAGGCCTTGCGTGAACCATCATGCAGCAGGTTATGAAAACGCAAATCGGTCACTTCCGACAAGGGTTTGCCGGAGCTAAGCAGCAAGGGCGAACAGACCGGCAACAGGTACTCGGCCTGCAGTTTGTCCGAGCGCAGGTTGCGCCAGTTGCCCCGACCATAGTAAACCGCCACATCGACATCGTCGGTCAAAGAGCCTTCGTCCTGATCCACCGCTTTAATGCGAACGTCAATGTCCGGGTGCTGCTCACTGAATAAGTTCAGCCTGGGCACCAGCCATTGAATGGCAAAGCTGGGCTGCATGCTGACCGTCAGCGAGCCTTTGGCACCGCGTGCCAGCAGCTTTTCGGTGGCATCATGCAATTGCAAAAAGATCTCGCGAATATCCTGAAAGTAGCCCTGCCCCTCTTCGGTCAACAGCAAAGCACGGTTTTTTCGCAAAAAAAGTTTCAGCCCCAGGTGCTCTTCCAACGCTTTGATTTGATGGCTGACCGCTGCCTGAGTGACAAACAGCTCTTCGGCCGCTCTGGTAAAACTCAGATGACGGGCAGCGGATTCAAAGGCTTTTAACGCATTGAGCGGAGGTAATCGTCGCGCCATGGCTCAGTGAGCTCTCCTAAGATTCAGTCGGTTGGTTCAGCTTTTGGGTGGCGTATAGCCGTCAATGGCAATGTCTTTGCCTTCAAACAAAAAAGCTTTCATTTCAGCTTCCAGCAACTTGCGATGCTCGGCATCCATCATATTGAGCTTTTTCTCATTGATCAGCATGGTTTGTTTGGCTTGCCACAAAGCCCAGGCTTCTTTGCTGATGGAGTCGAAAATTTGCTTGCCCAGCTCACCGGGGTAGAGCTGAAAATCCAGTCCGGCCGCTTCTTTTTTCAGGTACTGGCAAAAAACTGTACGTGCCATAAACGCCTCTTAACACCTTAGTTCTGCTTAGTTTATCTTAATCCACGCCAGATTGCTTTAACTGCTGCTCTATCCATTTGCGGATCGGCGCCGGTAAAGCGACTTCCGTCAGCTGACGGCGGTGATACCAGCCCTGCCCTGCCAGCTCCTGCACCTGCTGCTGCGGTTGCCAAATGGTTGCCTCCAGCTGGTAATGACTGAACTGATGGCGAAAACTGCCGACCGACTCGGCCTGCTGCAGCACCGGATCCGCCGGATCCACTTGCGGCAATGCCAGCAGCGACGACCAGATACCACTGTCTGGGCGTTGTTCCAGCAACAGCTGGTCCTGCTGCTGCACCCAAAGAAAGTGTCCCTCTTTGCTGGGTTTGGCTTTTTTCGGCTTCGGCCGTGGAAAGTGCTCGACCTGTTGCAACCGATACGCCTGACAGTCGGCTTGCAACGGGCAGCGCTCGCAGCCTGGTTTACGGGCAGTACAGAGTGTGGCACCCAAGTCCAGCAAGCCTTGGGCAAAACGGCGGTTGTTCTGCACCGGTGTTAGCTGCTCGGCCAGTTGCCAGAGACGTTTTTCCAGTTGGCTTTGACCGGCATGCCCCTCCAACGCGAAGTAACGGCAAAACAACCGGCGGACATTGCCATCGACAATAGGGCCATACGCATCGTAGGCAAAGGATAGGATGGCCCCGGCGGTGTAGCGCCCTATGCCCGGAATTTGTTGCAGACTGGCCAGATCGGACGGAAAAGCCCCCAGTTCGGCAATGGCTTTGGCCGCTTTGTGCAGATTGCGCGCCCGGGCGTAATAGCCCAGCCCCTGCCACAGAGCCATCACTTCATCCTGTTCGGCCTGGGCCAGGGTTTCCACATCGGGAAAACGCGCCAACCAGCGCTGAAAATACGGAATCACAGTGCTGACCTGAGTTTGCTGCAGCATCAACTCCGACACCAGTACCTTGTAGGGAGTGATCGCTTGCTGCCAGGGCAAGTCATGCCGCCCCTGCTGTTGTTGCCAATCAATCACCTGTTGTGCAAAATCGTTCAAGGCTACCTCTGTTTAAGCCTGACCATCGGCACAGTATGCCACAGCCGGCTATGTCGGAAAAATGCAGGTTGAGCTTCAAAGGCAGAACACCGATAATACGCGGCCATAGTTTGATAGCCGGAGCCCGCCATGAGCGAACAGCCAACCCCTTCTGCTGAGCCTGCAGTCAGCCAGCAGCCTGAGTCCCCATCGTACATGCGGAAAATCCGCAGCTTTGTGCTGCGGGAAGGGCGCTTAACCAAAGCACAGAAACTGGCGCTGGAGCAGCACTGGGCAGGCATGGGGGTGGATTACCAGCCCCAGCTGCTGGATTTATCCGCCCTGTTTGGTCGCAAGGCCGATACCGTACTGGAAATCGGCTTTGGTATGGGCAAGTCTTTAGTGCAAATGGCAGCGGCCGCGCCGGAAAAAAACTTTATCGGCATTGAAGTGCACCGGCCTGGTGTCGGTGCTTGCCTGGCTGATGCGGCAGCAGCTGGCATTACCAATCTGCGGGTATTTCAGCACGATGCAGTCGAAGTGCTGGCGCAGATGATCCCCGACCAAAGCCTGGCTTGCATTCAGTTGTTTTTCCCCGATCCCTGGCCGAAGAAGAAGCACCACAAACGTCGTATTGTGCAGCCTGACTTTGTGCAGCAGCTGCGGCAAAAGCTGGCGCCAGGCGGCGTGTTTCATATGGCGACCGACTGGGAGCATTATGCCGAACACATGCTGGACGTGATGCAGGCCGCCGAAGGCTTTGCCAACTTGTCCGCAACTGAGGATTATGTCGAGCGTCCGGCACACCGGCCCCTGACCAAGTTTGAACTCCGTGGTAAAAAGCTTGGCCATGGTGTTTGGGACTTGATGTTCAAGCGGGAGTCTTAACATGTTAAGCACTGCCAGCCAAATGCTGCTGCGTAACCTGGCCGACTTGCCGGGCCCGACCTTGCTGGTCGAGCCACCACTGGACCAGTTGGCCAGCCAGCTGCCTGCTTCGTTTCGTCCGCAGTGCGCCGTTTACAGTTCACACCTGGCGGTGGCCGAACGCTTTTCGCAAGCAGGGTTCCCATGCAGCAGCACACTAAAACCCAGCTTTGCCCAGCGCTTCGCATCGGCGGTACTGTTTTACCCCAAAAGCAAAGAGCAGCTGGGTTTTATGCTGGCTCAGCTGGAGCCTCTGCTGGCCGAAGCGGCTGAAGTGTTTATCGTCGGCGATAATAAAAGCGGTATTAAAACCCTGCCCAAACAACTGAGCAACTGGCAATTATCAGCCCATAAACTGGACAATGCCCGCCATGCGCTTTGGTTTGTGGTCAACGGCAAGTTGAGCCCTGCGACTGTCGCCAGTGCGTCATTTACGGTTAACCTGGATGGCATTAGGTTGCAAATTCACTCCTACCCCGGGGTTTTTAACCATGGCAAACTGGATAAAGGTACCGCTTTATTGCTCAAGCACCTGGATAACATCCAATCGGGTCGGGTGCTCGACTTTGCCTGCGGCTCCGGTGTCATCGCCGCCTGGCTGAAAGCCAAAAACCCGGCCCTTGAGATTGTTGCCTCCGATGTCAGTACCCTGGCCACAGCGGCCACCGAAGCAACCCTGGCAGCCAACCAACTGTCGGGCCTTGTGCTGTTGGCAGATGGCTTGCCAGCAGAGCCGGCGGTTTTTCAGCACATTGTCAGCAACCCGCCTTTTCATACCGGTCAAAAAACCGACTACAGCATTGCCGAAGCCTTTATCCGCGCTTGCCCGTCCAGGTTAAGCCCGGGAGGCAGCCTGACACTGGTTGCCAACAATCACCTGCCTTACGCGCAATGGCTGCAGGAAAGCTTCGGCCACTGTACTATACTGGCTCAGGAAGCTGGCTTTACCATCTACCAGTGCAGCAAAACAGGAGCCTGATCCTATGTTTAGCAGGAAAGTTTCGATTGCAGCAACAGCATGCTTGCTCTTTGGCCCGGCAGCAGCGTGGGCAGCCTTTGAGGATTGTTTGCAAGATCCCAACCGAACTTTTCCCTGCCCACATCAGCTGGTGCGTATCATGCAATTACCGGATCAATCCGAGCCTGCAGTGCGCTGTATCTGTGTCAGTGATTTTGCGCCTTTTCTGCAAACGCCGGAGTCGGAAGTGGCGCAAATTCGCCAACGCATGGATAAGCGCCAGCTGGAGGCGCAGCTTGGCATGGAACTCGAACCTATATTGCGCGTGCTAAGACGCGAGGATTAAACGCTGCTGAAAAGAACCAAGCGCTTGTTTTTCTTGCTGCATCAGCGCCGGCAACAACCACAACTCTCCCTGCTCAATCCAATACAGCGCATTTTGCTGCCAAGCCATCGCTATGGAAGTCGCTTCAAGCTTGGAACAAAACACAGCCCAGCTTGGCTCTTGAAAACGCTTATCCAGCGAAGCGCCAATAATTTTCCGATAACGCACACCAGACTGATGCAAAGCAGCAGCCAACGCCATATTTCTGCAAAGGTTAAAGCCTGAGGGAGTGTTGTTTCCTGCAGGGTTGGCGGCCGAGATAATGGCAAAGCTGCTGTCTGCAGCAAACGGCTGGTGACTGATAAAAATGACCTCTTGGTACTGGTGCCACAAATCCATGGAAGCCTCAACTGTCATTCAAAATTAAAAGCAAGTCAGGGGTTTGCGAAATCGCCATTTTCTGCATACCATCATAGAGGCAGATGCCAGACTTTGCGAGCAGAAAGCAATTGATTTTTGTCACGTGTTTTTTGCACGCAACCACCTCTAAGAGCTGACCGGGATACCATGCGCCGATGATGCATAAAAATTTTTCAATTAAGGGGCTGTTGATTGGCATGGTGATGCTCATTTGCAGTCTGACCTTGATTGCGTCGCTTGCCCTCTCAAGTATTCATGACATCAAGGCACAATACCGAGAGCTTGAACAACAACTGGAGGCCTACGCCACCATTATTGCCATTAGCACCGCAGCGGCTCTGGCACGCCAGGACACCGATACGCTGGAGCAACAACTGCAGGCCTTTGCTGCAGTGCCCATCATCAACAATATTCATTTGTACAGCCTGAACAGTGCCAACTCAGAGCCCGAGTTTTTTAGCAGCTACAACAGAGTCACCATAGGCCCCTACCCCACCCAATATCATCGTCTGGACCAACTACAAAAGCCCGTTCAAAGTCGCGACTATCTGGAGTTGATGCATCCGATCGAATACCGGGATCAGTTGGTAGGCTACACTTACCTGCGCGCCACCAAATCGGAGCTGGCTGCTTACCGCCAAAACAGAGTGTTATCCGATATTGCCATCGGCTTAGTGGCATTGTTGCTGGCTTTTCTTGCGACAAATCACTTGCAGCGGTTTTTAACCGGTCCATTGCAGACCTTGCTCGAGCAAGTGCAAAGCATTACCAAAACGCAAAACTTCAGTTTACGAGCACCAGACACCCATCTGGATGAGCTGGCTGCTTTTAGCAAGGCTTTAAATCAAATGCTGGATAAAATAGAGCGCCAGTTCAGTAAATTACATCATGCCGAACAGGAAATCCGGCAATTAAACCAAAGCTTGGAGCAAAAAATATCGGAGCGCACCCTGGCGCTGAAAGAATCCAATCAAGAGCTACTGAACACTTTGGAAACACTGCACCAGTACCAAAATCAGATCGTCGAAACCGAGAAGATGTCCAGTTTAGGTCAGATGGTAGCTGGCATCGCCCATGAAGTGAATACGCCTATTGGTCTGGGTGTCACTGCCTCAACTCTGCTGCAAGATAAATTGAAAGTCATCGAACAAAACTTTGCAGCAAAGACCCTGACGTCATCGCAGCTGGCGCGTTTTTTAAGTGAAGCAGAAGAAAACCTGGGTATTGTGTACCGCAACCTGGAGCGGGCAGCCAGCCTGATCCGCAGCTTTAAGCAAGTCGCGGTCGATCAGTCCAGCGACAGCAGCCGCGACTTTTGCGTGGCGCAACTGATCAATGAGGTACTGCTGTCTCTTCGACCTAACCTGAAAAAAACCAATCATGAAGTCATTGTCAACTGCCCGGAAAATCTCAGGATAGAGAGCAAGCCCGGCCCGATTAATCAGATCCTGATTAACCTGATTATGAACAGTCTGATTCATGCATTCCCCGACGAACAAAGCGGTAAAATCAGCATTACAGTCAGCATTGAGAACGAGCAGTGCCAGCTTATTTATCAAGACAATGGCGTCGGCGTGCCAGAGCAAATCCGCAAACGCATCTTTGACCCTTTTGTCACCACCAAGCGGGGAGAAGGCGGTAGCGGGCTTGGTTTGCACCTGGTGTATAACCTGGTAACACAAGCGCTGCGGGGCAAGATTCAACTGGAGAGCTCTTTGGGGGAAGGTGTGCATGTGCTGATTGAGTTTCCGGTAATCACCAAGTAGACGGCTAAAGATTAACCAACTGATTTCCCAATACAAATTAAGAAAAAGGCGATGAATACACAGCTTCCAGCGCTAAATGTTAACAAAAATACTTGTTAACAAAGACGGGCAAAGCTATAATTGCGAATTAATTGACAATGTTCTGTCATTATTGCGCGTCGTACAGATTCACTAACTATACAAATTTTACATAAGGTTAATTCTATGCAGACTCCTGTCGTTCTGATCGTTGAAGATGAAGAAGTGACCCGCACCAACCTGGTCAGCCTGTTTCAAGGTGAAGGCTATGATGTGATTGAAGCCGTCAACGGCGAAGAAATGAACCAACGCCTGGCCGAAAACAAGGTCAACCTGATTGTGATGGACATCAACCTGCCAGGGAAGAATGGCTTGATTCTGGCCCGTGAACTGCGTCAAAAGGAGAAGATTGGCCTGATTTTCCTGACCGGACGCGACAGTGAAGTTGACCGTATTCTGGGGCTGGAAATTGGTGCCGATGACTATCTGACCAAACCATTCAACCCGCGTGAGCTGACTATCCGTGCCCGCAACTTACTGAGCCGGACCGTTGCTCAGCCAGTAGTCACTGAGCACAAAAGCGTGGTGACGTTCAATGGCTGGACTTTGGATGAAAACAGCCGCAACCTGACCTCGCCCAAAGGGGAATCGCGTCGTTTGCCAAAAGGCGAGTATCGTGCCCTGCGCCTGATGCTGGACACCCCCGGAAAAATCTTTACCCGTGAACAGCTTATCCGCCATATGACCGGCCGTGAATTGCGCCCGAATGATCGCACCGTCGATGTCACCATTCGCCGCATTCGCAAACACTTTGAAACCGATATGGACACACCAGAGCTGATCAGCACCATTCATGGTGAAGGCTACCGCTTCGTTGGTACCATCGATCAAGACTAAAACTACTGCTCCAGGTAATCATACAGAGCGGCCAGGTGCCGCTCTGCTGTTAAATGAAAGTCAATCAATTGCCGCTCCAACTGGGCCCAATTCGGTGCCGTCATGTTTTCGTACTTCTTTGCTTGCTTTTGCACCCACAACAACCCAACCGAGGCCGCCGCACCTTTTAGGGTATGAGCCGCTTCCTGAAATGCTTCCAGCCGTTGGTGTACAGCTTCTTCCAACATCTTGTTGATGTACCCCGGCAGCAGTTGCGCAAAGAGTTTGGCACTGCGCTGCATGGTGGCTTTGCCAAGCGACTGCAGGTAATCATCCAGAGTTGCTGTATCGAGCATGTAATCGTTTTCTGCTTGCGGCCTAGTGGCCGAGGTTTTTAAAGCGCTGGGGGAAAACAGCTGTGCCAACAATTGATCCAGATTATTGGTATTCAGTGGTTTGGCTAAAGAACCATCCACCCGAATGCCTGCCAGCTGCTCTTCGGCTTTACGAACGTTGGCACTCAGCACCACGATTGGCAAATGCTTTAAATGCATTTCCTGGCGAATGATTTTGGCAATTTGATCCCCTGTCATATCCGGCAGCTGCATATCCAGCAAAACCAAATCCAGATCATCTTCCGTTTCCAATAACGCCAGTGCATCTTCACCAGTTTCTGCATGGATCACGGTATGACCACGCTGCTCCAGCAAGCTGATGGCAATATCCGCATTGAGTGGAATGTCCTCTACCAGCAAAATGGTGAGCTCAGGGCACTCGATCGCGGCTGATTTAGGAGCTGCCATTAAGCGGGTTGGCAATAAAATTTCAAAGCAACTGCCTTCGCCTACATCACTGTGCAGGCTGATCGCACCTTCCATTGCCTCGATCAGGGCTTTGGAAACCGATAAACCAATACCAGAGCCAACCACACTCAAGCGACGGCCGTCACTCGACTTGTAATACATATCAAAAATACGTGCTTGCTCGTGCTGACTGATGCCAATACCGGTATCCTCCACTTTGAGCAACAATTGACTGCGGTCATGCTGCAACAATTCACAATGGAGTCGGATACTGCCCTGACCGGTAAACTTGACGGCATTGTTCAGTAAGTTCCAGAGAACCTGCCGAACCCGGGTTGGATCCAACTGCAGGTAACAGTCGGAAGGCGCATGCAAAGTCCATTCAAAGGTTAGATTTTTCTGCTGGCAAATCAATTCAGCAAAGTTGCAGATGTCTTTTACAAAGCCATTGATTTCGACACTCTGATAAACAATATCCAGATCCTGCCGATCGATTTTATCCAGATCAATGATGTCGTTGAAAATATTGCCCAGGGTCTCGGCACTGGTAAAAATGGTCTGTCCCCAACTGCGTTGCGGCTCCGACAGCTCACTGTCCAGCAAGCGCCGAGTCAGACCAACAATGCCATTGAGTGGGGTTCTCAGTTCATGGCTTAGCGTCGCTATAAACTTGCCTTTGTCCTGATAGGCTTTTTCCAGCGCCTGCTCGGCCAGCTTACGGGAGGTGATGTCCCGGCCAAAGCCAAGCAAGCCGATGGAACGCCCTTGCTTGTCGAAAAACGGTACCTTGCGCATTTCAAACCACAGGCTTTGTCCTTTGCTGTCACTAAACTCGACGTCCAGAATCAACTCCGATTGCTGAGCGGTGACTTCATGGTCGCTCAAAATGGCAGAAGGCACCGTATCGTCTTTAAAAATATCCGCTGGGTGGCGCCCCAGTAACTCGGCAGCAGGCTTGCCCATAATGACTTCGAACATTTTATTGCAGCTGGCAAAACGGCCGGACTCATCCCGGTAATAGAATAAGTCGGGCGAGCTGTCAACAATGGAGCGGATCAGCAGGGTTTGGCCTTCCAGCTCTTGTTGGGCCTTTTTCCGCTCCAGGATCTCGACTCTAAGCTCATCAATAGCCCGGCGCTTGGCTTGAAAGGCTTTTTTCCGCTCCTCAATTTCAAAGTTCAGCTGGCGGATATTCTCCTGCAAATGCTGATTTAACCGCTTTTCCTGCCTGCTGGAGTCTTCCAGGTAAAGCAAGGTAGCATCCAGTTGCTGAATCAAATAGAACACCAGCCCTACCACCAGCGGCCCTATCAGAATAGTCAGCACCAGTACTGTAAGCACTGTGTTCCAATGAATACCAGCGCCAAGCAACATAGAGACACCCAGCGCCAACAAGGTGGTAGCCAGCAGCACAAACAACTGGACCAGGGTAATCAGCTTCAACCAGCCCCATTGCCTGAGCCGATCGGCCAATCCTTTTACCAGTGGATGCACAGGTTGTACTGCCATCAAGACCTCATTCGTTGGTTAAAGCTGCTGTTCCGCGCTCAAGATCAAGCCGTATATGCTGATAGGAGCAAAAGGCAAAATGACCATCATCCTTTGCAAGCTCTCCCATCATACTTTGCGTTTGCTCGACACGTCTGAGCCTAACCCGAAAGCTAAAATCAGCCAGTTGATCGCTGCCCAGCGCTTCGGCCGCTCCCGTTGCACACAAAGTATCCGCCAACTGCTGGTAGTGATTGGATTGCATCACCGCATCAGCGCTTGGCATTGCTGACGACTGAGTCAGATTGGGCTGCTTCCAGTCAGCAAACTGAATGCTCAAGTCGCCATCACGAAGCACAGCACGGTCACCATGGGTTAAGTAATGGGTGGTGACGGCATCAATCGCCAGAGTGCTATCTTGCTCCAGCTGCTTGGCATCAGCAAGGTCAGCAATAAAAACACCACCTTTGCCCTGCACTTCAAACCAGACTTCATTGGATGGATTCGCAGGGGTCGAAACCAGCAGTGCTGTGGCTTCATCCACACCAAAGCCAAAACGGGTCTCTGTACTCAGGGCCAGTTTGATTAACCGGCCTTCCCGGCCCCGTTCAGAAAAGTGTGTATCCAAAATCCCCCAGGGAAATAATGCTGCGCCACCTTGTGGGTTGTAGGTCAGGGACAGCTCTTGCAAACCTTCAGGGCAAGTGCCGGCTTCGTCACAGTCCCGCTCTGGTGGCTCAGTCGCATGGGCGCCATAAGCCAGCGCATGCCTTGACTCGCCATTGGTAATCATCGGCAGCGCAGCGCTCTCACGGCCCGACATCACCGCAGTACCGGCACTGGTGCCACCGACCAACAAGCGCCCTGCTGCCAGGCCAAGCTGAATCGCTTGCAGCTCAGGCATCGCCTGGCCATCGCCGGTACGCAATGCCTGTAAAGTTCTGGACTGATCGCCACCATTGAAGAAAATCGCATCGGCCGCCTCAATCATCGCCACGGTGCGGTCATGACCCTCTTTGCAAATATCCTGTTGATAGCGCATCAGCTCAGGATACCGCTCAGAAGCGACGTCAACTCCATGGTATTTGGCAAAGAGCGCATCCAGCTGGCTACAGCCCTGCTCAGCCCCCAGGCGTTGTGCCTGCTGATAAGCCGTATGAATGGGCAGCCAAGCAACTTCGGCACCCGCTTGCTCAAACAATTGCTGATAAAAATCAACCGCGCCAAATGGATTTACCGAAGAGGCGGTCACCACCAAGACTTTCGGCTTGGCATGCTCGGAGATGGCAGCAGCCCTTCGGACAAACTCTGGCATTAGATCACGAGAGAAAGGATCCTGGGTCTGTTGCAACAAGACTTGTTCGCTGCCATCCGCTGAACTTGCTGCAGATAAATGTGCATCCGCAACACAACTTTCCAGTGATCGGGTGGTACAAATACTGACGCCACCACCCAACAACATCATTTGATGTTGCAGTTGAGAATCTTCGGCAGCATGCAAGGAAGTTGCAGCTAAAAACGCCGAAAAAACAGTTTTATTGAGGTATTTATTCATAGTTTCGTTTGCTTCATTTTATGGCTTATCAGACAGGATTGGACCTGTTTTGTTGTTTTTTTTATCGCTGCATAGAGTATCCTGTATTGACTTCCTTGCCAATTAGAGATAAATCTATAGGCAGAATTTGACGCATTTTTGTCCCAGGGTAGCGATATGCTGAAAAAAGCAGTACAGCTTAGCTCATATCACTATTCGTCTTACTACCTCTCTGAGTGGTTTAACGAATAGCACAACCGGTCATCCCTGACCGGCAGGTGTTATTGGTTCCTGCCCACTAAGTTTTACCAACATCAAACATAAAACGATATCGACGCTTACAGCTCGTACCGTGGTCTTTTGCCTGTATTGGGTAATGGCCTACTGTGCAACTGTCCGTCGAGCAGCACAGGTGTAACATCATGCGTAAAATCTCTGTATTAGCAACAGCCATTACCACGGCTCTGATTTCCGGCGCTTTATTGGCGGACGAGCAAGCCACTGAAGGCGCCAAGGTAGAGCGAATTGAAATCACAGGCTCGCGTATTCGCGGCGTTGATCTCGAAGGAACTCAGCCTTTGGTGGTGATTTCCTCAGAGGACATCAAAAACTCGGGTGCCAGCGATATTTATGAATTGCTGCGCGACCTCGGACAAGTCCGTGGCGGCAGTGGTACTTTCTCTACCTCAGAAAGCGGTGCCACCTCTACCTCCACGCCTGGTGGTCAGGCTGCCGCCTCTCTGCGGGGCCTTGGCCCTGCTTCAACACTGACGCTGATCAATGGTCGTCGTGTTGCCGCCTCTTCTTTTGCCGCTGGCACGCAGAACTTTGTTGATATCAACAGCATTCCCCTGGCTGCCATTGAGCGCGTTGAAGTGCTGGCTACCGGCGCCTCCGCCATTTACGGCGCTGATGCCGTTGCTGGTGTTATCAACTACATTTTAAAAAGCGACTACGACGGTGCCGAGTTAAATCTCAACTATGGCAACAGCACAGCGTCGAGCAATGATGGTCGCGCCAACATCAACTTTGTGATGGGTCGTGAAGTGGCCGGTGGTAACCTGACGGTGTTCGCCGACTACTTTGACCGTAAAATGCTCACCGCTCAGGATCGCAGCTTTACCCGCGACCCTGCTCTGGTGAGCAACTATTCTTACCTGCCGAAAGGCACACCTAACATTTATTTTTGGTCTGCCCGTTCAGGCGATGAAATTGGCAGCCCAGACTGTAAAACCGACTTTGTCACCACAGAGTTTGGTGAAGAAATCTGTGCTTATTACGGCAATGAAGACGATGTACTGGTCAGTCCATTTAAAAGTGCCGCCGTCGGTTTTATGTTTAACCGCGACTTAGCCAATGGATTACGTTGGAATACCGATCTGTTCTATACCCGTACCAAATCTACCGCTTTCTCCAGCCCGGCACCAATTGATCAAGTCGATGATACTGAAGGTCCATGGGTGCAGGAAACCGCACTGGATATTTTCCCGGATGCCATTCGTGACGACTTGTTGGATCAGATTTGGATTGATCCTTTCTGGTCAGAGGCAGGGCAACGTCTTTGGGGCTTCCGCTTTGATGCCCGCTTTAACGATCCAAGAACCATTGAAGTAGAAAGTGAAGCCATTCGCTTTGTTTCATCTTTAGGCGGCGATATCGGCCACTGGGAATGGGAAAGCGCCATTCTGTTATCCCGCTCTAAATCCACCCAAGAAGCTGTTGCCGGTATCTACAACCGCTACAAGTACCACGCCGGTATCGCCGGTGAGCTTTGTCTGGACGGTACCATCGCCGATTACGATGGTTTTGACCTGACCTGCGCTTCCGGTGCTGGGCTGGCTGGTGTTTACAACCCATTCCTACAGAATGACCCAGCCAACGAAGCTATTTTAGGCCTGGCTCAGGAAGTCCCCACCCGGGACGGTCGCAGCACAGTTTATGGCTGGGACGCCCGTTTCAGTGGCGAGCTGTTTGAAATGCCGCATGGCTATGTCGGCGCCGCTTTAGGTCTGGAGCTGCGTCGTGAAGAAATCACCGATACACCATCACTGAATGCTCAGGCCCGTCCAGAAAACAACTACCTGGTCGATGTGTTTGGTTTTGGCTCCAGCTTATCGGCTGCCAGCCGCAATCAGGCCGCCGCTTTTGCTGAAATTTACGTTCCACTCGCCGAGCGCGTTGAGCTGCTGGCAGCCGGTCGCTACGATCATTACAACGACTTTGGTGGCACCTTCAACCCGAAAGTAGGTTTAACCTGGCGTCCGATCGATGAGCTGGTGCTGCGTGGCTCCTGGGCCACTTCGTTCCGTGCTCCCTCCTTGACGCAAGCCGGTGTCCAACTGCGTACCACCACAGCCACTTACGACTGCTCTGCCAATCAGACGGTTTCTGACCTTTACTGCGAAGGCCAAAACTTTACCAGCAGCCCGAATGTGCTGGAACTGGGTAACCCGGACTTGCAAGCAGAAACGTCGGAGTCCATCAGCCTGGGCCTGGCCTGGAGCCCAACCCGGGATACCACCATCACCATCGATTACTGGCAGTTTGATCACAAACGGCTGGTCGATACCGACATGACCGCCATGCTGGCACGCACGGCAACAGACGCCTCTGTTCGTCATTGTGGCCTGGTACCGCAAGGACAAATTGGTATCGCATACAACCCAGATGTCTGTGACGTCACCGATGCCGAAGGACGCCGCATCGATCAGGCTGGCGCCAATCTGAGTGAAATTCTGTCGGCTTACGTCAATGAATTTGACCCACGCTTTGCCGAACTCCCTTTGCTGCGGGATCATGTTATCCAGCTGGAAAACGTCGGTCAGCAGGAAGTCAAAGGCCTGGATATCAGCTTTAAGCATACGCTGGACTTTGCCGGTGGTCGCTTAGGCCTGGACATCGACTGGACCAACTACCTGTCCTTTAAACGCAACAAAGCAGGCTCGGATGAAATCGAATCGCTGGTAGGCACCTACCGCTACCCACGCAATATTGGTAGTGCCCGCATCTCCTGGCGCAACGATGACTTGTTCCTGGGCTTAACCGCTCTGTACACCTCATCCTATGAGGATGATATCAGCCGGTTACGCCGCAGAAACATTTGGGAGCTGGAAGACTTGGGTGAGCTGAACGAAGATGGCACCCGTCAAGTGGCCTCCTGGACCACCCTGCGGGCTAGCGTCGGCTACGACTTTGACAATGCCGCCATTAACCTGAGCATCGACAACTTGCTGGATCGGGACCCACCACGGGTATTCGGCAGCAGCCGTGGCTTTGATTCCATCAATCACAATGCCATGGGCCGCAGTTATCGTTTATCCTTTACTTACTTCTTCTAAGAAGCAATTTGGGGGAGCTTAGCTCCCCTCCTTCTTTTCAATAGAACGATACAGGCGAATTCGTTATGAAAACCGCGGTAAAACAACCGGTTGCCATGCCTGATGCTTTTGTGATCCTGTTTTTTGTCATGGTGCTGGCAGCCATTGCTACGCACCTGATCCCGGCAGGCAGCTTTGGCATGCAGCAGGTCGAAGTGTCTCAGGACGGCGTCACCGAGTTGCAACCACGCATCGATCCGGCCAGCTTTGCGCTGGATACCGAGCAACAGCATGGCGTGCCCCTTTTTGCAGAAGGGGGTGGTATAGGCTTTTTGAACTATGCCTTTGAAGGGCTGGTATCCGGCTCCAAATGGGGCTCGGCCATCGGCGTTATTGCTTTTATTTTGCTGACCGGCGGCGCTTTTGGCATCATTATGCGCACCGGCGCCATTCACAATGGCATTCTGGCACTGATAGAGAAAACCAAAAACATGGAGGCGCTATTTATTCCTCTGATGTTTGTGTTGTTTTCTTTGGGCGGTGCCATTTTTGGCATGGGCGAAGAAGCCATCGCATTTTGCATTGTACTGCTACCGCTGATGTATGCCCTGGGTTATGACGCCATTACCACAGTCCTGGTGACTTATGTCGCAACTCAAATCGGCTTTGCCGCTTCCTGGATGAATCCGTTTAGCATTGCCATCGCGCAAGGCATTGCCGATATTCCTATCATGTCAGGAAAAGAATATCGCATCGTCCTCTGGGTTGTATTAACCCTGTTTGGCATGCTTTTTACCATGCGCTACGCCAAACGGATCAAAGCTAAGCCGGAACTGTCGCCCAGTTACCACAGCGACCTGGAAGTCAAAGCCAAGCAGCAAAACACCGCTCAGGAGCACAGCCATTACACCGGGGTAGATACGTTGATTTTGCTGGCCTTTTTTGCCGGCCTTGGCTGGATTATCTGGGGCGTCACCACCCGGCAATACTACATACCGGAAATAGCCAGCCAATTCTTTACCATAGGTCTGGTAATCGCCGTATTGGGTATTTTGGGTGGTCGCTTAACTGTCAATGGTGCAGCCGATGCCTTTAAACAAGG
>JAFIFR010000319.1 GCA_020831935.1 Alkalimonas sp.
TTTGCCAAGCCCAGCAACCTGCTGATCCTGGATGAACCGACCAACGATTTGGATGTGGAAACGCTTGAGCTGCTGGAAGACATTTTGCAGCAGTATCAGGGCACGGTGATTTTAGTCAGTCACGACCGGGAGTTTGTCAATAACACCGTCACCAGTAGTTTGTTGTTTGCCGGTCATGGTACCATCGTGGACATTACCGGTGGTTACGATGATGTGGTACGCTGGCAGGCGCAACAGCAGCAACGGGCTGAGGCCGCGTCGCCGGCAAGTAAAAAAAGCAGTGATACAGCAGCGCAACCCGCCAGCAAAGCTGCCAATACCAGCCAAGGTCGTAAGTTATCCTTTAAAGAAAAACGCGAGCTGGAACAGCTGCCAGCTCTGATAGAGTCGATGGAAACCGAACTTTCGAAGCTGCAGCAGCAGGTCAATGAAGCTGATTTTTTCTCCGGTCCGGTGGATCAGACCCAAGGGGTATTGAACCAACTGGCCGAACTTGAGTCGAAGCTGGCGCATGCGTACGAGCGCTGGGAACTTTTAGAAGCAGAATAAACAGACGTATTTTATAGGGGTTTTGAATGAAATTATCACCCATCAGCCTGGCTTTGGTGCCGCTACTGACCGCAATGAGTGCATCAGCTGCTGTGTACCAGGTGGTTGACTTAGGCGAAGTTGTCGATGCACGCGCCACCTATGCCACTTCGGTAAACGATCAGGGGGTGGCTGTGCTGAATGGTCGTCAGCTGTACTCGGTGGATATTGATATCAGCACCATTGATTTAGACAGCGATGTTTTTAATAACCTTTTTACCGAAGAGCAGCGCGCTGAGCTTGATGATGGCGTCTTGACAGCCCAGACCCATGCTATTTTGTACAACTTTTTGCTGGAGTGGCCGTCTACCTTTACCCGCCGCTACCCAGCCCGCGATACTCAGATTGCCAACCTGGTGGAGCGTTACAGTTTTCAGCCAGTCAGTGTGACCGCAGCATTTATTGAGCAAGGACAGGGCGTTGAACCCTTACGCTTTCGTACCACTGAGACAGAAATTGGTAACGATGAGCAGGTGGTGGGGCAAAATAATTTAGGCGTGCAGGTCGGTTTTGCAACCCCCCCCTTTGAATACGTGCAGTTTACCCGCACTACCGATCCTGAGTCGGTCGACGAAGGTGACGACATCCCTGAACCAACCGAACACTGGATTTGGCAGCCAAACGGTGCTCAACGCCTTGGTGTGGTTCGTGTTGGTGATCAGCGACTGACCTTAACGCCGGTGTATGCGGAGTTTGGTGGTGGTTCCAGTGCGGCCTGGGGCATCAGCGATGAAGGCTTGATTATTGGCAATGGCAGTGTGGGTGTCTCCGACAACTTCCGTACGGCGCAAGAGCGTGATTGCCGTGGTTTCAGTGCGCCAGAGATTAACTGTTACCACTTTTGGCATTCGCTAAGTACGGTCAATGCGCCAAGCTACCTGTTGCGGGCCATGACTTGGCAGCTGGAAGCTGATTTGAGCGTCTCCGAGCCAGAAATTTTGGGCTTTTTGGGCGATAAAGGTAGCAACGAGCCGCATCCGGAAACAGAGTTGGCCCCGGTGCAGTACACCAGCAGCGCCTTTGCAGTCAATAACAATGGCATCATTGTTGGGCAGTCGACCTACTCCGACTCGGGTGATATCGTCCGGGTTGAGCGATGCAACCCTTACACAGGCTGTTTTACCCAGCAATTTATTTACCAAAGCCAGCGTGCTTCTCTGTTTATTGATGGCCAGGTGTTGCCGGTATTTCCTGCCGAAGATCGGGATTGGCAACAAAGCGTCGCGACCAGCATCAACAACAACGATATCGTGGTGGGGTATGCGGTGCCGACGCGCTCTATTTCTGGCCAGTTCCCTCGCCGGATGTTTTACTACGACATCAGTGCGCAGCAGATGGTTTTCCCAGAAGACTTATTTGTCAGTGCCAATACCCATCCGCGAGCGATTAATGATCAAGGCGTTGTGGTTGGACGTACCGAGGCCATCGTCGCGTCGGTCAAGCGTCAGCGGGCTTTTAAGTACAGCATTGCTGAAGACAGCTTTATCGATTTAAATACGTTGCTGGAGTGCGACAGCCCGTACACCCTGGTTGATGCCACCAGCATCAACAACAGCAATGAAATCCTGGCAACAGCCGTCACCGAGGTGCCGCTGCGCAACTCATTCGGCGAAGTGCTGCTGGACGAGGATGGCAATCCAAGAACTGAGTTTCAGGCCCGTGCGGTCAAGTTAAATCCT
>JAFIFR010000320.1 GCA_020831935.1 Alkalimonas sp.
CAGCGCCCAGGAGGCCTTGGTGCAGGTGTGCGCCGATGCTGGGGTGCAGCTGACCTTGTTCCACGGCCGTGGTGGCACCATTGGCCGTGGTGGCGCTCCGGCCCATGCCGCCATTTTGTCGCAGCCCCCAGGCTCCCTGGATGGCGGTTTCCGGGTCACTGAGCAGGGTGAGATGATCCGCTTTAAATTTGGTTTACCCAAGCTGGCTGAGCGCAGCTTGAGCCTTTATGCCAGTGCTGTGCTGGAGGGGATGCTGTTGCCGCCACCGGTACCGAAAAGCAGCTGGCGCCGGGTGATGACGGAGTTGGCGGAAAGCTCCTGCCAGGCTTATCGAGCCATCGTTCGTGAGCACCCCGACTTTGTCCGCTATTTCCGGGCGGCCACGCCAGAGCAGGAATTAGGCCAGTTGCCACTGGGCAGCCGCCCTGCCAAACGCAATCCCAAAGGTGGGGTGGAAAGCTTGCGTGCGATTCCCTGGATCTTTGCCTGGTCGCAAAACCGCCTGATGCTGCCGGCCTGGCTAGGCGCCGGCAATGCCTTGCAGCAGGTGCTGGATCGCGGTGAGCAGTCGGTGCTGGTGGACATGCAGCAACAATGGCCCTTTTTCGCCACCCGCTTATCGATGCTGGAAATGGTGTTCTTAAAAGCCGATGCCGCCATCTCCGCCTACTACGATCAACGGTTGGTGCCGGCTGAACTGCATGATCTCGGGGAACAACTGCGCCAGCAGCTGGCAGCCGATCAGCAGCTGCTGCTGGGCCTGACCAAGCATCAGCAATTGATGGAAAATGAAAGCTGGATCCGCGAGTCCATTATGCTGCGCAACACCTATGTCGATCCACTGCACTTGCTGCAAGTGGAGCTGCTGCACCGGCAGCGGCATCAGGCGGATACGCTCAGCCCTCAGATCCAGCGTGCCTTGATGGTCACCATTGCTGGTATTGCCGCAGGGATGCGTAATTCGGGGTAAATGTTGGCTGTGCGAACGGAACAAGGGTTTTTAGCCTGTGTCTATGGGCTAAAAACCGTTAAAATGTCACCCTCAATCAAAACAGCCATGGGCCCTTATGCTCTCTGCCATTGCCATTGAAAATTACCGTTCAATTTTGCGCCTGGTCATACCGCTCGGGCAGCTCACCGTGGTAACGGGTGAAAATGGGAGTGGCAAGTCCAACCTTTACAAAGCACTGCGTTTACTGGCTGCCTCTGCGAATAACGCGTTAGCTGCCAACATTGCTGCGGAGGGTGGCTTAGACTCATTGTTTTGGGCAGGCTCGCCATTACCGTCAATGGGCTCTTCAGCAAAAAAGGCCCGACGTTTACGGCTTGGCTTTGCAGGAGATGAATTTAGCTACAGTGTTGTGCTTGGCCTGCCAGTGCCTTCTGACTCAATGTTTGATCGTGATCCTGAAGTGAAGTACGAGTCGGTTTGGCATGGGCCCTTGTTACGCCCCGCCAGTGCCTTGTTAATGCGAAAAGGCGCCTTGGTAAAGCAACGCTCAGAAAGTGGCTGGCAAGTCTTGCATCAACATTGTCCGCCTTATCGTACAGTCTTTGATATGGTTGCCGATGCAAAAGCGGCTCCAGAGGTGATGAACTTGCGCGAAGCGATGCGGGGATGGCGGTTTTATGATCATTTCCGGGTTGATGGGGCCGCGCCTGCAAGGCAGGCATATTTCGGTAGCAGAACGGTTATGCTGCATCATGATGGAAGGGATTTGGCTTCGGCCTTGCAAACCATACTGGAAATTGGCGATGCAAAAGCTTTGCAAGCGTGTATAGCAGCGGCTTTTCCTGGCTGCCATGCCACCGTAAATGCGCTGGATGGTAAGTTTCAGCTAAACTGGCATCAGGCCGGACTGTTGAGGCCCTTGAGTGCTGCTGAGTTATCGGATGGGACCTTGCGCTTTTTATTATGGGCTGCCGCCTTGCTCACCCCCAGACCTCCTGGCTTGATGATTTTAAATGAACCGGAAGCCAGTTTACATCCTGATCTTTTACCATCCTTAGCAAGGTTAATTGGCTATGCTGCTGAACAAACACAGCTATTGGTTGTCACTCACTCCAACAGACTGTTGGCAGCATTGAAGCATGAGGCTGGCTGTTGCCAGTTGATCTTGTCTAAACATCAAGGGCCAACAGAAATAGAGGGGTTGGCATGGCATGAAGCGCCAGCATGGAACTGGCCAGACAGTTCCGACTAAGAAGCCCGGCATCCTGCCGGGCCTGGTTTCCCCTGTTCTGGTATCAGCGCTGTGCAATC
>JAFIFR010000321.1 GCA_020831935.1 Alkalimonas sp.
TTCAAGCTCTTTGATTTTGTATTTTTGGGCCTGAGCCATGGTCTGTATCCTATGTGAGTTGCACAGCACCGGTAGTGTGCATGCAACGTAATCTTAGCTTTTTAACCGTGTCTTTTAGCATTCAGCATTAAACACTCAACACTCAACACTCAACACTCAACATTCAACATTCAACATTCAACATTCAACATTCAACATTCAACACTCAACATTCAACATTATCCCTTTGTCACCCGGTTGATCTCGGCCAGGCTGGTAAGGCCAGCCGCGGCTTTAATCAGACCGGATTGCCGCAAATTGTTCACCCCTTCGCGCTGTGCTTGCTGCGCGATATCCAGCGAGGTGCCACCTTCCATAATGGTTTCAGCCATGCTGGGGCTGACCGGCATCACTTCGTACACCCCGACCCGGCCTTTGTAGCCATTGGTGCAATGATCGCAGCCAACGGGTTTGAACAGGGTGACCCCGGCACTGATTTGCTCCTCACTAAAGCCTTGTTGCAGTAACTCGGCCTGTGGCAGCTTTTCTTCGGTCTTGCAGTGGCCGCATAGGCGCCGTGCCAACCGCTGGGCGATAATCAGACTGACCGAGCTGGCGACGTTGTAGGCAGGCACCCCCATGTTAAGCAAGCGGGTCAGGGTTTCCGGCGCCGAGTTGGTGTGCAGGGTTGACAACACCAGGTGACCGGTTTGCGCCGCCTTGATGGCAATTTCGGCGGTTTCAAGGTCACGAATTTCGCCCACCATGATCACATCGGGGTCTTGCCGCAAAAAGGCTTTCAAAGCGGAAGGGAAGGTCAGGCCAGCTCTGGGGTTGACCTGCACCTGGTTGATGCCCGGCAGGTTGATTTCGACCGGGTCTTCCGCGGTGGAGATATTGCAGCCTTCGGTATTGAGGATATTCAGGCCGGTGTACAGGGACACCGTCTTACCGCTGCCGGTTGGGCCCGTGACCAGAATCATGCCTTGCGGCTGTGCCAAAGCATCCATGTACAGTTTTTTCTGTGCCTCTTCGTAGCCCAGAATATCAATGCCCAGCATGGCGCTGTCGGAGTCTAAGATCCGCATCACCACTTTTTCGCCCCAAATGGTGGGTAGGGTGCTGACCCGGAAGTCGATGGACTTTTTGCCGGATATTTTCAGCTTAATACGGCCATCTTGCGGCACTCGTTTTTCGGCAATGTCGAGTCGTGACATGACTTTCAAGCGGGCTGATAAGCGATTGGCCAGCGCAATGGGCGGCGAGGCGACTTCGTGCAAGATGCCGTCAATCCGAAAGCGGATGCGGTACATTTTTTCGTAAGGCTCAAAGTGCAAGTCGGAGGCACCTTTGCGAATGGCATCCAGCAGCATTTTATTGATAAACGCAATAATCGGTTGATCGTCTTTATCGGGCTGGACGGCTGCATCATCCTCGTCGTCTTCTTCCTCGGTGCTCAGTGCGCTAAGATCCCAGTCGCCATCGCCAGTATCCATGCCACTGTCAAACACCTTGTCAATCAACTGCTTGAGCTGATCGTACTCCACCACCACCAGCTCAGCATGCAGGCCGGTATTGAACTCGAAGTCCTCGATGGGGGCGATGTTGGTCGGATCGGCTACCGCCAGGTGCAAACTGCGCCCTGCCCGTGACAATGGCATGATCTGATGCTTGCGCACCAACTTTTCGTTGCGAAGCTCTTTCGGAATGCTGTTCAGGTCAAAGTAACTCAGATCAAAGCGAGCGTGATGGGTGAGGGTCGCTGCCTGCTCAGACAATTCGCGCGAGGAAATCAGTTTTTCTTGCACTAAAAACTCAGGAAGGCTTTTGTATTGCCCTCCCCGGCGGCCCAGCAATTCCGTAGCTGCAGTGGCGTTGATCAGCCCTTGCTGAACTAAGCGTTTAAAAAGTGAAGAGTTTGCGTTAACCGCCATAATTTAGATAACCAGGATGAACCCGCCGTTGATAGTTTTGATTATGCCAATATTCGTTGTTTATTCAAGTTTTTAGTGTCACAAGCTCCCATGTGCAAACAAACTGAACTTAGCAGCTAGCATAGTCATCGGTAGCAAGGTGCGCTTTGTTAAGCGTAGTCGAATTTGTTCATAGATCGAGGGAGGCTTTGCCAGAGCTCAGTTGCGCTCTGGTTGGTAGTGTGGACAGTCTCAAGCAGCCCAATCAGCTGGCAAAGGACAATGCCATGGTTTGATAGCGGATTCTGTTTATGCACTTAGGCACAAAGGAGAGGTTATTGATGCCATCCGGCTTCTC
>JAFIFR010000030.1 GCA_020831935.1 Alkalimonas sp.
GTGTTGCCACCAGTCCGGCTGATCTTTTAAGTGCTTATCAAACCAGCCCAATAAGTGATCCCACCAGACATAGCGTTTTTCCCGGTCAATGATGTGATGATCTTCACCCGGTATGGTCACCAAAGCGACATCACGCCCCAACAGCTTCAGCGCTGTGTACATTTGGTGCGACTCCCCAGCGGGCACATTGACATCGGAGTCGCCTGTGATCAGCAGCAAAGGGGTATTAATTTTGTCTGCCATGTAAAGCGGGCTTTGGCCAACATAAAGCTCATGGTTGTTCCAGGGGAAGCTGCCACGGCTGGCAATGCCCGAGTACAAGAAGCCCCACCAACCCTGCCCCCAATAGGAGCTGAGCGCACTGATCCCGGCATGGGAGACCGAAGCCGAGAATAAATCGGTTTGCGTTGCCAGGTACATGGTCATAAAACCGCCGTACGAAGCACCAATGTTGCCGAGTCGATCACGGTCAATAAAATCGTGCGCTTCGACAAAGCGCTCGGTGGCATAGATGATGTCATCGGCGGTGTACTTGCCCCAGGCATTAACATGCAGCGCTGAAAAGCGCTGGCCATAGCCGATGGTACCCCGCGGTTGCACCACATAAACCACATAGCCATTGGCCGCCCAGTGATGGAAGGGGTAACGGCCGGTAAACTGACGGTTGACCGTGGTGGTGCCACCATAGTAGTAAACGATGGTCGGGTACTGTTTGCTGGCATCAAAGTCTGGCGGCAGGTAATAACGCCCTTCGATTCTGTCCCCTGTTGGGTTCTCAACATGAAAATCCCGCACTTCACCCAACTGAATGTGCCGATACAACTCACTGCTGCTGTGCAGCACCGTAGCGCGACGCTGTCCCGGCCGCACCATTTCCAGTTGCTGCGGGGTGGCCACACCAGTGCCGGCCGCCAACACAGTCGCACCACGATCGTTGGCCAGAGCAAATTGTTCAATCACGTCGAACGACAAGGCCAGCTTCTGAAAACGCGAGCGATTCACATCCACACTGTACAGCGCAGAACGATCGCCTTCGCTGACATGTGCAATCACCTGACCGCGAGCATTAACCGCCACCGAGTTGATTGCCGGGTCAAAATTTTTCGACAGTGCCTGAATGTGCTGGCCCGCTTTGTCCATAAGGTACAGCTGACCATCGTAATCGTTGGCAATGTACTCGTCGGAGGGAAGATTGATACCGGCACCATCGGCAAAGTTAGGACCACCGACTACCAGCAGCTGATCCCGGTGGTAGCGCACCTGATTCAGGTGGGCAAAGGTGCCGATATGACGGGACTCCAGACTGTTCAGATCCAACTCGTACAAGGCCGTACGGGCATGCGGCGGCGCACTGCGGTCATTCACGCGTTGGGTATACAACAAAGCGCGGCTATCGGAGCGAATATCGCTCAGAGCGGTGCTTTGCTCCTTAACAGTTAATGCGCGAACCAGTCCACTTTGAATGTCCAGCTGAAACAAACGACTGATGTCGCGGTAGCCACGCCAGCGGTCTTCCATCGACCGGTACACCTTGGCCTTGGCATTGTGCAAACTGGTGTCACGCTCGGTCCATTGCAGCACAATGCTGTTGCTGTCCGGTGCCCAGCGGTAGCCGCCGATATCGGACTGATTCTCCAGCAAGGTGCGCAATTCGCCGCTGGCAAGGTTCATCAGCCACAGTGTGTTGTCGGCGATGTAACTGAGCCACTGATTGTCCGGGCTAAAGGCAGCCCGGCTCAGTACCTGACCACTCCAGCTGTGGCGAATTTGATTGCGGCTGACATCGCGCAGCTCAGTGCGCTGCAACGGCATATCGCTGGCATCCGAACGCCCGCTAAAGCTTAGCAGCATCCAGTTGGTGTCATCCGACAGTGCCAGCTGACTCATGGTCTCGGCATTGGTCAGTAAGCGGTTATTCACTGGCTCCTTGGCCGACAATTTGAATTGCGCCGTGACCTCATTGCTGCTGGTAAATGTCAGTGCAACAGCTTCATCGTCGCTGCGACCATCGCTGAACAGGATCAGCTGCTGATAGCCGGTTGCTAATGCCAGCTCGCTGCCAGCATGCACCGATTGAAAGTTCAGGTACAGCTGCGGCGCAGCCACGCCTGAAACCGCCAAGCTGCCTTTGACAAAGGCCGGATGCTGTAACTGCACAAACCAGATCCCTGGCCCTGCTTCAGCAGCTTGCTCCGGGCTCAGCTGGCGCCATGCTAAGGTTTCGCCAAAGAGCTCAACCGAACGCCCGGCAACCGGCACCGGGTGACGCTCTAACAACCGCAGGACCTGCTGACGCTGCGGCCCGGCTTTGCCCGCTGCTTGCAAGCGCTCTGAAGCCAGCGCAGGCACAGGCCCCAGAAACAACACCGTTTTGGCTTCGCTTGCCGTTTTCTCTGCGCCTGGCTTGGCCTCGGCGCTTGCCGCTAACGGCATGGCCAGCCAGCACAACAACGCGAGGCTGAAAAGATGTACTGAAATTCGTCTCATGGCGTACTCTCAATCAAGGTGAAAACAATGCAAATGGATGGTAACAGTGAATTCAGAGCGGCTCAATCCGACACCGACCAGCGGCAGCCAGACTGCGACCAGTATTCAAAAATCAGGATCGGCAGCAAAAGACAGCCGCTGCTGACTCAGCGGATGGTCAAACTCAAGCCGTGCCGCATGCAATAGCAAGCGATGACTTAGCGCCTGGATTTCGGGTGGTGCGTAAAAAGGATCGCCCAGAATGGGATGCCCCTGCGCCGCGGTATGCAGGCGCAATTGATGCGAGCGGCCTGTCACCGGATCCAGTGCCAAGCGGCTGCATTGCCGGCTGTGATCGAGAGCCAGCAATTCAAAATCGGTAACGGAAGCCTTGCCCTCGGGGCAAATTTTATAACGAGGACGCTGTGCGGCATCCGGCGCTATCGGCAGCTCAATCCTGCCCCGCTGCGGTTGCCAGAGGCCGGCCACCACGGCCAGATAACGTTTTTTCACGGTGCGGGCCTGAAACTGCTTGCTGATGGCAGAGAGTGCCGCCTTGGTCAGTGGCAGCACCAGCAAGCCGCTGGTGTCGTAGTCCAGCCGGTGAACCACCGACGCCGTTGGAAAACTCTGTTGCACCCGACTGATCAGGCAATCCTGATTGGCGGGGTGACGGCCCGGGACGGTCAACAGCTGGCAAGGCTTGTTGACCACCAAGAGCGTATCATCCTGGTACAGCAGTTGGTAGGCTTGGTCGGTTGCTGGCAAAACGGCAAGTTCAGTGGCAGTTGGCATCTATAGGCATCAACAAAATAGCGGCATCAGCCGCTATTATTGCAGAAGGACCTGCCTTTTTAAATTGAAAAGGAGCTTTTAAAAATCATACTTGGCCATAAATTGCAGCCGGTTCAGATCGCCATCTGCCCCGGACTCCAGTTTGCGGGTGGCATGACGAAACTCCAACCCAAACTGCAAATGCCGCGATGCCTGATAAATCATGTTGGCTGCCAGGCTTTCCGTACTTTTGGTGGCTCCTGCGCCTGTCAGGTCGGTATCGTTGTCAACCCGCAACGTGGCATAGATCAAGTTGGTACGCCAATGCGCATCCCAGACATGCCGGTAAGCGGCGGTAAAACCGGTCGATTTAATGGCATGCAGCTCACCATTGCTATCAAGCACAGCTCCATTGACGGTGTTTAAGCCGATGTAACGCCCCAGGCCTTTGCCGGTATTAAAGGTAAATCGAATGTCGTTGGTGTCGGTCAGCATCACTTTGCCCGTGACCGATAAACCATAGCCCATCACGCTGTCGTCAATTTGTAAGGCGCGGTCTTCATACGCCAACTGACGCAACAAACCAGACACCGACAACGAGCCCCAATCGGCCCGATGGTTGTAACGTGCAACCAAATCCGGCATGGTGTTGTCGTCCGTCACTACGCGGCCCCCGGTTGGATCCGGTGTGACCGTTGTTTCCGGGTTTTCAATGGCAAACTGGAAGTTGCCGTGGGTGTAACGGATTTGCGGCTGACGCACGAAAATTTGTCCATCGGTGTTGCCAACAAAATCGACCGTTTCAGGCAAGGAGGTTAAATCCATAAAGGTCGACCAGGTCTGACCAAACAACCAGCTGTCGTAGGTGAAAAAGGCATGACGAATACCCGGTGAGTAACCGTTGGAAATGCGCTGATCGCCCCCGGGAGTCGACATCATATCAAACTCGAGCCGGGCACCTAAGGTCTTGCCATTGTCAAGTTGGGTGCTGGTGGTAAAGAAGAAACGTGACTGACGGGCATGCATGTCAAACTTGGTGCTTTCGCCCTCGCCTCCGACCGGTGTTAAGGATGGTACGTAAAAATCACGCCCAATATTGGTGCCTAAATTACCATCTGGCGTGTCGTTTAACAGCACATCCAGCTTGATAAAGCCGCCAAAGCTGATGTCGGTATTGCCGACGGTAAAAGAAGCCTGAGCCTGGCTTAACCCAAGTGTCATGCTGGCAGCCAGTAAGGTACAGGCAAAAGGTAGTTGTTTCATGCGGTGCTCCCTGGTGTTCTTGTCGTTGATGCTGTGATTATTTTCTAAACGATTAGCAAGTAGTCACAAGGTTGGTTTAGTGGCTGCAGTTGTGCAATTAGCCTTTAGTCGCATCAGCTGCTACAGTCTCAACGCACCATTTCTACCGCAGTTTTGACCGGTATAGTGTGGAAGCTAGACAATGGTCTAATTTCTTTCCACCCGGCAATTGGTTAGAACATTGGTACTATTTTTTTATAAAAACCAATGGGGACACAGTCATGACACAGCCAAGCCTTTATCCGGTGCCAGCTGCCGCCGAATCGCGCTGTTTAATTGATAACGAAGCGTATCAGCGCCTATACCAACAGTCGGTGCAGGACCCTCAGTCGTTCTGGGCCGAGCACGGCAAACGCATTGACTGGTTCACGCCTTACAGCAAGGTGAAAAACACCAGTTATCAGCCCGGCAATATCAGCATCAAATGGTTTGAAGATGGCGTGCTGAATGCCAGCTACAATTGCCTGGACCGTCATCTACCGCACAAAGCCAATGACATTGCCTACTATTGGGAAGGCGATGAACCGGGCATACAGAAAAATGTTACTTATCAGGAGCTGTACGAACAGGTCTGCCAACTGGCCAATGGCATGAAATCGCTGGGTGTAGGCAAAGGCGACAGAGTGACCATTTACTTGCCGATGATCCCGGAAGCGGTGGTGGCCATTTTAGCCTGTGCCCGAATTGGCGCCGTTCATTCGGTGGTCTTTGCCGGCTTCTCGCCCGATGCCCTGGGCAGCCGTATTCAGGATTGCGACTCCAAGCTGGTGATCACGGCGGATCAGGCCCCCCGTGGCAGCCGGTTAACGGCACTGAAAGACAACACCGATCTGGCGCTGGGACATTTGGGCAAAGCCAGCCCGGTGCAGCATGTGATCGTGGTGAAACATGTCGGTGAGAATGTCGATGAACATGCGGGACGGGATATCTGGTACCACGAGTTGCTGGCCAAACAGCCAAAAAGTTGTGAGCCAGAGCCGATGAACGCTGAAGATCCACTCTTTATTCTCTATACCTCCGGCTCAACCGGCAAACCCAAAGGCGTATTGCACACCACCGGCGGCTACATGGTCTGGGCCTCGATGACCCATCAGTATGTCTTTGACTACCATCCAGGCGATATCTACTGGTGCGCCGCCGATGTTGGTTGGGTGACTGGCCACACCTACATTGTTTATGGCCCTCTGGCCAACGGCGCAACCAGTGTGTTGTTTGAAGGCGTACCCACCTACCCATCGGTGAAGCGGATGGCGCAAATCATCGATAAGTACCAGGTCAATATTTTATACACAGCGCCAACCGCCATTCGTGCTCTGATGGCGCATGGCGACGCGCCGGTTGAAGGCAGCAAACTGAACAGCCTTCGGACACTGGGCAGTGTCGGTGAGCCGATTAACCCGGAAGCCTGGAGCTGGTACCACGAAAAATTTGGCCATGGCAACTGCCCCATTGTTGATACCTGGTGGCAGACAGAGACCGGCGGCATTTTGATCACGCCCTTGCCAGGCGCTACCGCACTGAAACCTGGCTCTGCAACCCGCCCCTTCTTTGGCGTCAAGCCCGCCATTGTCGACAACGATGGCAAGGTGCTGGAAGGCGCTGCTGCCGGCAACCTGGTCATTCAGGACAGCTGGCCAGGCCAAATGCGGACGGTGTTTGGCGATCACGAGCGCTTTGAACAAACGTATTTCAGCACCTACCAGGGTACTTACTTTACCGGCGATGGCGCTCGTCGTGATGAAGATGGCTATTACTGGTTAACCGGCCGGGTCGATGATGTGTTAAATATCTCTGGTCACCGGCTTGGCACCGCAGAGATTGAAAGCTGTCTGGTGGCGCACGACGCCATTGCCGAAGCGGCCGTAGTCGGTTACCCCCACGACATTAAAGGTCAGGGTATTTACGTCTATGTGACCCCGCGTGTTGGCATTGAACCTTCTGAAGATTTAACCAAGGCCGTGCGCGCCTGGGTCCGGCAGGAGATCTCGCCGATTGCCTCACCCGATATCATTCAGTGGGCTCCGCAGGGCTTGCCGAAAACCCGCTCGGGCAAAATTATGCGGCGCATTCTGCGGAAAATCGCGGCCAATGAGCATGATCAATTGGGTGATATTTCGACGCTGGCCGATCCATCGGTGGTTGATCAATTGATTGAAAACAGGTTAAATCGTACCTAGAGGCAGCCACTGCCAGTTGTTTGTTTACCAGAGGCCGCAGATTGCGGCCTTTCGTTCTATACTAGTATCCAACCAGAAACGGGCAACGCCCTTGATTCTGGAGCAACACTGCACTAATGCCATATAACAGATAATAAGAAAGACGAGGACTCATGGCTAAATTGATCGTGGCAGACGACCACCCTTTGTTTCGTAATGCGCTGATCAATGCCATCAGCAATACCTTTAGTACCAAAGCAACCATCGAAACCGACTCATTCGACTCCACCTGCCAGGCACTGGAGCAACACCCGGATACCGACTTGCTGCTGCTCGATCTGCATATGCCTGGCAATTGTGGTTTTTTAGGCCTGATTCAGCTGCGAAAAAACTACCCCAGCCTGCCCATCGTGGTTATTTCGGCCAGTGAAGAACTGGATGTGGTCAAACGGGTGATATCCTTTGGTGCCTCGGCCTACATTCCCAAATCGGCCAATCCGGCACAAATCAGCGAAGCCTTAAAGGAAGTGCTGGCCGGTGAGCTGTGGGTGCCACCATCGATGCAAAAGGCTTTGCACGAACAAGCCAGTCAGGAGGACGATTTGGATTTGGCGGCCAAGGTGGCGCAGCTGACCAATCAACAGTACAAAGTCTTGTATTACCTGACCGAAGGCTGGCTGAACAAACAAATTGCCTACGATCTCAACATTTCTGAAGCCACGGTTAAGGCGCACATCACTGCCATTTTTCGTAAACTGGGCTGCACCAACCGGACACAGGTGGTCATTCAGGCGCAGCGTCTGACCTTGGAGCCACCGGTGAACAAGGCCCTGTCGTCCCATGAGCAGGATTGAATCGCCCTGCATTGCCTGCTGCAAGCTCGATCAACACAAAGTCTGCATCGGCTGCTACCGGCACATCGGTGAAATCGCCAACTGGAACCGCAAAAGCGAGGCAGAACTTGCCGCCATTATGCAGCAGGTCGCTAAGCGTAAGCAGCAGTATGCTCATCTGAACCACCAGACGATTGACACCAGCCCCATTACCCAGGCCGAGTGGCAAGCCGCGAAAATCAAAGCCCGGTTAAGTTAAAACCCGGCCCCCTTTGCTCAGGAAAACAGTCCCAAAACAAACAAGCCCGCTGAGTGCGGGCTTGAGTTATGGAGCTTGCTGGCGCTAGACTTTTTTAAACAAAATCGAGCCATTGGTGCCGCCAAAACCGAACGAGTTGCACAGCGCATACTCGAGTTTTGCATCACGGGCTGTGTGCGGTACATAGTCCAAATCACACCCCTCATCCGGGTTGTCCAGATTGATGGTCGGCGTGACCAGCTGATCGCGCAGCGACAAAATGGTGATGATGGACTCGACCGAGCCGGCAGCACCCAACAAGTGCCCAATCATCGACTTGGATGAGCTGACCATGATGCTGTCTTTGTTGGCCGCAAACACCGTTTTAATGGCACGGGTTTCGGCCACGTCACCGGCATTGGTCGAGGTGCCATGGGCATTGATGTAGCCTACCTGCTCAGGATTGACTCCGGCATCGTTCAGGGCATTTTGCATTGCCATTGCGCCGCCGCGGCCATCTTCCGGTGGAGAGGTCATGTGGAAAGCATCGCCACTCATGCCAAAACCAGCCAATTCAGCGTAAATTTTCGCGCCACGGGCTTTGGCATGTTCGTACTCCTCCAACACCACCACACCGGCGCCATCCCCCAACACAAAACCATCGCGGTCTTTGTCCCAGGGGCGGCTGGCTTGCTCGGGCGCATCATTACGGGTCGACAGTGCTCTGGCGGCACCAAAGCCCCCCATACCCAACGGCGTGGAGCCTTTTTCAGCGCCTCCGGCCAGCATCACATCGGCATCGCCGTAGGCAATCATCCGTGCCGCCTGACCTATGTTGTGCACCCCGGTGGTACAGGCGGTGACAATACTGATGTTCGGACCTTGCAAGCCAAGCATGATGGACAGCTGACCAGCTATCATGTTGATGATGGTCGAGGGCACAAAAAATGGCGATAAGCGCCGTGGGCCACTGTTCAGCAACTTGGTATGGTTCTCTTCAATCAGCCCCAAACCACCGATGCCTGAACCGATGGCAGCACCGATGCGTCCAGCATTCTGTTCGGTGACTTCAATGCCGGCATCACGAAAAGCTTGGATCCCTGCCGCCACACCATACTGGATAAACAAATCCATTTTTTTGGCTTCTTTGGCCGGGAAGTAAGGTTCAACATCAAAATCTTTCACCATAGCGGCGAACTTGGTGCTGTAGGCTTCGGTATCAAAGTGCTCTATCAGACCGGCACCGCTTTTGCCTTGTTGCAGAGCTTGCCAGCTGCTGGTGACATCATTTCCAACCGGGGTGAGTAAACCCAGCCCCGTCACTACGACTCGACGTTTTGACACTGCATCCTCCACAGGAGCTCACGAAAATACATTCCACTGCAGCATGCCCATGCTGCAGTGGAATGCATTCGTCCTTGATTAAGGGCTTAGCTTGGCAGCCAGAAGCTGGGTTAGCCCCAAACAAAAAACGGGTAGCCAGGCTACCCGTTTTGAGCCAGAGCGGCTTACTCTGCGTTGGCTTTCACGTAGTCAATCGCAGATTGTACAGTGGTGATTTTCTCTGCTTCTTCATCAGGAATTTCAGTATCAAACTCCTCTTCCAGAGCCATAACCAGCTCTACAGTGTCCAGAGAATCCGCACCCAGGTCATCAACAAAGGAAGCTTCAGGCTTGACTTCTTCCTCTTTAACACCCAGTTGCTCAACAATAATTTTCTTAACGCGTTCTTCGATGTTGCTCATCTTTTCTTCCTTTTTTCATTTAAATCGCAACAGTTCGTGCAATTTTATGTGGCGCTAGTTTATGCGTAAGGCTGCGTTGTTGCAAGTCGTCCTACCGGCATTTTTTGCTGGTCTGACATGCAGCACTTACACCATGTACATACCGCCGTTGACATGAATCGTTTCACCGGTAATGTATGCCGCAGGCTCCGAGGCCAAAAAGGCCACAGTAGCGGCAATTTCAGCCGGCTGCCCCAGACGGTTGGCAGGCACCTGACCGAAAATCGCTTCTTTTTGCTCATCCGACAGCTCTTTGGTCATGTCGGTGTCAATAAAACCCGGCGCTACCGCATTGACCGTTACGCCGCGGGACGCCACTTCACGCGCCAATGACTTGGTAAAGCCCAATACACCCGCCTTCGCAGCTGCATAGTTGGTCTGGCCCGCATTGCCCATGGAACCCACTACGGAGCCAATGGTAATGATGCGACCATAACGCTTTTTCATCATGCTGCGCAACACCGCTTTGCTCAATCGGAACACCGAGGTCAAATTGGTTTGCATGATATCAAACCATTCCTCATCTTTCATGCGCATCAGCAGATTATCGCGGGTAATACCGGCATTATTGACCAGAATATCAATATCACCAAAATTATTTTTGATGCTGCCAAGGCAAGCCTCAATCGAATCGGTATCGGTGACATTCAGCACCAGGCCACAGTTGGGCCCCAGATAGTCCGCAATGGCAGCCGCCCCTTTCTCACTGGTAGCAGTACCAACGACGGTGGCGCCCTGGGCTTTCAATTGTTCTGCGATGGCGCGACCAATACCACGGCTGGCACCGGTCACCAGAGCAACTTTGCCTTCTAAAGAAAATAAAGCGGTCATAAATAAGATCCTTTGTTGTGTTATTCGCCGGAAAGCGCCTGAGCCAGTGATGCCGTGTCATTGACGGAAACTGCATGCAGCGATTTATCAATCCGCTTGATCAAACCCGACAAGACTTTGCCAGCTCCCAGCTCCAACACCTCGGTCACCCCCTGACTGGCCAACCATTCAATGGTTTCGGTCCAGCGCACCGGACTGTAAAGCTGACGAACAAGTGCGTCCTGAATGGCAGCGGCATCCTGACAAACTGCCACATCCACATTGTTCACCACACTAAGCTGTGGCGTTTGAAAATCAAGCCCGGCCATGTCGCGTGCTAAAGTGGCGGCGGCTGGCTTCATTAAGGCGCAATGCGAAGGCACGCTGACGGCAAGTGGCAAAGCACGTTTGGCTCCGGCAGCCTTGCAGGCTTCAGCAGCCCGCTCAGCGGCAGCCTTGTGGCCGGCAATCACGACCTGGCCTGGTGAGTTGAAGTTCACCGGCGCCACCACTTCGTCTTTGGCGACCTGAGCACAGCACTCAGCAACGCTTTGATCATCCAAGCCAATAATGGCATACATCGCACCGGTACCGGCTGGCACCGCTTGTTGCATGTAGCGGCCCCGGTTGGCCACCAGCACCACCGCATCGGCCAGGGATAAAACGCCGGCGCAGACCAGGGCTGAGTACTCGCCCAAAGAGTGGCCAGCCAAATAAGCCGGTGTGGCGCCGCCTTGTTGTTGCCACAAACGCCAACAGGCCACCGAGGCCGTTAATAAAGCAGGTTGGGTTTTATCGGTGGCATTCAGTTCCGCTTCTGGCCCTTCTGACACCAGCTGCCACAAATCGTAGCCCAGCGCCTGAGAAGCCTCAGCAAAAGTTTGCTGCACCACTGGGTGCGCAGCGTACAACTCACTCAACATCCCCAGGCTTTGCGAGCCCTGGCCCGGAAAAACAATGGCAATTTTTTTGGTCATTTTTCTATCCTGTCAAACCGTTATTCTGCAGTCAAAAACCCGGCAAGGGTTAATAACGGACTAAGGCGGAAGCCCAGGCGAAACCACCACCAAAAGCTTCCAGCAATAGGGTCTGGCCTCGTTGGATCCGGCCATCACGAATGGCTTCGTCCAGTGCTGTCGGCACGGTTGCCGCCGAGGTATTGCCATAGCGGTCCAGGTTAATCACCACCTGCTCCATCGGCAAGTTCAGCTTGCGTGCTACGGCAGAAATAATGCGTAAATTGGCCTGGTGCGGTACCAGCCAATCAATTTCGGATTTGTCCATCTGGTTGGCTGCCAGCGTTTGCTCCACCACTTCAGACAACTTGGTCACGGCAACCTTGAACACATCGTTGCCTTTCATTGAGCCCCAGGAGTTGTGCACCGACTCGACATCGCCACGGATCGGGTTATCGACATAGAGCAGTTCAGAGTACTTGCCGTCGGCATGAATATGGGTCGATAAAATACCTGGCTGATCGGACGCTTCCAGAATGACAGCACCGGCGGCATCGCCAAATAAAATAACCATGCTGCGATCTTCGGGGCTCACCAATTGCGACAAGCAGTCGGAGCCTATCACCAGGATACGCTTGGCCATGCCGCTTTTGATGTACTGATCCGCCACGCTCAGAGCGTAGCAAAAACCAGCACAGGCCGCCGCAACATCAAAGGCCGGAATGGCCGGAATTTCCAGCTCGCGTTGCACTTCACAAGCCGAGCTGGGCAAAGAGCGCGCACCGCTGGTGGTGGCAACGATGATCATGTCCAGCGAGTTTTTATCAATATCGGCCGCTGCAATGGCCTGACGGGCCGCTGCTGCGCCCATGGTCGCCACAGATTCGTCTTTGCCGATAATACGGCGCTCACGGATGCCGGTGCGCTCGATAATCCACTCATCGGTGGTTTCGACCATGGTTTCCAGATCGGTGTTGGTTCTTACTTGAGACGGGAAATAACTTCCGGTTCCGATAATGCGAGAATACATGGCAACCTACGCTTTTCCAATTAATACCTGTTCCAGCCGATCTTTGATTTTGGCCGGGACCTGACGTTCAACTTCTCGAACAGCTTGCCGGATGGCACTAAAAAAAGCTTCTTTGGAAGCATTTCCATGACTTTTCACGACAATTCCGCGCAATCCTATCAGACTTGCGCCATTATACTGGTCGGGGTTCACGCCTTTGACCATGCTTTTCAGCCAGGGTTGCGCCAGTTTGCCTGCAATTCGACCCAGCAAGCTGCTGTGCAAGGTGGTGCGGATTTGATTGATGATGAGCTTGGCCACCCCTTCGCAGGTTTTCAATGCCACATTGCCGACAAAACCATCGCAAATAATGACATCGGCTTTGCCAGAAAAAATATCGTTGCCTTCTATGTAGCCAATGTAATTGAGCTCTTCGCACTCGCTGAGCAGCAGCGCAGCTTGTTTGATTTGATCGGAGCCTTTAATTTCCTCTTCACCCATGTTCAGCAAGGCAACACGCGGCATCGACAAGGCTTCCACTTCTTCAGCCATCACCGAGCCCATCACCGCAAACTGAAATAAAGTATCGGCATCGCAATTAACGGTGGCGCCCAGGTCTAACATGTAAACCGGTTGGGTCGCGGTGGAAGGCAAGGTGCTGATTAATGCCGGCCGCTCGACACCGGACAACATCTTTAACACAAAATGCGCCATGGCAATCAAAGCACCGGTGTTGCCGGCACTGACACAGGCCGCAGCCTGTCCTTGTTCAACCAGGTCGAGCGCTACCCGCATTGAAGAGTCGCGTTTGTTGCGCAATGCAGAGCTGGGTTTCTCGCACATGCTCACTTGCTGAGAACAGCCTTGTATACGTAAACGGGGGTGGTTGCCAAAGCCAGCTTGGCTTAAGCCTTGCTGCAATAGCGCAGCATCGCCGCACAGTGTGAGTAGCAGATGAGGGAATTCCTGCACCGCCTGAATGGCCGCAGGTAAAGTAACTGGGGGGCCATGATCGCCCCCCATCATATCCAGCGCAATGTGGATTTGTTTTGGCTGCACCAGGTGCATCCAGAGTTACTTGACTTTACGGCCTTTAAAGAAGCCGCTATCAGTCATGTGGTGACGACGATGCGTTTCACCAGTGGTAGCGTCGACAGACAGCGTAGGGCCTGTCAGAGCGTCGTGTGAGCGACGCATATCACGCCGTGAACGAGATTTTTTGTTTTGCTGAACAGCCATGGCTTTCTCCTAGTAAATCATTTCTTTTTCAATTCTTGCAACACTGCAAAAGGATTCGGTTTTTCTGGCTCATCTTGCACCTGACCGAAGCTTTGAGGCTGATCCGTTGCAGCGCAAAAGCGCTCATCGTGCATTGGATACATCGGCAAGGTCAGGATAAGCTCATCCTCAACCAATTGCTGCAAATTCACTTCACCGTGTTCGTCAGTGACGACCACGTCATAGCGCTCGGGAATATGGTCCAGCGCTTTCGTATCGCTGCGAACCGGGGTAAACGCAAACTGGCAGCTCAGTTGAACCGTCATGGGTTGCTGACACCGCTCACAGCGGACCTGCACCTCACAAGCGGCTTCTCCTTGCAGCACAACCAGCTTTTGCTCGTCGATTTCGCAATCAATTCGAACGGTTACCTCACCGCTGGTATCCAGCAGTTGCTCACTCAGCCGGGCTAAGTTCTTAAGTGGCACAATGCCATCGTAAGATGACCGCTTTTGTGCCGACCGGACCGGGTCTAAGGTAACAGGAATTTTTACTTTTTGCATAAGGCGCGCATCATATAGATCCACCATCAAAGTGTCAAAGGATTCTGTGTGCTTTCAGGCTATTTTATCGCATTTCCCCTGCCTTTTCTTTATAGTGACAGCAGAAGATTTGATTCGATACAGAGTCCCCCAATGCAAAATACCCCTCAGACCGAGCTGTGGCTGGCCTCCAGCTCGCGATATCGCCAGCAATTGCTGCAAAAAACCGGCTTGTCTTTTCAGGTTGCGGTCCCAGCCATTGATGAAAGCCCCCTCCCCGGTGAAGCACCGGCTGAACTGGTGCAGCGGCTGGCTCTGGCCAAAGCCAGCAAGATCGCGGGCTCACTGAGCCAGGGGCTGGTAATTGGCTCGGATCAGGTCGCTGTGTTCAACGGCGCCATTCTTGGCAAGCCGCATAAAACCGAAGCCGCCATCGCCCAGCTGCAGGCTTTTAACGGTCAGGAGGTCACATTTTTAACCGGGCTGGCGCTGGTCGATGCAGCCAGTGGCCAAAGCCAAGTCTGTTGTGAGCCTTTTTCGGTGCACTTTCGGCAATTAACCGATGCTGAAATTGTCAATTATGTAGCGCTGGAGCAACCGCTGGACTGTGCCGGCAGTTTTAAAAGCGAAGGCTTAGGCATTGGTTTGTTTGAAAAGCTTGAAGGCAAGGATCCAAACAGCTTGATCGGTTTGCCACTGATCCGCTTGCTGGCGATGTTACGCCAGCACGGCGTCAACCCGCTGGCGTAAGCCTGGATAGCGCGGGGATTTAGACCGGAAACGCCATAGCAGGCTGCGTCAGTAAACGCTGCAACTGAGGTAAGTCATTGACCACAGCCACCGGCTGATACTGCGCCAGCACCTCAGCACCATGCACGCCATGGGTCACCCCAATGCGCGGTATGCCGGCCTGCTCAGCCATTTTCATATCATGGCTGGTATCGCCAATCATCAGAGCTTGCTCAGGTTGCAAACGGGTTTCCGCCAGGATTTGCAACAACATATCCGGATCGGGCTTGGATTTGGCATCATCGGCACACCGTGTGGTTGCAAAATAATGCGCCAGGCCGGTTTCGGCAAAAATTCGGTCCAGTCCTTTGCGTGCCTTGCCGGTGGCAACCGCCAGCTGTTTCTGTTGTTGCCGCAAGTGGCCAAACAGGGCTTCGGCACCTTCAAACATCGGCGTCGGCGTTGGATCACGCTCGACATACTGCTCGCGGTAATGCTCGAATAACAATTGGTGCTGGGCCGCAGTCAGCTTTGGAAACAAAGTGGTAAACGCCAGATCCAGGCTCAAACCAATGATTTGTTTCACGGCATGGGCTGAAGGGACCGGCAAAGCCGTTAACCGGGCCGCTGTTTGCATTGCCGAGACAATACGGCCCACCGAGTCCATCACGGTGCCATCCCAGTCAAAAATAACCAGTTCAATGCGCTCAAGCTGAAGTGTCATGCTAAACCCTCTGCAACTGCGTCAGCAGCCTCGCTAAGTCTTGATCGAGTGGTGCTTCAATACTCAGGGTGGTTTCTGTCACAGGGTGCAGCACCCGCAAGCTAAAGGCATGCAAAAATAACCGCGATAGCCCCAGGGCTTTCATCTGGCCGGTAAAGTCGCTGTCACCGTATTTATCGTCACAGGCAATCGGATGGCCTTTGCACGCTGTATGCACCCGAATCTGGTGGGTACGGCCGGTCACCGGGAAGGCTTCAACCAAAGTACCTTGCTGATAGCGCTGCAAAATCCGAAAACGGGTTTCTGACTCTTTGCCTTCCACCGCATCAACCCGCACCACCCGCTCACCGGATTGCAGGGTATTTTTCCGCAGCGGCTCGGTCACTTTGCGTAATTTGGCCGGCCAATCGCCCGCCACCAGCGCCTGATATTTCTTTTCAACCGTTTTGTCGCGCAACTGTTGATGCAAGTGACGCAACACCGAGCGCTTTTTTGCGATCATCAAGCACCCTGAGGTGTCACGGTCCAGCCGATGAACCAGCTCCAGATGGCGCGCATCCGGGCGCAGCGCACGCAGCGCTTCAATCACCCCAAAATTCAAACCGCTGCCACCATGCACCGCCATGCCCGAGGGTTTGTTGATAATCAGCAGGTGCTCGTCTTCAAACAATACTTGCTTTTCCAGTTGCTGCACCACAGCCAACTGGGTTGAAACATGGTCGTTTTGCTGACGGACTGTAATGGGTGGGATCCGCAGCAGATCACCTGCTTGCAATTTGTACTCAGGTTTGACTCGCTTTTTGTTTATTCGAACCTCGCCTTTGCGCAACACTCGATAAATCACACTTTTAGGAACACCTTTCAGCCGTGCAATCAAGAAATTGTCTACGCGTTGACCAGAAAATTCCGAATCGATTTCAACAAGTTGAACACCCAATTTAATGTCTTCTGTCATGAAGCCTTTGAACTCTGCTAAAATTACAATTTAGTTGCTATTGCCTGTAAATTAGTGGGATAATGCCCCGGCTAATTCAGCCAGAATAATGGCAATTAGGGCGCTCTGAGCGACATAAGAGATGCTGTGCGGCACCGCTACTGGGCGGATCATACCGAAATCGTGGTGAAAACCAATGTTTTTCCTCCCCCAGCGCAAATTTATCGCCACTTTGTCTGAGGCAATGCTGAGTAATTTATTGCCAATACCGACAAAACACAGGATCCGGTCAGCAGAGCAAAAATTGAATAAAAAATGCTATAACGCAGCGCAGCGAAATGCGGTGTGTGTCAGATTTGATGAATTACAGCGACAACTGTCAATTTTTACAATAGGTTTCCTCAAGCATTCCAGTCGTGAGACTGCACCATTCGATGTTTGAAAGCGTCTGAGCACCCGTTGATCGGAGTCCTTGCGTTGTGGCTTGAATACAGAGTCACTACACAATGAAAAGAATGCTAATTAATGCAACGCAGGAAGAAGAAATCCGCGTTGCGCTGGTCGATGGCCAGCGACTGTTTGACCTGGATATTGAAAGTCCGGGTCATGAACAAAAGAAAGCCAATATTTACAAAGGCAAAATCACCCGGGTTGAACCCAGCCTGGAAGCCGCCTTTGTCGATTATGGCGCTGACCGCCACGGCTTCCTGCCTTTAAAAGAGATTTCCCGCGAGTACTTCCCGTCCGGTTATAAATTTGATGGCCGCCCCAACATCAAGGAAGTGGTCAAAGAAGGTCAGGAAGTCATTATCCAGATCGACAAAGAAGAGCGTGGCCAAAAAGGCGCAGCCTTAACCACCTTCGTGAGCCTGGCCGGCTCTTACCTGGTTTTGATGCCCAACAACCCGCGTGCCGGTGGTATTTCCCGCCGTATTGAAGGCGATGAGCGTCAGGACTTAAAAGATGCGCTGAGTCAATTAACCTTGCCAGATGGCATGGGTTTAATTGTCCGTACGGCTGGTGTCGGCAAGTCGTTTGAGGAACTGGATTACGATTTAAAGTCCCTGCTCAAGCACTGGTCAGCCATCAGTGAGGCTGCCGCCAATCGGCCAGCTCCTTTCCTGATCCATCAGGAAAGCAACGTGGTATTCCGGGCTATCCGGGATTATCTGCGCCGGGATATCGGTGAGATCATCATCGACAGCCAAAAAATCTTTGACGAAGCCCGGCTCTACATCCAACAATTCCGGCCGGATTTCGCCCACCGGGTGAAGTTGTACACCGGTGATGTACCGCTGTTTATGCACTTCCAGATTGAAAATCAGATTGAATCCGCCTTTCACCGCGAAGTCCGGTTGCCATCCGGCGGCTCCATCGTCATCGACAGCACCGAAGCTTTAACCGCCATCGACATCAACTCGGCTCGAGCCACCAAAGGCAGCGACATCGAAGAAACGGCCTTCAATACCAACTTAGAAGCGGCCGATGAAATTGCCCGCCAGTTGCGACTGCGCGATTTGGGTGGCCTGGTGGTGATCGACTTTATTGACATGACACCGGTGCGCCATCAGCGTGAAGTGGAAAACCGGCTAAAAGATGCGGTCAAGCAAGACAGAGCCCGGGTGCAGATTGGCCGGATTTCCCGCTTTGGTTTGCTGGAAATGTCACGTCAACGCTTGCGTCCTTCGCTCGGAGAGTCGGCTGGCCACTTGTGCCCTCGCTGCCACGGCCGCGGTACCATCCGCAGCACCGAGTCTTCAGCACTGTCTATTTTGCGTTTGATTGAAGAAGAATCCATCAAGGACAACACCAGCCAGATTCAGGCCCAGGTCCCTATTTCGGTGGCCACCTACCTGATGAATGAAAAGCGCGATGCCGTGCGCCGCATTGAGAAACGTCATGGCATTGATGTCTTTATCATTCCAAACGAACACCTGGAAACCCCACACTTTGAAGTGATCCGGGTTCGGATTGACGAAGAGCTGGATGAAAGCAGTTACCAAATGGTGAAGACGCCGGATCTGAGCAAAGACTTGTACCAGCCGTTGACACAGGAAACTGTCAGCCGCGAAAAACCAGCCCTTGCTGCCATCAGCATTCCAGATTCAGCAGCACCACAAGCTCCTGCTGCCAGCCCGGCAGCAACGCAAGCTCCGGCTGTTGCCGAAGCTCCAGGGTTGTTGCAGCAGCTTGGCAACTGGCTGAAGTCACTGTTTGCCGGCAGCGACAGCGAGCAAACAGCAGCCAGCCCAACGAAACCCACGAAAGCGCCACAAGGCGATGAGCAACAACGCCGCAGCGGCCAAAACAACAACCGCCGTCGCAACAATCGTCGCCGTGGTGGTCAGGATGGCAAAGCGCGCCGTGATGATGCCGAGCAAAGCAAAGCAAGCGGCCAGCAAAAGCCAGCCTCACGCCCGGACAAAGCGGCGGAGCAAAGCAAAAAGCAAGATGCCAAACCAGGCCAGAAGCAGCCAGCCAAACAGGAGCCCAAAGCGGTTACTGAGAAAGCCGACGACAAGCCGTCTCAACCACGTAAAGTAGCGGAGCGCCGTCAGCGCCGTAATCTGCAAAAGTCCGTGCGACTGGAAAAAGCAGCCCCTGCTGAGGCAGCAGCTGCTTCTGCAGTGGCCGACACTGCTGCGGGTGCTGTTGCCGACCATGCTGCCGCTGTGGCTGCCAACGACAAGGTGCAAAACCGCAAGGTTGAAGCTCCGGTTGCGCAGCAAACCGCGACCGACACGACCAAGGCAGCAGCAACGCCGAAGGACGATAACGCCGCTGCCACTGTGACGGAGCAAGCCGATGCCACAGCGAAGGCTGCTACCGAGCCGAAAGCTGCAGCGACTGTGTCTGAGTCAGCGGCTGACGCCATTGCTCAAGTTGCAGCCAATGCTGCGGCCGCACCGAAAGATGCCGCCGTTGTTGAAAAAAGTGCTGAACAGAGCTCTGATGACAGCGAACAAGGTTCGGATGACAAGTCGCAAAGTGCGGATAACAAAGAGCAAAGCGCAGAAGACAAGGAGCAGAGCGATCAGCGTAAGCGTGCTCGCCGCTCACCGCGCCATCTGCGTGCTGCGGGTCAAAAGCGTAAAAAAGAGCAAAGCCCTGACAGTGAAGAAGCACAAGAGCAAAGCTCCGAGCAACTGGACTTGTTGCCAGCACAGGATCAGGCCGAGGACAGCGCCCCAGCCACCGACAGCCAGCCGCAAGAAGCCGTTGCTGCTGCAGCTGAGGTGACTGAAGCGGAGACCGAGCAAACTGAAGCAGAGAAAAAGCCTCGCAAGCGTGCACCAGCCCGCAAAGCCAAGGCTAAAACCAAAGCCGGTCAGGATGACAGCGCCCAAGGCGACAGTGCTAAAGCAGAGAGTACTAAGGCTGAAAGCCCCAAGGCCGATGCTGCCGCCACTGCACCGAAGAGCCCAGCCAAGTCAGAGCAAACCGAGTCGGCTGCAGCTGCGGTAACCACTGCCAAGCCAGTCAAGACGGAAGCAGTGGAGACGAAAGAGCCGGTAGCAGATGCTAAGAGCACTAAGCAAGAACCGCAAGCTGCTCAGCCGTCTGCAACCCCTGCTGCCACCGAGCAAGCAGCCCCAGCAGCTGGCCGCGCCAATCGCTACCAGCAAATGGTGGTGTCCAGCATGGCCAAACCGGTGACAGTAACGGACGAGCCTGCGACTGAGCTGCCCTCGGCCATGCCTGCAGAGAACCGCCCGCCAGTGCAAAGCTCCGAGCGTCAGGCGGG
>JAFIFR010000322.1 GCA_020831935.1 Alkalimonas sp.
TTGCTGCCGCCTTCGTTGTTCAAGCAGCCGGAAGTCTGGCTGCAGCAACAACTGGATCAGGCCGAAAACCAGTTGTTTGAACAGTTGGCGCAAAGCTGGGGGCATGGCCAGAGCGAGTTGGCTCGTCAATTGGACTGGCCGATTGAGCGCGACCGGCTGATGAATACCGAAACCTGGTACCTGTGGGGTTTAAAACAAAAGGAATTGCTGTTGGTCAGCGGTGGCGCTGGTGTGGCAACCGGGGCGATGCTGGATCTGGGCCTTGGCGGCAGCTCACTGATGCTGGGGGCTTTGTCGGGCGGTGTGATAGGCTCGGCAGCCGGCTGGCTGGCTAGCAAGCAGCTACCCGGCAAGAAACTGGGCTGGTTGCCGCTTAGCCAGCAGCGGCACTATATTGGCCCGGTGCAGCACCCGAATTTTCCGCTGGTGCTGATGGCCCGGGCGCTGACCTTTGTGCAGTTGTTGTGGCTAAGGCCACACGCCGAGCGCAGCCGGCTGGCACTGACGACTCAGGCCAGTGATTGGGATAAGAAAGCACAGGTGCAACTGCTGCAATGGAGCAAGCAGTTGCAGCAAGGCAAGTGGAAAGCCGCCCAGAGCCAGGCGCTAAGCGATTGGATCCGTGAACAATTGCAGCAACGTCTGCATAGCACCCTGATGCAAGAACAACAACAGAGCCTGATCTGACGCAAGCGTGATGCCAAGGAAAACGCGCTGCTGTTTAACTGGCTGTCACATCCTCTTTTAACACCAAGGCCGCCAGGTAAATCAGGCCCAGAGGGGGAACAATCGCCAGTAAGACGCCAATGAGGGTAGCCAGGATGGGCGTATTGGTCTTCCTACGTGCCAAAAAGTAACTGGTGATACCAACGAACACCAGAAAGAAGAATATAAATTGACCCAGCACAGCGGCATTAATATCCATATTGATTCCTTTGTATGCTTGATGACAGTAAAGCGCTTCTGTGAGCATTGGCCCAGACTCTGTTCTGCAGAATAACACAATGAGCTAACTGGTGTTAGTCTGCTATGGTCGTGAAGCCTTCTACTCGTAGCTGACGCAAATCCAGCCCGCTGGGGTGCTGGTACATGCGTAGGCCAAACTCCGGCAAAATCGCAAACAAATGATCAAAAATATCCGACTGAATGCTTTCGTACTCGACCCAGACCACGGTATTGGTAAAGCAGTAGACTTCCAGTGGCAGGCCATCCGGTGTCGGTGGCATTTGCCGCACCATCTGGATCATGCCCTGATGCACCCGCGGATGGCTTTGCAAATAGCGCTGCACATAGGCGCGAAAAGTCCCGAGGTTGGTAATGCGCCGGGTATTAACCGGCTCTTTGCCCTGCTCTTTCAGTGCCTCGTTCCAGGCTTTGATATCGCGATCCTTTTCCGCCAGATAGTCTTTCAGCAGCCGGAACCGATCCAGATGTGCCCGCTCTTCCGGTGTTAAAAAGCGGACGCTTTGCTGATCGATCATCAGGCTGCGCTTTATGCGCCGGCCACCGGATTGCTGCATGCCGCGCCAGTTTTTAAAGGGATCGGTCATAAAACGGCGGGTTGGGATGGTGGTGATGGTGCGGTCCCAGTTCTGGATTTTCACCGTATGGAGTGCAATGTCAATCACATCACCATCGGCGTTTAATTGCGGCATCTCCACCCAGTCACCGACCCGGATCACATCGTTGGAAGCAATCTGCACACTGGCTACCACCGATAAAATGGTGTCCTGAAAAATCAGCAACAGCACCGCCATCATGGCGCCCATGCCCGATAGCAAGATCAGCGGCGAGCGGTCAATCAGCATCGCCACCATCAGCACAAAGGCGACGGTGTAGACAATGATTTTCAGCAGCTGCATGTAGCCTTTAATCGGCTTGGTTTTTGAATCGGGCCGGCGCTCGTACAGGCTGTTGAGCATGGTCAGCACATTGCTGAGCGACATGGCGATGGTCAGCACAATAAAGGCATTGCTGACATTGCGCACCACTTCCACCACCAGATGCGGCAAGCCCTCAATCCAGCCAACCCCGGCCGCTAAAACCAGTGCCGGCACCACATTGGCCAGGCGGGCAATGATGCCAAAGTCCTGCTGCATGGCATTTTGTGCGAAAGGGGTGGCGTTAAAGGCTTTGGAGACCGCCCGTACCAGAATATTCTTGGTGATCCAATTGGCCAGCCAGGACACCACCACCAATACCAGCAGGCTGCCGGCCATAAACAGCTC
>JAFIFR010000031.1 GCA_020831935.1 Alkalimonas sp.
GCCCTGGCGCAGCAACTGGGCGGCGACTTGCAACCGGCGCTTGAGGTCGCAGCTTTTGTGCAGTCCTTGCCCGAGCCAGGTCTAGCTGTCCTTGGCCTTGGCAAGCGTGATATTGCGCACGATGCCGGTATGCCACAGGTGTTGGCGTTGTATCGGGATGGCAAGCGGCTGCCCTTTGATCCTGTCAACGGACAGACCGAGCGCATCATGGACCAGCACTGTTTTTGGCCCTACCCAGCGGATCTGCAGTTGCAGGTAGGCGATGTGGTGCTGCTGGGTGGCTCGCATCCCTGCCTGACATTTGACAAGTGGCGCAGCATCTGGCTGGTGGACGATGCCTATCGCCCACTGCTGGCCATGGAAACCCGCTTTTAAAGCACCGGAGCCATTAAATAGGCAGCACGGGACAGAGCACGGAAGAACAGGGATTTGTTCTCAATTTCCTCCACCGTCATGATGCGGGAGCGATCAAAGTCGGTTTGAAAAATCTGCTCTAAGCGCTGGTTGGGTTCATCACCGGCAATCAGCGCGGTGATTTCAAAGTTCAACCGGAAAGAACGGTTGTCCAGATTGACGGTGCCTACACTGCTGAGGTTGTCGTCAATCAAAAAACTTTTGGAGTGCAGCACCCCTTTTTCATAGCGGTGGATCTCAATACCAAGCTCAATCAAGGGCGCGACAAAAGCATAAGCCGCCAGATAAACCAGGTAGTTGTCGGTGCGCTCCGGGATAAGAATACGCACATCCACCCCACGCAGCGCTGCCAGCTTGAGCGCTGATAGCACCCCTTCATCCGGCACAAAATAAGGGCTGGATATCCAGAATCGATCGACGGCGCTGTGGATCAGGTGCTGCATCATCAAACTGGCGGTTTCATGCCGATCGGCCGGGCCGGAAGGCAGTATCAGAATGGGTAAATCGGCCCGGTCGGACAGTGTGGCGTCCCAATTGAGATCTGGAATGGTATCGCTGGACCAATACCAGTCTTCGACAAAAGACAGCTGCACACTCATCACTGCAGGGCCGGTAATTTTAAGGTGAGTATCCCGCCAATGGCCGTAGCGCCGGCTTAACCCCAGGTACTCGTCACCAATGTTGGCCCCACCCAACCAGGCATGCTTGCCATCGGTGATCACCAGCTTTCGGTGATTGCGAAAATTGAGTTGGAAGCGATTGCCCGGCCCTTTGGTGGAGTGAAAAGGCCGCACCTGGACACCGGCTTGCTCCAATTGACGAAGATAACGACGACCGAGCCGGTAGCTGCCAATTTCATCGTACAGCAGAAAGACCTGCACACCCTGCTCGGCTTTTTCGATCAGCGCTTGTTGAAAGCGCTGACCAATCTCATCGTTGCGGATAATGTAGTACTGCACCAGAACATAGTGTTCGGCGGCGCGAATGCCGGCAAAAATACTGTCGAACTTTTCCTGACCGTCGATCAGGTATTCGACTTCATTGCCAGTTAACACCGGCATTTTCGCCAGTGATTCAAGTGCTTGCAGGCTACCACGAAGCCGACTGTTTTGCAGTTGAAAACGGTCGACGGTCGACATTTTCAATTGATGCTTTAACCACAGATCCGAGTCGGTTTCACGGCGCGAAATGACATAGCCCTGGAATTTAGAGCGGCCAAAGATCCAATAGGCCGGTACCGAGACATAAGGAAAGGTGTTTAACGAAATGATCCAGGCGATACTGCCCTGCGAGGTGCGCGATGACATCAGTGCATCGAGCGACGACAGCGCCCCCAACACATGAAACAACAGCATAATGGCCACCATCAAACGGCGGCGCTTGCTCAGCACTGGCACCCCGGGGATCGCAGGCAAAGGTTTTCCCGCCACCTGGCGGATCAGGGCAGAAAACTTCTTAATCATAACTGGGCATCATGCATCCGGCTGTTTCGCGCTGAGGCCGTACTATAGCAGCAAGGCAGGTCGCGCAACAAGCCAAACTGGATGCCGTTCAGGCAGAGCGCCGCATCACCGCAGCCTGGTAAGGACGAAGGCGGGATGTCAGCAAACGCAGCACAGTACCGGCAGCTAAAGCTTTGCCAGTTAAAGTGACGGCGGGTTGCAGCAACAAGGTTTGGGCGCACTGGCCATCCGTGGTGAGCACCAGCGCCAGGACGCCCTGCTGCCCAACCAGCTCGACCAATTGCAACGAATGCAGCGGCCGGTGATTGGCGATGTCGGCAAAGTACCAGCTTTTATGCCCCTGAGCGCGCATAAAGTTAATGGCAGCCAGTGCCGTCAGAGTGAAGTAAAGTCGCTGCTCGGCATCAAGCCCACCTTGCTCCAACACCTCCAGCAGCTGCCAGTAACGCTCGGCATCCTGCATGGTGAAGGCTTGCTCGCTGGCCGGAAGATGCAGTTGCTCAGGGCCAAATGGCACCGGAAACGCCAGTTCGGCGCTCATGTCCAGCACCAACTGTTGCCGCTGTGGGCAGCAGGTCCAGCACCAGTGTTCGGACGGTGACAGCATAAAGCAATCCTAAGCTATTAGAAATATTGATCATTTCTGCAAGTATAACAACTTATGATCAAAGTGAAATTCGAATTTCTTCTAACAAAAAAGGATCCTGCCAGGATCCTTATAAGGGATGCAGGATCCGTCAGAGGCTGTCGACGATCGTCTTGACCAGCGCCGGCCCGCGGTAAATAAAACCGGTGTAACATTGCAGCAAGTTGGCGCCGGCTGCCAGTTTGGCCTGGGCCGAAGCGGCATCGACAATGCCCCCGACCCCAATCAGCGGAAAGTCCTTACCCACGGCCTGACGCAATTGCTGCAACACCTCGGTGCTTTTTTGTTGCACCGGCAAGCCGCTTAAACCGCCGGCTTCTTCGGCATGCTTCATGCCTTCAACCCCGGTGCGCGCTAAAGTGGTGTTGGTGGCAATGGCGCCATCCATTTTGTTGCGCAGCAGCGCCAAAGCCACTTGCTGCACCTCGGCTTGGTCCATGTCCGGAGCAATTTTGACAAAGACTGGTACGTACTTATCGTACTGTGCCTGCAAATCGAGTTGCTCGTTGCGTACCGTTTGCAGCAGCGCATCCAGTGCATCACCGTATTGCAATTCACGCAAGCCTGGCGTATTGGGCGACGAAATATTGACCGTAATGTAGCTGGCGTGCGGATAGACCTTGCGCATGCAGTGCACGTAATCGTCTTTGCCCTGCTCATTTGGCGTGTCTTTGTTTTTGCCAATGTTGATGCCCAGGACGCCCTGATAACTGGCCTGTTTAACATTGTGGACCAGGTAATCCACCCCTTTGTTGTTAAAACCCATCCGATTAATGATGGCCTCAGCTTTGGGCAAGCGGAAAATTCTCGGCTTGTCGTTGCCGGCCTGAGGACGCGGCGTCACGGTTCCTACTTCGATAAAGCCAAATCCCATTTGACCAAAGGCATCGATGCAGTCGGCATTTTTATCCAGGCCAGCGGCCAGCCCGACCGGGTTATCGAACTGGATCCCGGCCACCGTCACAGGCCTCGCCGGGACATCCTGCCGCCACGCCATCGCCAGCGGGGAATGAGCGCAGCGCTTCAAAGTCCCTAACGCTAGGTTATGGGCGCGTTCGGCATCACAGGCAAACATCAGACTTCTGGCAAAGGGATAAAACATCGCAAAGACTCCGGGCTGTGCAAAAGAAACCCCGGTGATTAACCGGGGCTTCGGAGGTTAAACTGCGGGCTAGTTTACCCTGAAGACTCAGGATTTAACAGGCTCACAATGATGGCTAAGCAGCATCAATTCACGCAAGGCCACCGAGAACTTGGCGAACTCGTGGGTCTTGGTGGTTTTGAACTCTGCCAACATCATCCGCCAGCGCTCCAGCAAGGCGTCGTGCTCCTCGAGCCAACTGGCGATAACAGCTTCTGCATCACAGGCGCCGCCACAGCTCCGTACCACCACAGCCGCCAGTGAGCGCTGCTGCCAGTCCAGCTCTTCGCGGTAGCTGGCTCGGGCCAGTGCCTGCCAATGGTTGGCAACCGGCTGATGGGTAATTTGCTCCAGGAACCAGTGCAGATCCAAACTGTCGCCCAGCTTGAAATAAATCTCTGCTGTCAGCGCCAGTGAGGTTTGCTCGGCATCGGCAACCTGCGCAATGTCCATCACCGAGAAGACAGTACTGAGGTAAGCCAGATAACGTGCAGTCGTTTCCGGAACCCCTTTTTCCTGGTAGGCCTTGAACTGCTTATCCAGTTCGGCCATTTCTTTTTCTGCCATAAAGCGCGGCAGGTTGGCCGATAACTCTTTAAAGGCCGGCTTGAAGAAGGCCAGTGTTTGCTGAATATCCAGTGCCTTGTTTCGATGACGCAAGAACCAGCGGGTCGCCCGGCGTAAGGTGCGGCGCAGTTGGTGCAGCAACTTGGTTTGCAGGCTGGCCGGGATCTTGTTATCCAAGGCCCGCAGTGCATCCCAATGGGTGGGCACATCCAGCAAATCACGCGCCATCGCATAGCACAACAACAGCTCAGCCACGCTGCTGCCGGTCTCTTCGCGCATGCGCTGGGCGAAGTTCGGCCCCATTTCATTGACCAGCTGGTTGGCCAGTTTGGTGGCAATGATTTCACCTTTCAGTGGGTGCTGTTCCATCTCGGCGCTGTACTTTTTCTGCAGCACTTCAGGGAAAGCAGCAAAGAGCTCTTGTTTAAAGTACGGGTTCTCGTAAATCTCTGGCAGTACCAGCTGCTCTTTTAACACCATCTTACCGTAAGCGGTCAGGATCGACAGCTCAGGACGGGTCAAGCCCTGGCCTCGCGCCATGCGATCCGACAATTCATCATCGGATGGCAGGAACTCCAGCTCACGGTTTAATTTGCCTTCTTTTTCCAGCGTATGGATAAAGCGGGTGTATTCTTTTAACTGATCCGCTCCCAACAGACCTGAAATCGAAATGCTTTCGGTTTGCTGATAACAATCTTCAATCACCAGACGTGCGACGTCGTCGGTCATATTCACCAACAAGGTGTTGCGCTGTTTTAACGTCAGATCGCCAGAGGCAACCAGGGCGTTCAGCAAAATCTTGATGTTAACTTCGTTATCCGAGCAATCCACCCCACCGACGTTGTCGATAAAGTCGGTGTTGATGCGACCGCCCTGAGCAGCGAATTCAATCCGGCCACGTTGAGTTGCCCCCAGGTTACCGCCTTCACCAAAGATTTTGGCTTTGAACTCTTTGCCATTTAAGCGCAGTGCTTCGGTACCGCGATCACCGACTTCGGCGTGGCTTTCATCGCTGGCTTTCATGTAGGTGCCGATACCACCGTTCCAAATCAGATCGACCGGCATCGCCAGACAAGCACGGATCAATTCGGTCGGTGTCATGGACGCTTTGCTGGTGCCGAGCATTTTCTTCATTTGCGGTGTCAGTTTGACTGACTTGGCACTGCGCAGGAAGATGCCACCCCCTTCCGAGATCAGGGATTTGTCGTAGTCCTCCCAGGTGGATGAGGTCAACTTGAACATCCGCTCCCGCTCCTTGTAGGAGCTGGCCGCATCCGGATTCGGATCGATGAAGATGTGCATGTGGTTAAAGGCAGCCTGCAAGCGAATGTGCTTCGACAGCAGCATGCCATTGCCGAAAACGTCCCCAGCCATGTCACCGATGGCGACACAGGTGAAATCGGTGCTTTGGCAATCAATGCCGATTTCGCGGAAATGACGTTTGACCGATTCCCAGGCACCGCGGGCGGTAATGCCCATGCCTTTGTGATCGTAGCCATTGGAGCCACCTGAGGCAAAGGCATCGCCCATCCAGAAGCCGTACTCTTCGGAAATGCTGTTGGAGATATCTGAGAAAGTCGCGGTGCCTTTATCGGCCGCCACTACCAAATAAGGATCGTCCTCGTCCAGTCGTACCACATCGTTGGGTGGCACAATCTCGCCTTTGACGATGTTGTCGGTAACATCCAGCAAACCGCGGATAAAGGTGCGGTAACAGGCTTTGCCTTCGTTGATAAAGGCTTCACGGCCACCGGTTTCCGGCAGCTGCTTGCAGACAAAACCACCTTTGGCGCCCACAGGGACGATGACGGTATTTTTTACCTGCTGCGCCTTGACCAGGCCTAACACTTCGGTGCGGAAGTCTTCACGACGATCCGACCAGCGCAAGCCGCCACGTGCAACTTTACCGAAGCGCAAGTGCACCCCTTCGACCCGCGGTGAATAGACAAAAATCTCGAAAGCTGGCACTGGCAATGGAATTTCCGGGATCAGCTCTGGCTTGATCTTCATCGAAATGTACGGCTTCTCCAAACCTGCTGCATCGGGCTGGAAGTAGTTGGTGCGCAAAATGGCGTGCACAATATCGACAAAGCGCCGGATAATGCGGTCGTCGTCCAGATTGGCGACGTGCTCCAGTTCTTCGGTAATTTGCTGCTCCAGCTTCTCGATGGCTTTGGCAGAGACCTTGCTGGACGGTGAGAACTTGCCGTTGAACAGTTCCACAATCAAGCGGGCCAATTGTGGGTAACGGCTGAAGGTGGTTTCAATGTAGTTCTGGCTGAAAGTACCGCCAATTTGGCGCTTGTACTTGGCAATGGCACGCAGCAAGGCGGCTTCGCGCCCTGACAAACCAGCCGCCAGGATCAGGCGGTTAAAGCCATCGTCTTCCAGCTGACCGGCCCAGACTTTGGCAAAGGAGCTTTGGAAGTCCTGCTGAGCCTGCTCGAATTCATTCAGCAGTTCGCAGTTCAGCTCCATGGTGAAGTTCAGGATCCAGCTGACAGCGCCATCGGGAGATTTCACCGGGTAAGGGGTTTCACCAATGACCCGCAGGCCAAAGTTTTCCAGCATCGGCAGCACATCGGATAAATGGATGGGTTTGTCTTTATGGAACAGGTTCAACCGCACCGCTTTGCTGTTGGCCTTTTCTTCCTGCGGCTGATAAAACAACATTTCCAGCGTATGCTCGTCGTTCAGCGATTCGAGCTTGCCGATATCGACCAGGGCATCGTTTGGCAGCATTTCTTCTTTGTAGCCACGCGGGAAGGCATTGACGTATTTGCGGGCTAACTCACGGCCTTTGGCTTCGCCATAGACACCGACCAGTGCAGACTCCAGTTTGTCTTCCCAGGTACGGGCCGCTTCGATCAGATTGCGTTCGATTTCTTTCACATTCAGCTCAACATGACTATCGTGGATACGGATGATGTAGTGGGTACGGGCCAACACCGACTCGGAGAAGAAGGTGGTAAACTCAACCGGCTCATCGGTTTTCAGAAACTGCTGGAAGATCTGTTGGGTTTCCCGTCGTAATTGGGTGTTGTAACGCTCACGAGGGACATAGACCATGGCCGAAACGAAGCGGCCAAAGGTGTCTTTGCGCATAAAGACCCGGGTCATGTCGCGCTCTTGCATTTGCAACACCCCGGTGGCCACATCCAGTAAATCGTCTGGGCTGGCCTGGATCAGCTCATCCCGGGGGTAGGTTTCCAGAATATTCAGCAAGGCTTTATAAGCGTGAGTACCCGGTGTGAATTCCGACATGGCCATCACCTCAGCCAACTTGGACTTCAGCAAAGGGATATCGGCGGCACTGTTGTTGTACAGGGTGGCTGAATACAGACCAATAAAACGATGCTCGCCAACAACCTCACCTTTGTCGTTGAACTGCTTAACACCGACGTAATCGATGTACGCTGGCCGATGGACCCTGGATTTGTGGTTGGTCTTGGTCAAAATCAACAAGGAGTCATCCAGCGCCTGGTGGCGGGCATTTTCTGGCAGCTCGGACAACATCAGATCTTTGGCATCGGCACGACGCATCAAGCCCAATGCGGTATTGGCAACCCCTTCAATGCGGTAATCGCCTTTAACCGGCTTGATTTTGTACTCGCGGTAACCCAGGAAGGTGAAGTTGTCTTTCACCAGCCAGTTCAGGAAGTCGATGTGGTCTTTACGCTGTTGATGCTGCGACTTGCCGCTGGGTAAGGCGGCAATCACGCTTTTCAGCTTTTCGCGCACCTGCTGCCAGTCTTGCACCGACAGGCTGACGTCTTCCATCACTGAGTGCAGCTCATCGGTTAAAGCGTCGATGGCAGCTTTGTCGGTCTGACGGTCAATTTCGATATGAAACACGGTCTGGCGGGTATCGGCTTTGCTTTTAGCGCCTAATTTGTCGAAATCTTCGATGCTGCCTTGCTCTGAGCGCTTGGCTTGCAATGGCAGGTGGACAAAAAAGTGTGCCGAGATATTTTGCCGGCTCAGTGCCATCCGCACCGAGTCGACCAAAAATGGCATGTCGTGCACCACGATCTCGACGATGGTGTGCTTGGACTCCCAGCCATGCCGGCTAATCTCAGGGTTAAACACCCGGATCACCGCGCCATCTTTTTGCTGGTTGTTGAAAGTTTTCCACAGACTCAGGGCAGCACCGTAGAGGTCGCTGTCGTTGCGGCCAATCAGATCTTCAGAGGCGATGCTGCCATAGAGGATGGCAGCGAATTTTTCGACCAAAGCCGGCTGCTCTTTTACTTTTTGCTGAATCAGTTTTTTTACGTTTTGTAGTAGTACAGAGGGTTGACCATCTATCAGTGCCATTTTCATATCCTTTCTTGACGTCATGACGCTAAGGGCATGATTCAACGTCGCACCATTGCGCGCGTTAGCTGCGAAGTGTAGTCACTATTGTAGCCATTTTCGAGCTTTATTTCAGTGTTTTAGACTGGTGCAACCAGTGATGGCAAGGGCTGGTGACAACTTATGCAACTCCCCTAAATAGAAAATGGCCTTTCGGCCATTTTCATGTTTAGTCATGCATAAACTTTTTTTGCATTATTTATTCTTTGGCCAGAAAAAAGCGGCCAAAGCGGGTAGCACCAAAATGGCGCCCAGCATGTTCACCAGGAACATAAAGGTGAGCAAAATGCCCATGTCGACCTGGAACTTCAGCGCCGAGAACACCCAGGTACTGACCCCAATCGCCAGGGTAATGCCGGTAAAGAGCACGGCACTGCCCCGCTCTTTCAGCGCTTCGTAATAAGCCTCACGCATCGGCACTCTGTCTTTTAGCATCTGACTCATGCTGGAGACAATGTAGATGCCGTAATCAACCCCGATACCAACCCCCAGCGCAATCACCGGCAAGGTGGATACCGTCAGACCAATTTGCAGCAAGGTCATCAATGCCATCGCCATGGTCGAGACCACAAAGAGCGGGATCACCACCGAAGCCGTTGCACGGGCTGAGCGGAAGCTGAGCAAACAAAGAATAATGACCGCACCATAGACATAGAGCATCATCGGCCGCTGGGCTTCAGAAACCGCTTCGTTGGTTGCAGCCATTACACCCGCCGGGCCGGAAGCCAGCATAAAGCGGGTATCTTCATCCCCCAACTCTTGACCGTAATCTTTGGCAGCCTGTACTACCCGGGCCAGAGTTTCCGCCCGGTGATCTTCTAAGAACAGGATCACCGGCATCACCGAACAATCACGGTTGAGCAAACCGCTCGCGGTTTCAATCTGGGCCGATGCCTGCACCAGGCTTTGCGTGGTTCGTGGCAACACCCGCCATTTCACATTGCCTTCGTTAAAGCCGGCATTGATGGTTTTGGCCACCGAAGCCAACGACACGGCCGACTGCACCCCGGGGACATTCAGCATCTGCCACTGGAACTGATCAATCCGCTCCATAATGTCGTGATGGGTGCAGGCATTGGGCACGGTTTCCACCATCACATTGATAAAGTCGACCGAAATGGCAAAGCGCTCGGTGATCAGGAAGGTATCCTGATTGTAGCGGGAATGCTCATGCAGCGCTGGCGCTCCGGCATGCAGATCACCAATCTTCAGGTGTTGGCTTTGTATGGTCGCAGCAATAAACAACAGCGCCGTTACCACCAGCACCACAGCCGCAACTGGCTTGGTTGCTACCGCCGATAAGCGGTACCAGATTTTGTCGGCGGTTGGATTACCGGCTGCTGCCCGTTGCTGATAGGCCTTGCTAAAACGCGCATAGGACATCAGTACTGGCAGCAAAATCAGGTTGGTCAGAATAATGACTGCCACACCCAGACTGGCGGTAATGGCCAGCTCGCGGATGACACCGATCTCAATGATCAACAAGGTTAAAAAGCCAACGGTATCGGACAGTAAGGCAACACCACCCGGCACCAGCAACTTACGGAAGCTGGCCTGAGCGGCGGTTTTGGCATCCAGCCCTGATGCCACCCGCTTGCCGGTCGAGTTGATCATCTGCACACCATGACTGACCCCGATGGCAAAGACCAGAAATGGCACCAGAATCGACATCGGATCGATGCCAAAGCCGATAACCGAGAGCAAGCCGACCTGCCAGACCACAGCAATTAAGGAACAGGCAATCGGCAACACCGTCAACATCAAAGAGCGTGAAAAGAAGAACACCATCAGCGACGTAATAGCTATGGCAATGGCAAAAAACACCAAAACGCCTTTGGCCCCCTCGGCAACATCGCCCACCATCTTGGCAAAGCCAATGATATGCACACTGACTTGGTCGCTTTCGAACTGACCACGGATTTTGTCTTCCAAGGTGGCGGCAAACTGAATGGTATCCAGCCGCTCATTGGTCGAAGGGTCGATTTCCAGCAATTGCGCATTGATCATGGCACAACTGTAATCATCGGCAACCATCCGGCCCACAATACCCGCTTTTTCAACATTTTCCCGCACCCGGGCCAGACCGCGTCGATCCGGCACAAAGTCGGCCGGGATCACCGGGCCGCCGGCAAAGCCATCTTCAACCACTTCCACAAAGCGGGTACTGGGACTAAACAAGGAGCGCACCTGAACCCGATTAACGCCTGGAATGTAGTACAACTGATCGTGCGCCTGACGCAAGGTCTCAAAGAAGTTGGCATTAAAGATATCGCCACTGGCGTCGCACATCGACACCAGAATGTTGTTGGCGCCACCAAAATCCTGCTCATGCTGCATGTAGGTTTGCATGTACTCATGCTTGAGCGGGATATTTTTGCTAAAACCGGCGTCCAGCTGAATTTGGGTGGCTTTAAACAACAGGAAGAAAGTCGCCAGGGCAAAAATCGCCAACACCACCAGACGGTGGCGAAACAAGGCATACTCAAATTTATTTACGAATCGATTTAAACTCATGGCTTAGTCTGACTTCTGTTGCGGTAACTGTCGGATCCCAAGCTCGGTTGCCAGGATCATCTGCTGCTGAAAAGGCACGGCATTGACGATGGCCCGCCCCTCCACTTCGGTGCTAAAGCGAAAGGTTTGCCCCTGATCGGTGCTCACCGCCCATAAACCGGCATTGCCGGTCAGGTAAATGGCTTCTGGCTGCACAATGACGCTGTTAATGGTTGCCTGAGAGTCCAGCACCATCGCCTGCCAGCTGTCGCCTTCATCATCGGATAAAAACACATGACCGCGTAACCCAACCGCCAACCAATGCCCCTCAGTCGTTACCGCCACATCAAACAAGGACCCGTGGTAAAAAGGCTCCAACAACTCCCAATGGCGCCCAAAGTCGTCACTGATGCCCATAAAGCCGGCTTCACCCACCATCAGCAGCTGACCGTCGGCCTGATACACCCGGTTAAAATGCGGCAGAATGGCTGTCAGCTCGATGGCATAGAGCTCAGGGTCGTCGTCCTTCAATTCGAGCAGATAGTCTTGCTCCTCTTCATCGAGCAACTCCAAATGAAACTCTACCTGCCAGCTCTGACCACCATCCTCGGTTCGATACATCAGACCATAGGCGCCAACGGCAATGCCATGCAGCCTGTTTTCGAACAGCACATCCAGCAACGGCTTGTCGAGCTCAGGCAAAAATTGCTGCAGCTGCCAATGCTCACCCCCATCTGAGCTGTACAAAATGGTGGCATCATGCCCCACCGCCCAGCCATGCAGTTCATCCACAAAATACAGTGCATTTAAACTGGCGCGCACTGGTACCTGGGCTTGCTGCCAGTGCTGCCCATCGTCACTGAACAGAATATGGCCACGCTCACCAACAGCCACCAGGCGATTGGAAGGCAAGCGCTGGATGTCGGTAAGCAGGGACTGTGCCGCCAGAGGCGCCATCACGGCGCTTTTTGGTGACACCTCTGAGCTGGTGCCCATTGCCGGAGCGCTGATGAACAACAAAGCGCCCAGGGCAATGGAAATACTGCAGGCAAATTTCATCGGACTTGTTCTCGGGTTAGATTGCAAAACGGCTGAGAAACTCAGCCGTTTTCAAAGCGTGTTGGGGTGAATTAACGCACGCCTTCACGACGCAAAGCAGCTGGTGTGAAATCACTGTCACTTAAGGTGACAGAGAAATCGTACATTGGGTGCTCGTTGTCCAGACCCAGCGCAATGTAACGACGCGAATTCAGGTCATGGAAAACTTCCAGTGTACTCCAGTGCGTTGGGACTTCGTAGTAGTTCAGGCCATGCGCCATCGCCACCCGATACAGATCGCCACGGTTGTCGTACAAGTCGGCGACGTGGATTTGCCAGCTGTCTTCATCGATGTAGAACACCCGCTTGCCATACACATGACGCATACCATCTTTCAAAGTCGCTTCGACTACCCAGACCCGGTGCAGCTCGTAACGGGTGTGCTCTGGATTGATGTGACCTGGCATCAGAATGTCGCTGTACTTCAGCTCGTTACTGTGCAGCTTGTAGCTGTTGTACGGGATGTACATCTCTTTTTTGCCCTTCAGCTCCCAGTTGTAGCGATCCGGCGAGCCGTTGAACATATCGAAGTCATCGGTGGTCCGCAGGCCATCCGACGCTGTGCCTGGTGCATCGTAGGCGACGTTAGGAGCACGACGCACACGACGCTGCCCAGTGTTGTAAGTCCAGGCCTGACGTGGTGTAGCAACCTGATCCATGGTTTCGTGTACCAGCAAGGCAGTACCGGCCAGACGGGCTGGTGAGGTCACGCTTTGCTTGAACTTAAACAGAATGTTCTCCGCCATCAGGTTTTCAGGGGTTGCATCCGGATGGGAGTACTTAAACATGATCTGTTCGTCGAAACCGATAAAAGTGTAAGCACCGCTGGCGGTCGGAGCTGCCTGACCACCGTTTCGGGTTGCTGATACGCCGCGGTAACGCACAATATGATTCCAAATGGCTTCCAGACCGTTGCTTGGGATTGGGAAAGGAATACCAATGGCCGCATTGGCCAAGCCGTTACCACCTTCAATCAGCTCTGCTTTGGTGGCAATTTCTTTGGTCGCATCGTAAAAATACTGCGGGAACGAAGCTGAGCGACGTGTCGGATACACCGGCATTTTAAAGGTGTCCGGGTACAGCTCAAACAACGCAATTTGTCCCGGGCTCAATTTGTCGCGGTGCTGATTAACATTGCTACTATCAATCACAAACAAAACGTTGTCATCGGCAAAGGGATCCGGATGATGATCGCCGGGTTGAAAACCAGCCGGCGGTGTCAAAATGCCACCGGTCCACTCAGGGATGGTTCCTTCAGCATTGCCAGCTCGTTCTGCCCCAATCGGCGTTAAATCCTGTCCAAGACGAGCAGCTTGCTCCGGCGTGATCTTTGCCAGTGCACTGCAGCTAATAACCATGGCTACCGCACTAGCCAGGAGGGTGAGTTTTTTCATAATGGTTCTCGTCCCTTACTTAAATGGAATACTTAATGTTAAAAGATACAAAGTCACGATCGGCCAGGTTGTTGGTGGTACCAACACCGCCCCAGAACCAGTTGTACGACAGCTCTGCCGACCAACGGCTCAGGTAATCGAAGCCGATGGTGTAACCCAAAGACTTACGACCTTGCACAAACATAAACAACGGATCCGGCGTGATGCCATTGACATCATGCGCAAAATTCACCCGATGCGTCAGGTTGCCGCCAGCCAGCACGTTGTTGTACTGAGCCTGAGCAAAAATCCGGTAACCCCAAGCCGACGCTGTCGGGAACGGGTTCGGCTCTGGCCCATCAGACAGCGCCGTGTGCAAGCCTTCAGATGGGCCGAAATCACCCACCAAAGGTGCGCCACTGCGGTCGGTATTAGGGCCATTCAACCGCAGTACCTCATGCGCTGGCATGCTGTGAATTTTAATGCCCCCCACCTCGGCCAACACCGTCAAGTTGTCGGTGCCAAGCACCGGACCAAACAGATGGGTAAAGGTCATTTGTGCCTGAGTGGTATCACGCTCAATGTAGCCCTGAGCCCGGTCACCTGAGGCTACTTTTTCTCCGATAAAACGACCAATCTGTGAAATACCCGCCAACTCTGGACGCAAACCAGCATTGGCCAACTGCTCGGGCATCCCGGCATACAGAATTTCGACATCATCGATTTGCAGAGGTTCGCCACGACGGTGGGCAATTTCACCGGCGACTGAGGTGGTGCCTACCGTGGTGTTAAAACTAAAGCCGTACAGCTTAATGTCTTCAGGATACTCCAACAGGCCATGGGCAAAGCCTTGCAACTGTAAAATGGAGTCTTTATCAATCTGACCGGCATTGGCTGCCAGGAAAGTCACATCCTGCATCAATGCTGTTTGACCAAAGTTAGAAGCGCGGCCTGAAATCAGCGGCACCCGGCTGTGGTAGTTCATATAGTAAAGCGCAAACTCGGTATCATTCAGCTCTGGTGAGAAATACTCAAACTTGACACCATACTGACCACCATTTTTTGGCTTGATCTCACCGTTTGAACCATGAGGGCGCAGTGCGACCTTGGTTGGGTAGGCCAGATACATTTGCGCGGCGGTTGCTGGATCAACGGCGCCGGAAGCAACCATGGTCCCGATCTGGTTCAAGCCTTGCAGCACATGGAATAGGTCAATGTCCGGGTTGCCCGCGAAGCCAAGCTGAATGTTTTGATTGTGTCCACCGGCGCCGGCAAAGTCATTGGTCGAGAAATAGGTTCCGGGAGCCGGCAAATAGCTGTTTTCCCAATCGTACTGGTAAAACATTTCCATTGAGAAGTTGTCGGTCACCCCCAAGGCCATGGTCAGCATGCCAACAGGAATAAAGGCTTCACGCAGATCGGCCCCTGGAGCCCGCAAAATGCCCACATCAACCGGTGTGATGTTGATGCCGTGTGGAATAAAGGTGCTCTCACCCCAGCTCAGTACTTGCTGGCCCAGACGCACTGTCAGTGGGTTCATGCCATCGTTCAGGGCAAAGTTGCCGTAGATGTAAGCATCGAGCAAGCGCAAATCACGGCAGCTTAGCTCACGCGCTCTTTTATCGTCACAAGGATTGACCTGCTGGTCCGATAGCGGGTTGATGTACGCATAATTGCTGCCGCGCTGCGCAAAGTCGTAGAAGTACATAAAGCGGCCAAAGAAGCCGATGTTGTCTTTACGGATGGAGAGATCATGGGTGCCTTTGATCATGTTGCTGAACATGTCGCCCCGATCAAAGTTTAAGTTACCGGCATCCCCATTGCTGGAGTAAGCACCAGGCTGGGCCCAGATATCCTGTGGTGTGTAGATGATATTGGTGGCAGCATTGTAACCATCCCACTCAAAACGCGGATGATTGACCTTGCTGATGGAGTCCCAGTCCCGCTCTGAGGTTCGCCAGCTGGCACCGTACGAGAATGTTGAGTCAAATTGAATCTCGACATCACCCAGTCGCCAGCTTGCCGCCTGGGAGCCGGCCGACACTGCCAGCAACGCAGCTGCCACACCCAATGCCAAAGGCTTTTTATGGAAAAGAATTGGCCTTCTATTCATTTCAGTTTCTCCCCCCCTGTCCCTGCAGGTCATTGTTATTTTTGTTGCGACACACTGACCACTCATCGGAGCTCAGCGCACATGAATAAAATAATTACATCATTTTGGTAGCTTCGCAAGGCTTCTTGCCGGCTAAATCTGTTGATTTGTATTTGTTTTTTACCAGATAAACGAATTTACCAACCAAAGCCTACCCTCTTAGTTTAATCAGCTTTTGAAAAAACCCAAATTGCTGAACTAAGATAATGATAATTCAGTTGAAATGACACTGTCAGACAGACAGGCGTTTTAAGTCAGCGTTTAAAGCAAAAGCTCTAACTATTTTTAATTAATTGAATCAGCTTGCCATCGGCATCCAGTGACAAGGTAAAGACGCCGTGGATGCCATCTTTTTGAATAAATCGATGAAAATGCCTGGCCGCTATCTGGATCCGTTCGCCACTGTGCGCCGTGACGATCAGATTACGGTAATGGCCCTGGTAGTAGCTCAGACACTCATCGGCAGAGAGATGCAAGCTAAAGCGATACAGCCTCATCGGCTCGCCCTTCAGGAAGCCAGCGCTTTACTGACTTTTTCAAAGACATCATCGCTAATGCCCGCTCTGTCTGCCAATCGCTGCAGTGCCGCTCTTAATAACGACTGACGCTCGGAATCGTAACGCTTCCAGGACAGTAAAGGTGTGACCAGACGCGCCGCCACCTGAGGATTGATGCCATCCAGCTGAATTACCGTATCGGTCAGCAAGCCATAGCCTCGCCCATCCAACCGGTGAAACTGACCTGGGTTGAGCATGGTGAAAGCATGAAATACCGCCCGAACCCGGTTGGGATTTTGCCAGCTGAACTTATCGTGCTGGCATAAGGCTTCAATCTGATTAAAAACGTCCGGTTCTGGATTGGAGGCATGCAAACCAAACCATTTATCCAGCACCAGCACATCATGCTGCCAGGCCTTAGCGAAATCATCCATCAGGGCGTGAAACTCGGGACGCCCCCCTTGCTGGGCGGCTTTTAAAACCGCCAATTGGTCGGTCATGGTGTTGGCATTGCGGTACTGCTGTTCAAGCACGGCCTGATTGCATTCAGGCAGCAGCGCCAGGAACTCGAGGCATCGATTCTTCAAGGCACGCTGACCGACATTGGTTTCATGGTAATCCGGAGTTGTCTGCCGGTGCTGCTGATAACAGTGCAACCAGGCACCGGCCAGTCGCTGACTGAGCTGACGTCTAAAATCGGTGATGGCATCCAAGATAGCGTCCACCGGTATCGGAGAAAAATTTTCCGCAAAAACCGCATAGTCGGGAACTTTTAACAGCTCAGCCGTTAAAGCCAGGTCCGCCAATGGCTGCTGCAACAATTGCTGATAAAAATCAAACAACCCTTCCGGCAGCTCATAAGACTCCCCTTTCGCCACAGCCTGCTGCAACCAACCCAACCAGCAGGACTGCAATGCATCCCAACGAGCAAAACCATTGCTGGCCTCAGTCGCAATGCGCAACAACTCAGCATCGCTGTAATCATGCTGCAATCGCACTGGGGCTGAAAAGTCTTCCAGCAACACCGGCAAGGCAGTCGCCTCAACATTGTCAAAAGTCAGACTGGCTTGGGCGCTGGTCATCACGAACAACTCCGATGAAGAGCGCTTGCTACCCAGCAATTGGTAACGAATTGGCAATACCAACGGCTGCTTTTGTGCCTGATCCGCTGTCGGAGGAGTCTTTTGCTGCAGCGTCAAGGTGAGCTGGCGCCTGTCAGCATCGTAGCTGCGCTTCACGCTCAGTACCGGGGTCCCGGACTGCTGATACCAGCGGCGGAAGGCGGTTAAATCCTGTTGATTGGCATCCTGCATGGCCTGAACAAAGTCATCGCAGGTGACCGCCTGCCCATCATGCCGCTGAAAATACAACCGCATCCCCGCCTGAAAGCCGGCCTCACCCAGCAAGGTGTGCAGCATACGAATGACTTCGGCGCCTTTGTCGTAAACAGTGACGGTGTAAAAGTTATTCATTTCCATCACCTGCTCAGGCCGGATAGGATGCGCCATCGGGCTGGCATCCTCGGCAAACTGGGCCGTACGAATCACCTGAACCGCATCAATCCGATTGACAGTGGCCGACCCCATATCGCGGCTAAACTCCTGATCACGAAATACCGTCAAACCTTCTTTTAAGCTGAGCTGAAACCAATCCCGGCAAGTGACTCGATTGCCAGTCCAATTGTGAAAGTATTCATGGCCAATAATGGATTCGACATTAAAAAAGTCTTTATCGGTGGCACTGGCTTCACTCACCAACACATACTTGCTGTTGAAGACATTTAAGCCTTTATTTTCCATGGCTCCCATGTTGAAGAAATCCACCGCTACCACCATGTAGCGCTCCAGATCATACTCCAGCCCGAAGCGCTCTTCATCCCAGCGCATCGCTCGTTGCAATGATTCCAGTGCAAAACTGGCTTTGCTGCCCTGGCCTTTTTCGACATAAAACTCCAGCTGTACAGTTCGGCCCGAGGCTGTTTGGTACTCACTGCTCAGAGTATCGAAGTCACCGGCAACCAGAGCAAACAAGTAGCAAGGTTTTGGGAATGGGTCTTGCCAGCGCACCAGACGACGGCCATCGGTCAGTTCGCGCTGCTCAACTTTATTGCCATTGGACAGCAAGAACGGGTACTGATGAGGATCCGCAATCAAACTGCTGCTGAACAAAGACAGCACATCCGGCCGATCCAGGTAGTAAGTAATGCGCTGGAAGCCTTCAGCTTCACACTGAGTGCAAAAGGTATTGTTGGCGTAATAAAGCCCTTCCAATGCCGTATTGGCTTGTGGTTGAAGCCGGGTTGTAATCACCAGACTAAAACGGTCATTCTGGACGGTTAAGCGCAGGCTTTTATCGTCCAGTTGGTAATCGTCTGCGTTCAACAGATGCCCGTTGTACTGTACCGACAGCAGCTCCAACTGCTGCCCCTGCAAACAGAGCTCTACCACTTTGGAATCAAGCCGCCGAATCTGAAGCTCTGCAGTCACCACCGTATTGACCGGATCCAACTCAAATGTTAAATCGGTACTTTCAATGCTAAACGCTGGTGGCAGGTAATCTGCCAGCCGTTTGAAAGGACGGCTGAGGGCTTCTGCGGACATAGCAACTCCAATCATCGGAAATTTTTAGTATAACGTGAATCCGCCTGAACGATCGTTCAGGCGGCTAGGGTTACGACTTTAAGTGCAGCTCTTGTTCTACAGTTTCTGGCGGAGTCAGTTTGAGGATCTTAATGCCACAGTAGGCATAAATTACCGCCAGTACCGGGTTAATCAAGTTGAAGAAAGCGTAGATAAAGTAATCCAGCGGATTGACGTTAAGCACACCATGCATGTAAGCACCACAAGTATTCCAGGGGATCAAGGGGCTGGTGATAGTGCCGCCATCTTCTAAGGTTCGTGACAGGTTGACCGGTGCCAGGCCTCGCCGTTCATACTCTTCTTTGTACATCCGCCCCGGCATCACAATGGCCATGTACTGATCGGCGGTTAAAATGTTGGTTGCGATACAGGTAGCGATGGTACTGGTAATCAACGATCCAGTGCTCTGTGCTGCTTTTAAGATGGATTGAACAAACTTGCGCAGCAAGCCAATTTTTTCAATCACAGCACCAAACATCATGGCCGAGAAAATCAGCCAGATGGTATTCAGCATACTGGACATGCCTCCACCGCTTAACAAGCGGTCCAAGTCATCGGTACCGGTTTCCAGCGCAAAACCATCAAACAAGGTAGCCCATACCAACTTCAGGCTACCCACGGTGTTGCCCAAATCCTGATCCAGGATACTTTGCATCAGCTCACGTTGAAACAAAAAGGCCCAGACAGCGCCCAGTAATGCGCCAATAAAAACCGTTGGGAAAGCAGGTACTTTTTTGATGGCCATCGCCAGCAGTACAAAGAGTGGGATTAAGGTCCAGAAGCTAATGGTAAAATGGTGTTGTAAGGTGCTGCTGATCAAGTCAATTTGCGCTGCATCGGCTGTGCCGGAGCTGTTCAAACCTATCAGGGTAAACAACAGCAAGGCCAAAACAATACTGGGTACTGTGGTCCACAGCATGTGCCGGATGTGCGAAAACAGCTCCGCACCAGCCACAGCAGGTGCCAGATTGGTGGTTTCACTGAGTGGCGAGATTTTGTCGCCAAAATAAGCACCGGAAATAATAGCGCCGGCGGTAATGGCTGGCGACAGCCCCAACCCAGCAGCCACACCAATCAAAGCGACACCGATGGTGGCTGCTGTGGTCCAGGAGCTGCCAATGCTCATGGCGACAATGCCACAGAGAATGCAGCTGGCGGCATAGAACCAACTCGGGCTTAAAATCTGCATGCCATAGTAAATGAGAGTTGGCACTGTGCCAGCCAACAGCCAGGTACCAATCAGGGCCCCGACAGCAAGCAA
>JAFIFR010000032.1 GCA_020831935.1 Alkalimonas sp.
GATGAGTTTAATCAGCAAACCGAACACGAAGTGTTGAACATTCGTGATTTCATTATTCTGCACTACCACGTGACCGCACGCCGCGACACCGCATTCTGGCGTTACTGCCAAAGCATGCCTATCCCGGAGTCTCTGGCCCACCGGATTCGCTTGTTCAGGGAAACAGGCCGGGTGTTTAAGGTACCGAACGAGCTGTTTGGCGAAAACTCCTGGACGCAAGTGATGTTGGGCCAGGGCATTACACCAGAGCAGTACCATCCAATCGTGGAATTGATGAGCGAGCCAGAGCTCGAGCATTTCCTAAGCCAGATTAAACTGCAGAATCAGCGGTTGGTTTCGCAATTGCCAGAACATCAGGCGTTCTTGCAAAACTACTGTCCGGCGATGACAAAGTAGCCAGCCATGCCGGCGGACCTTGCCAGCATGGCTGGCATAAAGCTTAGGGGCGCGCCCTAGTATTTTTAATTTTTAGCCAGAACAGGATTGACCTTGGTCAAAAATCGCACTAGTCTAAATGTAAGCGCTTACATGATAGCTGCTGCAACCGACGACAAAAGACAGGTAAGGCAACAACACCAGGAACTCAAGTTATGATTACAACAACACGATTAAAGCAACTATCGGCCGCCCTTGTGGTATGCGGCCTGCTTGGTTGCGACGGGGATGTCAACACCAACTCAGACTTTACTGCGGTCGATCCGACCGAGCCGGTCAGTGATTGGCAGTTGGTTTGGAGCGACGAATTCGATGGCGACAGCATCGATACCCGCAAGTGGAACTTTGAAGTCGACTGTTGGGGTGGCGGCAACTTTGAGCAGCAGTGCTACACCGATAGCCCGGACAATGCCTTTGTCTCCGACGGCACCCTGAAAATTGTTGCCTTACCGGCAGAAGAAGGGGCTACCCTGCCCTATACATCAGCTCGGCTAACCACCAAGCATAAAGGTGATTGGCGTTATGGCCGGATTGAAGTCAGGGCCAGAATGCCCTATGGCCAGGGCAGCTGGCCAGCCATTTGGATGATGCCAACCGATTCTGTCTACGGTGGCTGGCCCAGATCCGGTGAGATTGATATTGTGGAAGCCGTTAACCTGAAAGTAACGGATGAAGAGGGCAACCTGGAATCCAGAGTTTATGGCACCCTGCATTATGGCCGTGAGTGGCCAAACAATGTGTACTCCGGCAAAGAATATACTTTGCCCGATGGTGCCAACCCGGCCGATGACTTTCATACCTATGCCATTGAATGGGAAGAAGGCGAAATTCGCTGGTACGTCGATGGCTATCTGTACCAGACACAAATGGCCTCTCAGCTGCGCTTTAACAGCCAGGGCGAAGTGGTTGGGCTACGGCATCGCGGCTGGTTTGCCGAGTACTACAATCAAATCACCGGCGCGCTGGAAACTCAGTACAACAATGCACCTTTTGATCAGCGCTTTCACTTGATTATGAACCTGGCCGTCGGTGGTAACTGGCCGGAAAACGTCAATAACCTGGGCATCGATGCCGATGCCTTTGCCGAAGGCCAGGTGTTTGAAATCGATTACGTCCGGGTGTACGAGTGTGCGTCCAATCCGAAAACGGGCAAAGGCTGTGCCACCGTGCGCGCCGGTTACAAAGATGAAGATACCCTGGTCACTGGCCAGGCACCGATCCCATCGCCACCATCAGCCGGTGTGCCACAAAACCTGACCATTTTCGCCAATGGCACAGCCAACCCAAGCTGGCCGGCCTGGGACTGTTGCGGGGGTTCAACCCCACAACTGGTGGCCGACGACGAGCGTGGCGATGTCTACGAGTTTCTGGTCGGCAGCGAGCCAACCGTCAATGGCTTTATCAGCCGCTCCGCTTTTACCAGCAGCCCGGCAGCTTTTGATGCCTCCCCTATCATCGAAACAGGGGCTATCCGTTTTGATTTAAAAGTAGTCTCCATGCCAAACAACCCGAATGCAGCCTGGTTGTTTAAAGTGGAAAGCAACGACAATACCACTTTCGCTGAATTACCGCTGGATGCCAGTGTCGAAGGGGTCATGCCGGTGTCGGGTCAGTGGCAGAGCTATACCTTCCCATTGCAAATGCTGGCCGACTTGGGGCTTGATCTTTCAGCCATCGATGTGCTGATGGTTTTCCCTGCCTGGGGAGCTGGCGAAGGCGCTGTCTACCTGTTGGATAATGTCGAAATCAGCGGTGCAGAACAAAGCTTTCCAGAGCTGGTCATCTTTGACAACCAGCAAAACCTGGATTGGCCGATGTGGGACTGCTGCGGCGGCAGCACTCCGATTGAAGTAATGGATGATGAGCAAGGCCTGGTTGCCGAGTTTCAGATTGGCGCTGAACCCACGGTGATGGGCTTTATTGGCCGGGCGCCTCTGGGTGGCGGCAATCCTTTTGATGCCTCTGCCTTACTGCACGAGGGGGTGGTGCAATTCGATCTGAAAGTGGTCAATGCGCCATCCAACCCGGACTCGAGCTGGCTGTTTAAAATTGAGTCCGACAATGCCAGCACCGAGGTTGAACTGCCGCTGGCGTCTGGCAACGCAGGGCAAAACCCAGTTACTGGCGAGTGGCAAACCTACACCTTCAGCTTGCAGGCACTGTCCGATGCCGGCCTGGATCTTTCGGCCATCGATGTGCTGATGGTATTCCCAGCCTGGGGAACCGGTGAAGGGGCTGTGTACCGGATGAATCAGGTGCGGATTTTCAACCCCAATGCCGATGCTGGCAGTAGCCTGCAACTCTTTGGCAGCGCAGTGCACCCGGATTGGAGCATCTGGGATTGCTGCGGCGGCTCGACACCCACGGTGGAAATGGACGATGACAAAGGCCCAACCGCCCAGTTTGTCATTGGTAGCCAACCGACCGTCATGGGCTTTCTGGCCAATGAAAATGTCACCTTTGATGCCACCGCTCTGCTGGCCAATGGCGCTGTCAGCTTTGATCTGAAGATTGTCGAGCTGCCGAACGAGCCCAGTGCCCCCTGGCTGTTTAAAATTGAATCCATTGGCGCATCGACCGAGGTGGAGCTGTCACTGACCGAAGGTGGTGATGCCCCGGTTGCCGGTGAGTGGCAACGCTACAGCTTCCCGCTGCAACGCTTGTTTGATGCTGGTTTAGACATCAGTGCCATCAATGTCATCATGGTCTTCCCTGCCTGGGGACAAGGCGAAGGTGCCGTTTACCGTATGGCCAACGTTGAAATTTCCAACAACTAATGCAGACCGACAAGAGTAGAATGATGATGAACGTACAATTATTTTCCAAAAACCGCATCGCAGCCGCTGTCTCTGTCGTTCTGACAACCGCCGCTGCGCAGCCCGTACTGGCCGGCAATGACGATGCCACCGCCCAGGCAGACGCCATCGAAGTGATTGAAGTTCGTGGTATTCGTGGCAGTTTGGCCCGCTCCATGGACGTAAAACGCGAAAGCTATGGCGTGGTGGATGCCATATCCGCTGAGGAGATGGGGAAATTCCCGGATACCAACCTGGCGGAGTCCTTGCAGCGCATCACCGGCGTCTCGGTCAGCCGCGCCAATGGCGAAGGCAGTCAGATCACCGTGCGGGGCTTTGGCCCAGAGTTTAATTTGATTACCTTAAATGGCCGACAGATGCCCGGCTCTGGCTATACCCGCTCTTACAATCTGGAGAACCTGTCCTCGGAAGGGGTCAGCGCGCTGGAAGTTTACAAAACCGCCCGGGCCGAAAACCCGAGCGGCGGCCTGGGTGCCACCGTCAACATTGTCACCACCCGCCCACTGCAACGCCCTGGTGAACAGTTTGCGGTGATGGGGAAGGCGCTGTACGACAGCTCCAATGAAAAAGGCGACGACATCACTCCGGAATTTGCTGCTGTGTACAGCAACACCTTTTTTGATGATCGCTTTGGCGCCGCTTTTTCGTTCTCGCACCACCGCCGTGACTTCCAACGCCAACAAGCCAATATCCAGGGCTGGCAGGCCAATGTGCCCTTGCCAGAGCTGGACAGTCAGTTTGTTACCGACGCCAGGCCGCGGGATGCCGAGGGCAACCCCATCGGCAATCATTTCTTCCCGAAAGACATGAACTACAGCATCGAAGACCTGCAGCGCGAGCGTACCAATGGTCAACTGACGCTGCAGTATGCCCCAACAGACAACCTGACCCTCACCATGGACTACACCGCCAGCCGGGCCGTTACCGGTCTTGAGGTCATCGGCTGGGGGATTTGGAACGAGTTTGGCGGCAACGTCAATGCCTACGAGCTGGATGAACGCGGCACTGCCCTGTTTGCCGATATCGGTGGCAACGATGGATCTTTTACCGCTAGCAAAGGCACCACCGAAGTCAAAGCCCGCTCCATCGGCTTTAATGCCGACTGGTACCTGCACGATGACTTCCGGCTGCAATTCGATTACCACGACTCCAACAACAGAACCGACAACGGTGCTGACAAAGGCAGTGGCAACTGGGGCCAGGTGATTTTGGGCTCGGATCAACTGCAAACCAAAATCTACGACTACCGCACGGGCGAAATCCCGCAAATGGAAATCTTCTGGCGCAATGGCACCAGCGTGCTGAACCCAGACGAGATCGACTCCAACTTTGGTCAATTTATCCACTCGCCGGGCGAGTCGGAAATCCAGCAACTGCAATTGGATGGTACCTGGTTCAATTCCCGCTTTAATCTGCCATTGCTGGAGATTAAAGGCGGTGTTGCCCGCACTGAACAAAGCTTCAGCGGCTGGAATGCCTGGAGTGGACTGCGCGGTGGCCCGGGCTTTAACCCCAGCTTTTCCGAGATCTTCCCGAGCAGTATGTTCACCTTAAACAGCACCCGCAACTTCCTCAACCAGTTTGAGGGAGGCGGAGCCAGCATGCTGACCGATTACTACTACACCTTCGACTTTGATGAAGCTGTTGCCCGACAAATGGCTTTTTTGACCGCCGATGTAATGGGCAGCGATGCTTTTGTGCCGGATGCTTACTTCAATGGCATCACCAGCCAAAGTGCGGTATCCGAGGATACCAACAGCATCTACCTGCAATCGGCCTGGGAGTTTGATGTGCTGAACTACCCGGTGCAGCTCAATGCCGGTGTGCGCTATGAAGAAACCAAGGTGACCAGTACGGTACGGCAGCGGGTCGAACGCCAGGTCAACTGGGAAAGCGCCTCCGAGTGGATCATGCAGTACGAGCAAGGCGAGGACACCTTCTTAACCCTGAGCGGCAAACACAATGTTTTGCTGCCGATGCTGGATTTGCGGGTAGAGCTGACCGATGATTTGGTCGGTCGTTTTTCCTGGGGTAAAACCATCGCCCGTGCGCCACTGGGGGCTCTGGCCGGTGGTCGTAGTTTAAGCGGCAGCCCCCGACCAGGGGCCCGCAGTGGTAGTCAAGGCAACACCAACCTGCAACCTTTTAAATCCACCAACCTGGATCTGACGCTGGAATACTATTACGCCGAAGGCAGTTACGCTGCCATTGGCTACTTCCGCAAGAACGTCGACAACTTTATCCAGACCACCATCACCGATCTGACCATTGATGGCTTGCACGATATTCTAAACGGCCCACGCTACAATCAAGCCGTGGCGGATATCGAGGCCCGTGGTGAGCAGGCCACCAGCACGGCGATTTTTGAGCAAATGCTGGCCAATGGCCACGGCAATGCCGATGGCCGGATTGAGCCTACTGCGCAAGATCCGCTGATTGTCTGGAGCATCAGTCAGCCGCAAAACACCGACAGCAAATCGGTTGATGGGATTGAAGTGGCCTGGCAGCATCTGTTGGGCGATAGCGGCTTTGGCTTTGGCGCCAATGCCACCTTCGTCAATGGCGATGTGAAGTTTGATACCGAGAGTCTGGAGCAGCAGGCGCCACTGACAGGCCTCAGCGACTCAGCCAACTTGCAGCTGTTCTATGAAAATGATGGCCTGTCGGTCAAGCTGACTTACGCCTGGCGCGACAGCTATCTGATTGGCGTTGGTCAAGCGCAAGGCTCATCCGATGCCCCGCCGCAATTTGCCCGTCAGTACACCCAGTGGGATCTGAGCGTCAATTACGACATCAACCCGCAACTGACGGTGTTTTTTGAAGGCTTTAACATCACCAATGCCACCGAGCGCGGCTATGGCCGTTACCAAGAGCAGTTCCTGTTTGCCCGGCAGTACGGCCCGCGTTATGCGATAGGGGCCCGCTACCGTTTCTAACGCCCTCCTGGCACCCAGTAAAATGCCCGCTTGCTGCGGGCATTTTTTTGAATCACGGACGATTAAAAGTCGTCGTCATCCTCGTCCGGCTGGTAACCGCCTTCCTCTTCGAAGTAGGTGCCCCAACCATCGTATTCAATGCCATGCTCGGCGGCAACTTTTTCCAGTCGAATGGCATCGGCCGTAATGGCATCGGCGTCGAGCGATTGTTCACGGATGGCATCAAACACCCAAGCCAGGCTGCCATCGTCCAGCTCAATTTCTTCGGCATCGGTCACTTCAAACCCCAGTTTGAACACCTCGACCGCCAGCTGTTCCAGCTTCTTGAAATCGGCGTGGTAAAAGTGGTGTTCAATGGTGTACAGCGCATCCGGATCGCTGCCATCTTCCAGTAAAGCCGCGATGGTTTCTTCGGTAAATTCTTGCCAGTTTTCCATGGGGGGGTTAATTCCGCGCAGTGAGACTTTGGGCAGTGTAGTCGCTGGCAAGCTCGCTATCAAGCTCGGCCAGCGTATCGGCCATGATTTGATGCACCTGCTTGGCCAATGGGCGAATTTCTGTGCTCTCGGTCATGGGAATGGGTTCCAGCATGGCGATAATGACCTTGCCATTGCGCCAGCGGTTCAGTTTGATGTGGGCGGTCGAACTCATGCAGACCGGCACCACCGGCACCCCGGCTTGCTGGGCAATGTGGAAAGCGCCGGTTTTAAATGGCAGTAAACCACGGCCATAGCTGCGGGTGCCCTCCGGGAACATCCAGACCGACAGCTGCTCTTTGCGGATCCGCTCAACCGCCCCTTGCATGGTGCCCAAGGCTTTGCTGCGGTTGTCCCGGTCGAGCAAAATGTTGCCGCTAAGCCAGTACAACTGGCCAAAGAAAGGGATCAGGCGCAGGCTTTTTTTGCCAATGGTGACGGTACGTTGCAGTAAGGCCGTCGGCATCAGAAATAAGTCGTAATTATTCTGATGATTGGCGGTGTAAACACAAGGATGAGCATCAGCTACCGCCGGGTGACGACGGACCTCGACCTCAACGCCGAAGATGCGGCCACACCAGGCATACCAGTGGCCAAACAGCACCACATTATTTGCATGAAAGGGCCGAAAAATACAGACCACCAGCCCTATCAAGGTGCTGAACACAATAAAAAGCACCACCAACAACAAGCGTACCACAGCAATCACAGGCAATTCCCGATGTTATCTAAAGCGCACAGTATAGCCGGATGCAGCTTACAGGCTGGTTTGATCACTGCTGGCGACTGTACTTGGTAACAGCGCCATCTGATCAATCCGCTGCAAGCCTCGTGGCAGTTTGTTGCCTCGACGGCCGCGCTCACCGCGGTAGTGTTCCAAATCGGCCGCTTTTAAACTCAGCTTGCGCTTGCCGGCAGTTAGCACCACGCCCCCATCGGCCGGGATCACCGTCATCAAACGGACGTACTCTTCCCGACTGGCCGCTTTGGCCGAAGGAATGGACAGCATCTTATTGCCTTTGCCTTTGCTCAGTTGCGGCAGATCCTGCACCGGGAATACCAGCATCCGCCCTTCGGTTGAGACACAGACCACCAAATCCGTGTCCGGCTGACGGATCGGTACCGGCGGCAGTACTTTGCTGCCGGTGGGCAGGCTCAGCAATGCCTTGCCCGACTTGTTGCGGGTCAGCATGTCGTCGAAACGACCTACGAAGCCGTAGCCGGCATCGGACGCAAACAACAGCAGCTGATCGTCCTTGGCCATAAACACATGCTCAAAGTTCTCACCAGTGACCACGTTAAAACGCCCAGACAAGGGCTCGCCCTGGCCCCGGGCCGATGGCAGCTCATGCGCCTCGACCGAGAAGCTGCGCCCTGAGCTGTCCAAAAAGGCTGCGTACTGATTGCTCTTCCCACTGGCGGCCGATTTAAAGCCATCACCAGCCTTGTAACTTAATGTGCTCCCATCAACATCATGGCCTTTGGCGCAGCGCACCCAGCCTTTCTCCGACAACACCACCGTCACCGGCTCACTGGGCAGCAGTTCTTTTTCCGACAAGGCTTTGGCTTCTGTCCGGGCAACAATGGGGCTGCGCCGGTCGTCACCGTATTTTTCGGCGGCTTCCAAGATCTCTGTTCGAATCAGCTTGGTCAGCTTGGCCTTCGAGCCCAGAATGCCTTGCAGTTTGTCACGCTCTTTGGCCAGCTCATCCTGCTCGCCGCGAATTTTCATTTCTTCCAGCCGGGCTAAGTGCCGTAACTTCAGTTCCAGCACAGCTTCGGCCTGACGATCCGATAAGCCAAAGCGTTCCATCAACACCGGCTTGGGCTTGTCGTGCTCGCGAATGATGGCAATGACTTCATCGATGTTCAAAAAAGCAATCAGTAAGCCTTCAAGCACATGCAGGCGGTCCAACACCTTGTCCAACCGGAACTGCAAACGGCGACGTACCACCTCACGGCGAAACACCAGCCAGTCGGTCAAAATGGCTTTTAAATCACGCACCCCTGGCCGGTTGTCCAGACCCAGCATGTTCAGGTTGACCCGGTAGCTTTTCTCCAGATCGGTGGTGGCAAACAAATGCTGCATCAGCTGTTCAATATCCACCCGATTGGAGCGTGGGACCACCACAATGCGGGTCGGGTTTTCATGATCCGACTCATCCCGTAAATCGGTCACCATCGGCAACTTCTTAGCCTGCATCTGGGCAGCAATTTGCTCCAGTATTTTGGCGCCGGAGGTCTGATGCGGCAATGCCGTGATCACCACATCGCCATCTTCGATGAGATAACGGGCTCGCATCCGGATGCTGCCGCGGCCAATTTGGTACATCGCAACGATGTCATCCTTGCTGCTGATGATTTCGGCATCGGTCGGATAATCCGGTCCCTGAATGTGCTGCATTAAATCTGCGATGGAGCTGTCGGGCTGATCCAGCAACAAGGCACAGGCATGCGCCACTTCCCGCGCATTGTGCGGTGGAATATCGGTGGCCATCCCGACCGCAATGCCGGTAATGCCATTAAGCAGTATATGCGGCAATCGCGCTGGCAAGACTTTGGGCTCATCCAGCGTGCCGTCAAAGTTGGGAGTCCAGTCAACGGTGCCGGCACCAAGCTCAGATAACAAAACTTCGCTAAAGCGCGATAAACGCGATTCGGTGTAACGCATGGCGGCAAAAGACTTAGGATCGTCCGGCGCGCCCCAGTTGCCCTGGCCATCAACCAGCGGGTAACGGTAGGAAAACGGCTGAGCCATCAACACCATGGCTTCGTAACAGGCCGAGTCGCCATGGGGGTGGAATTTCCCCAACACATCACCGACGGTCCGGGCCGACTTTTTGTACTTGGCAATATGGCTTAAACCGAGCTCAGACATGGCGTAAACAATGCGCCGCTGCACCGGCTTTAAGCCATCGCCAATGTGTGGCAAGGCCCGGTCCATAATGACGTACATCGAATAGTTCAGGTAAGCCTCTTCGGTAAAGCGGCGCAATGAGAGCTGCTCCACGCCCTCAGCAGTAATGATGGTGTCGGTCATAGCGACGGGGTTCCCTCATGGTCATTCGAAGCGCTGGCTGTCCCTTTACGACGCGCCAGCCGTTGCCACAGCAACAGAAAAAACAGCACCAGACTGGTCATGGCAAAGACAGCAGTCCACAGCCACTGGATCAATCGTCCGCGTTCAGCTTCTTGCAAACGCAGTGCCTGCAATTCGTGATCTTTTCGCAATAAGGCTTGTGCTGCTTCTTCACGCTGCTGCATAAAACTCAGCCGTAAGCTGCTCAAAGCAAGTTCATTCTCCTGGCTGAAACGATCCTGAAACAAAAAAAATGCCTCATGCATGGCGTAAAAAGCCTGCTCAAACTGGCCCATGCCAGCATGGAGCCGTGCCTGCATAACGTAAATGTTCAGTGGCATGGAGCCACCATCGTCACCGTCCATGGCCTCAAGCTGCTGTTTCGCCAGCATCAGCTGCTGCAAAGCCATCGAGTGCTGTTGCAGTCCATTGTATATAAATGCTTTTTCATAGTAGTGCACCGCCCTGCCCAGTGGCGCTTGCAGCAAGTGCTTGTATTCTTCTGCTTTTTGCATGTAGTTCAGGGCGGCATGATAACGGCCTGCTTCCTGGCTGGTAATGGCAAGGCCCGAATAGGCATAGTACAGATTCAACTCATCCTGATACTGCTGACTGGCGGTCAGCATGCGCTGGTAGGTAGCAAAGGCCTGGTCGTACTGCTGTAGAAAGCTGTAACTGCGTGCCTGATTGTACAGCACTGCAATTTTGCTCTTGCGCCAGCCGTGGGCTTTGTACAATTCATAAGCCCGGTCTAAGAACTGCACGGCTTCGTCTTCAAAAGCAATGGTGGCATAAAGCAAACCGAGCTCTGCGTAGACTTCTGCTTCCAGCTCCCAATCATCGAGCGCCTGGCGTTGCTGATACACTTGTTGCAGCAGCGCTAAGGCTTCCTGATAGTACTCCTGAGCACTTAATATCGCAGCCTGGTTGATCAGTCCCCGCAACCGCAGCGACTCATCTTCCAGCCGCTTCGCCAACTGAGTACCCTGTTGGTAATACTGTTGAGCCACCAGATAGTTACTCTGCATCTCGGTGGCAAAGCCAAGATTGAACAGCAGCTCCACTCGCAGCGCATCGGCGGCATCATCCAGTGCCAGTCCGCGCTGAGCATACTTCAGCTGCTGCTGATGCTGCCCCATAATGCCGCTTAAGGTTGACAGTGTTTGATAAGCCCTGCGCTGTTGCTGCCTTGGCAAGCTGGTAATCAGGGTTTCATGCTGCTGCATCAGTTGCAACATGGCCTCCGGCTGCAAGCGCTTTTGCTCAATAGCCTGCTGCAACCAGGTCGGTGTTTGCGCGATAGCCAACGGCGCCAGCGCCAGGTACAACCAGCACCAGCCCAGCACACACAGCAGTTGCGTTGCCCGTTTTTTCATTTTTACCCTCTGGGACCCCTTGGTCATCACAAGCCAGTATACCTGCAGGCAAAGGTCAGGCAAGAATTGCCTTGTCACCCTTTTGCTCCAGCCACTGGCGACGATCGGTCGAACGCTTTTTGGCCAGCAACATGTCCATCAGCTCCATGGTTTGCAGCTGGTCGTCGATGGTCAGTTGCACCAGCCGGCGGGTGTTCGGGTCCATGGTGGTTTCGCGCAGTTGCAGTGGGTTCATCTCGCCCAGTCCTTTAAAGCGTTGCACATTGACCTTGCCTTTTTTCTTTTCCGCTTCGATTCGATCCAGAATGCCATTTTTCTCGTCTTCATCCAGCGCGTAGTAAACCTCTTTGCCAATATCGATACGGTACAAAGGCGGCATGGCGACATAGACGTGGCCGGCTTCGACCAACGCCGGGAAGTGGCGCATAAAGAGGGCACAGAGCAAGGTCGCGATGTGCAGACCGTCGGAGTCGGCATCGGCCAGAATACAGATTTTACCGTAACGCAGCGCCGATAAGTCGGTGGAATCCGGGTCCATACCGATGGCAACGGAAATATCGTGCACTTCCTGCGAGGCCAGGATCTGGCCGGATTCGACTTCCCAGGTGTTGAGGATTTTCCCCCGCAGCGGCATCACCGCCTGAAACTCACGGTCCCGTGCCTGTTTGGCCGAGCCTCCGGCCGAGTCTCCTTCCACCAGGAAGAGTTCAGCCCGTTGCAAATCCTGCGCCGAGCAATCGGCCAGTTTGCCGGGCAGCGCCGGGCCAGAAGTGACCTTTTTCCGCACCACTTTTTTCGCCGCTTTCAGCCGCTTTTGGGCATTGCTGATGCACAGCTCTGCCAGGGCTTCAGCGATATCGGTGTGCTCATTCAGCCACAGACTAAAGGCATCTTTGACGATACCAGAAACAAACGCCGAGGCCTGCCGCGACGACAGCCGCTCTTTGGTTTGACCGGCAAACTGTGGGTCCTGCATTTTTAACGACAGGATATAACTGCAGCGATCCCAGACATCTTCAGGCGAGAGCTTAATGCCGCGCGGCAGCAAATTGCGAAACTCACAGAATTCACGCAAGGCTTCCAGCACACCCTGACGCAGGCCATTGACGTGGGTGCCGCCTTGCGCCGTTGGGATCAGATTGACGTAGCTTTCGGTCACCAATTCGCCGCCTTCCGGCAGCCAGAGCAAAGCCCATTCGACCGCTTCGTGACTGCTGTTAAAGTTGCCGACAAAGGGCTGCTCCGGTAAGGCAACAAAGTCCTTCACCGCTTCCGCCAGGTAATCGCGGATGCCGTCCTGATAGCACCAGCTGTGGCTTTCTTTGTTCACCTTATCGTCAAAGTCAATGCGCAGCCCCGGGCACAACACTGCCTTGGCTTTGAGCACATGCAGCAAGCGTGGCACCGAAAAGCGGGCCGAGTCGAAATAACCGGCATTGGGCCAAAAATGCACCCGGGTGCCGGTATTGCGTTTACCAACGGTGCCGGTAATGGTCAGCTCCTGGGTTTTCGCCCCTTCGGCAAAGGCCATCTGGTAGATCTGGCCATCACGACGCACGGTGACATCGACCCGGCTGGACAAAGCATTGACCACCGAGATCCCGACCCCATGCAAACCGCCCGAGAACTGATAATTTTTGTTGGAGAATTTGCCGCCGGCATGCAAGCGGCAAAAAATCAATTCGACACCGGACACCCCTTCTTCCGGGTGGATATCGACCGGCATGCCACGACCATTGTCGATCACTTCCAACGACTGGTCCTCGTGCAGCACCACTTTGATTTCGCTGGCAAAGCCAGCCAAGGCTTCATCGACGCTGTTGTCAATGACCTCTTGCGCCAGGTGGTTTGGCCGCGCAGTATCGGTGTACATGCCGGGACGGCGTTGCACGGGCTCCAGCCCGGTCAGGACTTCAATCGAATCGGCGTTGTAGCTTTGAGCTGTCATGGTCGAAACATTACCTGTTCATCTAAAGTTTGATCGGCTTGCAGACAAAAGCGCACCAAGGTGGGCAATTGCTGCTGATAATTCTGATAACTGTGGTCACCGCCTGGCTGCACATCCAGCTGACACTGCTGATAAAACTGCAGGGCGTGACGGTAATCCAGCACTTCGTCGCCACGTTGCAGTAGTACCAGATAGTTTGCCGGCTTGGCAAGCCTTGCCGGCTCCAATTGCTGCAACAAAGCCACCGCATCGGCGGTGACCTCGTAATGCTGTTGCCGCACCGGATGAAAATAACGCCCGAGATGCTGCTTAAGTAAGCGATAGGGTGCCACCGCCGGATTAATCAGACAAGCCCGGCAACCATGCTGTTCTGCCAGCCAGGTTGCCAGAAACCCTCCCAGCGAACTGCCAATGACGGCAGCAGGGACGCGCCCCGCCAGCAATTGGGTCAATTCCGTCACCGCTTCGGTTGGGGTGTAGGGCAGGTCCGGCACCAACAGCTCTACCTCCGGGTGATGTCGCTGAAAATACGTCCGGGTCTGCTGGGCTTTGAGCGACTGCGATGAACTGGCAAAACCATGCAGATAGAGCACCAGACTCATAGCATCATCCTCTTAAAGTCAACTTCATAACGACCTCCGGTATAAAAGCGCCACTCGCACCATTGTGGTCCCTGCACCTGGGTCTGCCAATCGGATGTTTGCTGAAATTGCACCGAAGTGGCCGGACACCCCACCAGGGCAACGCCTTGATAATGGCTGCGATAGCCATGGTGGCAATGACCGTGCGCCACCCCGGCAACTTGAGGAAACCTTGCCAACAACTGCCAAAAAGATGTGGCATCCTGCCAGCCATGCCGATCAATCGAGCTGCCGATAGGCCTGGGGTGGTGATGAGCAAAGAGCCAGCACGGCTCGGTATGGCTTTGCAAGCGGCTGGCGAGCGCTTCCACCCGCGGTGCAGGAAAATACCCGGCCGGGGTTGGGCCAGTGCTGTCCAGCAACAGCCATTGCCAACCGGCCCCTTGCAGGATTTTATCCGGTAAAAAAGGCGGTTGCGCCAGCAAGGACGAAAGCTCGGCCGCATCATCGTGATTGCCCGGCAACCAGAACACCGGCACCGGCACGGCTTGAAACAACTGAACCAACAGCTGGTACGACGCCAAACTGTGATCCTGACTCAGATCGCCGGTCAGCACGATGGCATCCGGCCAGTTCCGGGTTAGGCAATGGAGCACCTGTTGCAACTGCCAATAGGGTTGCACCCCCTGGTACCAGCCCTCGGCATCGGCCAGCAGGTGGCAATCGGTTAATTGCACCAATCGCACGCATTCAGTCTGTGGGAACGAATACACAGCCATCAATTCAGCACAGGCTCAGGCCGGAAACCTTGTTGCCGGCACAGCCGCAACCAATCCCCCAGCAAGCGGTTGACCTGACGTTTTTCATCGGGTTGCAGCATTTCAGTATTGGGGTAATCGTAGACCGCTTTTAAACCACGCCGGCCATGGCAGCTAATGACTTCGGCCAGCTGGGCATCGTGGTACAAACGCACATCAAAAGCAGGCTGTAAGGCTGGCCAGTCTTGTTCTGCATCCATCGCCGTTGCGGCAAGCGGTACAATGCGCAGCACCGTGGTAAAGGGACAAACCTCCAGCAGCTCCAACCGGAAATAACTGGCGTCATCCACCCCAATCAACTGCCGCTCGCCGACCACCCGCTCTGCGGGCAATAATGGACTGAGCTGAGCGAAGTTTCGTTCGCACAGGCTCAAAAAGTCAGGCAGTTTTGGCCGGTATTTGGGCTTGGCGCTCATACATCTCCTGCGGGCCGGGTTCCAGTTATTTCGTTGCAAACAGTTGCTCATAATGCAGCGCCAACCACTGCAACGCAATGACGGTTGCTGCATTATCTATGCGGCCTTGTTGCAGCCATTGCAAGGCCTGCTCTCTGGGTACGCAATGCACCCGGATATCTTCATGCTCGTGCTTAAGGCCAAACACACCTTCAACGGGCAAGGTGTCCAGTGTAGCAAAATACAACTGAATGCGCTCTGTGGTTCCCCCCGGACTGGATAAGTAGCTCAGCATCGGGGTCAGCTGATTGAGAATCAGGCCCGCTTCTTCCTTACTTTCGCGCTGTGCTACCTCTTCGAGCGACTCACCCGGTGCCACCATGCCAGCAATCACCTCCAGCAGCCAGGGACTGTCGGAGCTGGCCAGCGCACCGGGGCGAAACTGCTCCACCAACACCAGCTGATCACTGGCCGGGTGGTAAGGCAGCACGGCAACGGCATGGCCGCGCTCAAAAATTTCACGCTGCATCCAGTCGCTCCAACCGCCGGCAAAGAGCCGATGCCGAAGTTCGTAACGCTCTAATTTAAAGAAACCTTGAAAAACGGGGCGTCTATCGCGGATCTCTACATCTTTTGTCGAAAAAATCGGATACTCTGTGGCCTTGAATTCAGACATCAACGTACTCACATTCTGTTACAGTTGAAGGGGTAACTTTACGGTTTCGGGTTTCACTCTCAAACTTCAAACAGGTTATCATGGTCTCAATTTGATTCACTCAGGATCCTTAACTCATGCACAAAAAACTTCTTGCCACCCTGCTGTGTTCATCCGTTGGTGTATTCAGTTTGCCAGCTCTGGCCGATAACCTGCAAAGTGTTTATCAGTTAGCCACCCAAAAAGATCCGGTCCTTCAACGCGCCGCCGCCAACCGAGATGCCGCTGTTGCCCGTATTGATATCAGCAAAGCGAGCCTGTTACCAACCATTGGTTTTAGCACCAGCTTAACCCGAGCCGATCAGCGCGACTGGACCTTTGGCGATGATCGCACCACCCTCAGTGGTGGCGTTCGCCTCAGCCAAAGCATCTACGACCGCCGTAACTGGCAAGCACTCAACATCGCGGAAAAACAGGCACTCCAGGCGCAAACCTTTTACAACAGTACGGCACAGGCTTTAATTGTTCGGGTAACCGACGCTTATTTTAATGTGTTAAAAGCCAAAGACGACTTAACCTTTATCCAGGCCGAGAAGCGCTCAATTGAACGCCAACTGGAGCAAACCAAACAGCGCTTTGCTGTCGGTCTGACCGCCATTACCGATGTGCATGAAGCTCAAGCTCAGTTTGATAACGCCATCGCACGCGAAATTGCGACCGAGAACAACCTCGAGATTGCGCTCGAGCAACTGCGGGAAATCACCGGCCAGTACCACAGTGAGCTGGCTGGCCTGAACACCGATCGTTTCAGTACAGTGCCCCTTTCTCCAGCGGATCCACAACAATGGCTCAGTATTGCTGAAGAAAACAACTTTGAGCTTCAGGCGCAGCGCATTGGTCTCGAGATCGCCCGCATCGACATCGACCGGGCTCGCGCCGGTCACTTACCGACAGTCAGCCTGGAAGCCAATTTAAATAGCAGCAAAACCCGTGGTTACTTCGACAATACCTTTACCGACCGTGGCACCGGCCCCCGGCAAGACAGCAGCTCCATTGGTGTCACCCTGAGCGTGCCACTCTACAGCGGTGGCGCCATCAACGCCGGTGTCAATGTGGCCCAGGCCAACTTTGTCGAAACCAGCGAGCTGGTCGAACAAACCTACCGCAGCACTGTGCGCCAGGTCCGCAGCTCCTTTAACAATGTGCGTGCGACCAAATCCTCCATTCGGGCCCTTGAGCAAGCCGTGGTCTCGGCAGAAAGCGCGCTTAAAGCCACCGAAGCCGGTTTTGAAGTCGGTACCCGGACCATTGTCGATGTGCTGCAAAGCACCCGCAACCTGTTCGATGCCCGCCGCAACCTGTCGCGCGCGCGTTACGATTACATTTTATCGGTGCTTGATCTGAAGCTGGCATCCGGCAATCTAACCGAGCAGGACCTGGTAGACATCAACCGCGCTCTAAGCAGCTAAAGCTGCTGGCAGGCATCGCCCAAAGCGATGCCTGCTGCATTCCCTCCCTTGCCTTTTGTCTGACGCTTTTTTTCCGTTACAATAGCCTTTTCCCCCTGATGTATGAGGTTCCGGTGGTTAAAGCCCCGCAGTTTCAATGGTCTTTTTTGCATCCACGCTACTGGCCGATCTGGCTCGGCTGTGCTTTGCTCTGGCTGATCAGCTGGTTGCCCTACCCGGTGCTGATGAAGCTGGGAGATGGCATTGGTCTGCTGCTGTTAAAGTTGCTGAAATCCAGGGCCAAAGTCGCCAGACGCAACCTGGAGCTGTGTTTCCCGGATAAAACAGCCACCGAGCGCGAAGCATTGCTGCGCGCCAACTTTAAAGAAAGCGGCCGCGCTTTGTTTGATACCATCATTGCCTGGTGGTGGCCAGCCTGGCGACTGCAACGTTTTGGCGTCGTCAAAGGTTTTGAGCACATTCAGGCGGCACGTGATGCGGGTCAAGGCGTACTCCTGCTGGCATCGCACATGTTGCATCTGGAGGCCGCAGGCCGGACTTTTGGCTTTAAGCTGCCGAGTGTTGGCTTTTACCGCCCCCACAACAATCCCTTGATGGATTGGCTGCAATACCGCGGGCGCATTAAAGCCAACAAGTACATGATTGGCAAACGCGAGGTGAAAGCTCTGCTGCAGGCGCTGGATCAAGGCGAAGTCTGTTTCTACCTGCCGGATCAGGATTATGGCCGCAAGAAAGCCGAATTTGTGCCGTTTTTTGCGGTCAAAGAAACGGCAACCACCACGGGAACCTTGTTGTTTGCCGCCGGCGCCAATTGTCGGGTGATCCCGGTTTACACCCGGAGACTCCCCGGCTTCAAAGGCTATGAAGTGGAGTGCCTGCCAGCACTGGAAAACTTCCCGTCCGGCGATGATGCGGCCGATGTTCGCCGCGTCAATGCCTGGGTGGAGCAAGCCGTGCTAAGGGCTCCTGAACAGTACATGTGGCTGCACCGTCGTTTTAAAACCCGTCCGGACCCGGACGCACCTGGCCTTTACTGAGGAGCATGCCAGATGGCAAAGAAAAAAAGCAACTCTAGCTGGTTTTGGTTCCGTAATTTGTTGCTCTTGGTGGTGCTGTCAGGCGTGGTGTATCTGCTGCTGTTTCGCCCATCCACCTTTCAGTTTGATAGCACCCAGCGTAACCCGGCGGCCGAAGGCTTTACCAGCTTTTATGAGCGGATCCGTGGCACCCTGGCTGATCTGGAGCTCAGTGACTTTGTCATTAGCCTGCCCGATACCAGCGGACGTCTGACTCAGCAGCTGGAGCAGCGCTCACGTCAGGTTACTCCGTTGGCAGAAAACTGGCAGGGACAGCACCGGGACCGGCGCTTTCGGGCCGGCGACACCGTTAAAACCAAGCTGGAAGAATACAGCCAGGCGGAAGGTTTGGAGCTCTACTGGACGCTGCCACGTGATTACGTGGTCAAACACTATTTTCAAACCGATGGCAGCTTGACTGCCGCAGTCAAAGAGATTGCCGCGGCCATCGCTCCCAACTTCCCCAGCCCGATCCTGAGTTACCTCTGCCCAAATGAGCGGGCTCTGGTGATCACCGATCAGCCCAACAGCTACCTGCACCAGAACTGCCAGCGGCTTTAGAGCACAGCCTGCCAGGTTCGCTGCACAGCGGCTCTGGCTTCGGCCAGGCCCGCCAACTCCGGTGGCAGCACTGGTTGCAAGGTCAGCCGATGCTGGACTGCTCGCATCAGCTGATACGCCTGCTGCAGCCTTGCCACCTCGTCCATCGGCAGCAGCCCGGCTTGACCAAGCTGCTCCAGAATACGAATGTTGTCGCTGTACTGATACAGCGACGGGTGAGCCGCAGCATGCGCCAACACCAAGTACTGGCTGATAAACTCCAAGTCAATCAGGCCACCACTGGCGTGCTTGAGCTGTTCGTCGTCCGAGCCGTGATGCTGCCGTAGCTTATCCCGCATGGCCAGCACATCCTGCTGCAATGCCTGCAGATCCCGCGGCCGGCTTAAAATGGCAGCCCGGATCTGACGAAAACGCTCCGCAATAGCAGTGTCGCCGTACACCAAACGGGCACGAACCAATGCCTGATGCTCCCAGGTCCAGGCCTCATTGGCCAGATAATCCTGATAGGTATCGGCATGGATCGCCAGCAAGCCGGCGTTGCCAGAAGGCCGCAGCCGCGTATCGACATCGTACAACACACCACTGGCGGTGCGGGTGGTACACAAATGCAAAATCCGCTGCACCAGTTTCAGATAAAACTGGCGGGAGTCGATGGCTTTCTCGCCCGAGGTCGCAGCCAGGCTGTCGCAGTGATGGATAAACACCAGATCCAGATCCGAGCCATAGCCCAGCTCCAATCCCCCCATTTTGCCATAGGCGATGACGGCAAAGCCTTTGTCGCTGCCGACGGCGAGCCCCGCCGGGTAACCATACCGTGCCACCATTTGCTGCCAGGCCAGCTCGACGACTTGTTCCATAATGGCTTCAGCCAGCCAGGTCAGGTGATCGCTCACCTGCATCACTGGCAAGGCACCACTGATGTCGGCTGCGGCAATGCGCAGTTGCTGGGCCTGCTTGTGTTGCCGCAGGCTTTCCATCAACAGCTCCAGATCGTCCTCGGGAACCCGCAACAAACGCTGCCGCACTCGGTCCTGATAGTCTGCTTTGGTCTGCACCTGGTAAAGTTGTGCCGGATCAATTAGTTCATCCAGCAAAATCGGATAGCGCGCCAGCTGCTCGGTCAACCACTGACTTTGGCTGCACAGCAGCACCAGTTGCTGCATAGCGGGAGGGTTCTCAAACAACAGCTCCAGGTAAGCGGTCCGGGTCATAATGCTGCGAAATACCAGCAGGATACGCTGCAATACCAGCACCCCGGCTTGGTTGGACGCCAACAAATGCAGCACTTGCGGAATAAGCCGGGCCAGATAATCCCGCCCTCGCGGGCCCACCGCCCGCTTTTGCGATTC
>JAFIFR010000323.1 GCA_020831935.1 Alkalimonas sp.
ACTTCCTGGTCAGTGGTACCCGCCAGAGTGAGCTGGCCAAAGCCGGCGCTTACCCGGATACTGAACTGCTGCAACAACTCAGCGCGCACTGGTTTCGTTACTTCGCCAGCCTGGGACAAGCACTTTCGGCTCAACGCTAAATTTTTTCATTTCGGCATGGTAAAACCAGCAAAACCAACTAAGGTTGGAGAAGAATAAGAGATAAGGAAGCGCTATGCCTATTACCCCCGAACTCAATGCCGAAATCCGTATTTTGAACCTATACAACTTAGATAGCGTGCGTGAGGGCCTGAAAGTCCACAAAGACGCCGACGAGGCCACCAAAGCCGCCATAGGCCGGCTGTACCAAAAAGGCCTGCTCACCCAGGCCGACGGCGGCTACCTGACCGATCTGGGCGTGCACTGCGCCGAGCATTTGCAAATGGCGCTGCGGATTTTGGATGTGTCGGGGTAGCTGTAGCAAGGCAAATTGTGGGTTTATCCCCGTGCCTACGGGGAACAGCGGTAGGCTTTGTTTGGCACCACAGGTTGCAGATTGGCAGGGTAAAGCTCGGCGTAACGCTGTAAATCCTGCCAGGCTTGCTGGCGGCTGATACCAAATTGCGCCACCAGCTGTTTGTTTTGCAACTGGCCTTCCCAGTGCAAGATAAAATCGATAAAACGCAACCGGCTTTGCTGCTCGGATTTATGCATGCCACCTCCTGTGCGAATTCCCTAGTCTGTTCCTAAAACCACTTTACGGCAGTCTGGTGAAAATGCAAGTGCTTGGATTAGGCAGGGTGCCTGACATGAGATAGCACTGATTTTAAGGCAGGTTTTCCAGATACACCGTAAGGATTTCAATGTGGCGCTTTGTCACACGATACACGAAGTTGTAGTGCTTATAGCAAATCTTCCGGATGTTTTTGCCATACTCTGGCATCGGGGTTCCAGATTCTGGGAATCTGAATCAGTACCTTTTGCAGCCAAAGCTCTAATTGATTCAGATAGTCAATGACAAAGGCATTGGGTAAACCTTGCTCAGAAAGGTAGTCTGCGATTTGGGTCAGACGCTCCATAGCCCTGGGAGAAAAAACCAAGGGTAGTTTATTCATACCTGGCGCGGATGCTTTTAAAAACATCAGCAAGCTCTATGCCCTGACCTTGCTCTAGCTGTGCCATCGAGGTATCGATATCGTCACTAATTTTTCTGGACTGAACGAACTCAGCAAAAGCACGAACCACAGATTGCGGATTGTCACCAAAGGTCCGCTTTAAATCCGCTTCCAGTACCGGATTGTCGATCTGGATATTTAACATTGAGCCACCCCGCTGTTGTGAAATACTGAGCATACTTCGTCTATCAGTGTAGCTCAACTGCAGCTTGATTATGGCTACACAAATAGACAGAGACCGACCAGGCACAGGCCGGCCTCTGTATGCGTGTTTACCGATTAATCGGAATTTGCTTTACCCCATCAGCACTGCTTTCTTTACGCGCCATGGTAATGCTGAGCACGCCGTCTTTTAGCCTGGCATCGATGCTGTTGCTATCGGCATCGGCTGGCAAGGCCAGGGTGCGGCGGAAGGTGCCGTAGCGGCGTTCACTGCGGTAGAAGTGCCGGTCTTTGTCTTCGGATTCCTGCTTCAGCTGGCCTTTGATGGTCAGCACATCGCCCTGCAGATCGATGGCCAGATCGGACTCCTGCAAACCGGGTACTTCCAGCCGGATGCAGTAGTTCTGATCGCTGGCGGATAGGTCCAGACTGGGTTTGAACCAGTCGTTACCGCCCAGCAGCGGACTGCTGCCAAACAAAGATGGTGCACCAAAGTGCTTAAAGGCATCATCAAACAAACGGTTCATCTCTTGATGAAACTGCAGCATCGGATGCAGCGGTGCATTCGATGGCTCCGCAGCCTGAGTTCGCTGTACCGGAACCGACGACTGCTCGGCATCTTCATGCTGAAACCAGTTCCACGGATTCAATTTTTGCCAGTTCATACGTCCTCCTGTTACAGGTTGTGTCCCATGCAATATAGGGATTGCTGGTCAATTTTCAATCAGCTCTACCAAGAAAATACTGCGCTGGATCAAGCAAAGGATTCGTTGTCAAAAACAACAAGGGCTGCCCAGTGGCAGCCCTTGATTTGGCACACTAGCTCGCCGGCTTAGGCGACTTTTTCTGCCT
>JAFIFR010000033.1 GCA_020831935.1 Alkalimonas sp.
TTTATCAACGGTGTCGATACCGAAACGCAGGGGGTTGATGTGGTGGTCAACTGGTCCACCATGACCGACAGCATCGGTAACTTCGACTTTACGCTGGTAGGCAATTACAACAACACCAAAGTCACCCGGATACCGGAAACAGCTGAACTGGCAGCTTTGGATCCAGCCCCAACGCTGTTTGGCCGGGTCAATGTACTAACCTTTGAAAAAGGCAACCCGAAAGACAAGCTGGGCGCCATCATCAACTGGAGTCATGATCGTTTTGGCGCCACTTTAAAAGCAACCCGTTATGGTGAGGTGTTGGCACCCAATGCCAATCCGGCCAATGACTTTACCCTAGGGGCAAAAGTCTTGGTGGATTTGGAAGGACGCTACCAGCTGACCGACAGCATGCGTGTCGCCTTTGGTGCCGACAACCTGTTCGATACCTATCCAGATGCCTTTCCAATTCATCTGAACACCACAGGAGCCACTTCTTTTTCCAACTACTCGCCTTTCGGCCGCTCTGGTCGCATGGTCTACGCCCGCATTAGCTACGATTTTTAAGCTGACCGCGGCACAAACAACCAAGGCGCCGGGAGGCGCCTTTGTTGTTTGCTAAGAGAGTCCCTGTGGGGTAAGCAACTACTGCGCTAAACCATGAATGGCTGACAGCGGCGTAAGCTGCTCCAGCGCTGGCTTGGCAAAATAGTAGCCTTGCAGATAACGCACACCGGCCGACACCAGCCAGGCCAGCTCGGCGGCACTTTCTATGCCCTCAGCCAACACCCGGGTCCCTTGCAGTTCGCATTGTGCCATGGTGTCCTGGGCGATGGCTTGCTTGGCCGGGTTTTGATCAATGTCTCTAATCAAGGCCATGTCTAATTTCAGAATGTTGGGTTTTAGGCGTTGCAACCACTCCAGATTGGCAAAACCAGAGCCATAATCATCAATGGCCGTTAAGAAACCATGGCGGGCATAACTCTGAAAGATGCGGGTTAAGTGTTCTTTGTCCGGGATCTCTTCCGTCTCTACTACTTCGAAAATAATTTTTTCTTTGCAAAAGCCATAAAGATCGCTGGCTTCCAAAGTGGCTTTGATGCAGGTCTCAGGGTTGTAGACCGCATTGGGCATAAAATTGATATTCAAATAGGTGCTGCAGCCAAGTCGGGCCGCAGTTTCAATGGCTTTGACCCGACAGGCCTGATCAAAATAATACCGATTGCTTTTGTTTATGCGCTCAAACACCCAACCAGCCCCCTGCCCTTCCGGGCCACGCACCAAAGCCTCGTAGGCAAAAATGGATTGCGCTTGCCAATCCAGGATCGGCTGAAACGCCATTTTAATGTCAAAGCCAAGGGATTGACCACTCAGGCAGTCCTGACACGTCTGCTGCTTGATGCTGGCGGGAAAGTCCATGCAACCTCTGTACGTGGGTTCGTTTCTTTTCAGTATAGTCATAGATTCAATCCATTACAGCCAGCCGGACGGTCTTTAATCGATAATTCGTGTTGATTCAGCAGAAGCAGGCACTGATGGATTTCATCAAGACAGCCAACCACCAGCCGGACTGACAGCACGGCTGTCAGAGTGTATACTTCGCTACCTGAGTCGGGGCTGATCCTGCCATGCTGCAGCCACGTAATTTGCTGCTTTGCCAATGAACGAGCTTATGAAATACAAAGATTTGCGAGACTTCATCCATCAGCTGGAACAACGAGGCCAACTGAAACGCATCGCGGTCGAAGTGGACCCGGTGTTGGAAATGACGGAAATTGCCGACCGCACTCTACGCGCCGGTGGCCCCGCTTTGCTGTTTGAAAACCCGAAAGGCTCCAGCATCCCGGTGCTGGCCAATCTGTTTGGCACCCCGGAGCGGGTGGCACTGGGCATGGGGCAAGAAGATGTCAGCGCTTTGCGCGAGGTCGGCAAACTGCTGGCCTTTTTAAAAGAGCCGGAGCCGCCCAAAGGCTTAAAAGATGCGTTCAGCAAGCTGCCCATTTTTAAGCAGGTGCTGAACATGTCGCCCAAAAAAGTCCGCAAAGCGCCCTGCCAGGAAGTGGTACTGACCGGCGACGCCATCGACCTAACCCAACTGCCCATCATGCATTGCTGGCCCGGCGACGCCGCGCCGCTGATCACCTGGGGACTCACCGTCACACGGGGCCCACACAAAGAGCGGCAAAATCTGGGGATTTATCGCCAGCAAGTGCTCGGCAAAAACAAAGTCATTATGCGCTGGTTATCCCACCGCGGCGGCGCACTGGATTTTTTCGAATGGCAAAAAGCCCACCCGGGTGAGCGTTTCCCGGTTGCGGTGGCCTTGGGCGCAGACCCTGCGACCATTTTGGGGGCGGTCACGCCAGTGCCAGATACCCTGTCCGAATACGGCTTTGCTGGCCTGCTACGCGGTGACAATACCGAAGTGGTGCAATGCCTTAGCAATGAGCTGCAAGTCCCAGCCAGCGCAGAGTTTGTGCTGGAAGGTTACATTGAAGCCGGCGAAATGGCACCGGAAGGACCTTATGGCGATCACACGGGCTACTACAACGAAGTGGATGACTTCCCGGTGTTTACCGTCACCCATATCACCCATCGCAAAGATCCGATCTACCACAGCACCTACACCGGCAGACCACCGGATGAGCCGGCTATTCTGGGAGTAGCCCTGAACGAAGTATTCGTGCCCATTTTACAAAAGCAATTTCCGGAAATTGTCGACTTCTACCTGCCACCCGAAGGCTGCTCTTACCGCCTGGCGGTTGTGACGATGAAAAAGCAATACCCCGGCCATGCCAAGCGGGTGATGATGGGCGTCTGGTCGTTTTTACGCCAGTTTATGTACACCAAGTTCGTGATTGTCTGTGACGACGACATCAACGCCCGTGACTGGAAAGATGTGATCTGGGCCATCACCACCCGGATGGATCCGGCCCGCGATACCACGCTGGTCGAGAACACGCCCATTGATTACCTGGATTTTGCCTCACCGGTTTCAGGGCTCGGTTCCAAAATGGGGATGGATGCCACCAACAAGTGGCCGGGTGAAACCGATCGTGAGTGGGGAGAGCCCATCGTGATGGACCCGGCAGTCAAAGAGCGGGTTGACGCACTTTGGCCCAGCCTTGGCATTGAGCTGCCAGAGCCATGAGCCAAAGCTACCGGATTACCATTTTGCCGGCCGGCCTCAGTTTCGAGGCCAGTGCTGGTGAAACGATACTGCAAGCTGCACTGCGCCAGGGCATTGATTACCCATACCGCTGCCAACAGGGCGTTTGCACCAGCTGCGTTTGCCGATTGCAGCAAGGCGAGGTCCGCTATCAGCCACCGTCGCCGCTTTCGGACATCGACAAGACGCAAAACTTTACCTATGGTTGTTTAGCCTATCCGACCACGGATTTGGTATTGCACCACCCTTTTATTCAAGCCTGACGAGACCAACATGAACCCAACCCAATGCGCCGTAGAAGCCATTACGCCTTTAACCCCTTTTGTGCAAAAGGTGCTGCTTCGCCCGGAGCAGCCGGTTAGCTTTTTACCCGGCCAATACCTTCAGCTTTGCATGACAGAGCAGGATAAGCGTCCTTTTTCACTGGCCTGCACGCCCGATAGCCAGCTGCTGGAGCTGCATATTGGTGGCTCCAAAGCCGATGAGTACAGCAGCCAGGCGCTCAACTATCTGCTGCAGCAACAACAAGCCGGGCAGCCGGTTTGCATTGAAGGAGGGCTCGGCCAGGCGTTTTTGCGCTCAGAACGCGACAACCCCATCGTTTTGCTGGCTGGTGGCACTGGCTTTTCTTACATCTACAGTCTGGCTCAGGCGCTGCTGCAGCAAGGCCAAAACCGGCCGGTGTTTTTGTACTGGGGGGTGCGGGAACAAAGCAGCCTTTACCTGCAGCAAGAGCTGGAGCTCTGGGCCAGCAGTCAGCCTGGCTTTCGATTTATTCCGGTGGTGCAAGAGCCGGAAGCCAGCTGGCAAGGGCGAACCGGTCTGGTCCACCAGGCAGTGCTGGATGACTTTGTCTCTCTGGATGCGTACGATATTTACATCGCCGGCCCCTTCCCGATGGTGGGTATGGCACGGGATGCCTTCTTGCAGCAAGGTGCGCATCGCGAGCAAATGTTCGCCGATGCCTTTGCCTATATCTAAGCGGGCACCAGACTGCATGGACCCGTTCAGTCGTGTTTTGCTCAGGATGAACTGGTCCAGCCAGATGGCCTGTGCCATAATCCGGGTCTGTTTATAGACGAGATTGCCCCTATGCCACACCTAACTGATATCAAAGTCCGCGGCTATCACCTGGATATCTATCAGCATGTCAACAATGCCCGCTATCTGGAGTTCTTAGAAGAAGCCCGCTGGGGGTACCTGGAAGACAATGGCGATATTGAGTTCTTCCAAAAGCTGGGCCTGGCCTGGGTCATTGTCAACATCAATATCAACTACCGTGAAGCCGCCACCATGGGGCATACTCTGCAAATCAGCACCCGCTTCAGCAAAATTGGCAGCAAAAGTGCCATGGTCCGTCAGGAAGTGCGGATAAAAGGCAGCGATCGCATTGCCGCCGATGCCGACATTACTTTTGTTTGCCTGGACCAGAAAACCGGCAAAGCCGTGCCGATTGAAGGGGCGTTAAAACAGCGGCTGGAGCAGCAGTTGCAGCAGGGTTAAGGCCGGGCACGTCGCTGCAAAATACGATTGAGTTGCAGGCTTGCGTCTTCTTCGTCACCACAGGGGATCCGGCGTGCCGCCATCAAGCCCTCAAAGCCATCCTTGCCAGGATCCGCCAACCGACAGCCATTTTTGGTGCGAATGATCTGCGTGCCATCACTGAGCTGTGCAACCAGCTGTTTGGCGGGCTCCGATGGCCGTTGCTGAAACCTACGTTCCACGGTAATTTTCGGCTCCGCCAAACGCCGCTGCTGCTCGGCACGATGGGTACTGGCCACATCGTCCGTGCTTTGCAGCTGCTGCAAAGCGCGCTCCATAAGACTCCCGCTGCGATCAGAACGCCCCCGCCGAACCGGAGCCAGGCTTTCTTCTGCAGGCTCAAACGAAGGCTCAAAACCAGCATCCGTTGCAGCCGATACCTCGGCCTGCCTTGCAAGATCCGCGCTGGACGAGGCAGTCACTTCCTCTAGCGATTCCAGCACAACGGTGGGTTCTTCAGGCTCCACCTCTTGCTTAACCTCAGCCACTGGAGCCGTCCACTCAGCTGAAGTGACTACCGGGGCAGGTTGATAAACATAAGCTTCGATGGCCCTGGGCGGATCGATGGGTGAAAGCGGTCGCTGCCACTTTTGCTGCACCAGCAAGAAGCCAATAGCGGCATGCCCCAGCACCGCCAGCAACAATGGCAAACGCCAGCACTGCCTGCAAGGAACAACATGAACCCGGCTCTGCCACTGTTCGGATTCAGCAACGGCATCGGACCATGACGGAGGCAATGGCAACAAAGGCGGCTCTGGCTGCAATGAGAAGGTGCTGTATAGACCGCACTACCGCGAAATAATTCATAAACAATCAGAACCGAATGAGCATGCCTTTAATAGGGGTTGCTGGGTTGGTAGATGGGGGTTTGCCGTCCATCCAGCGAGATCCGCAGCGGCACCACCGAGCTTTGGTGGGTTCCCAGCTGATAGTGATCCCCAGGCACTAGACGGTAACGCAGCAGATCATCGATGATCACCGGCTGGCCGCACTCAGTTTGACGAAACACCGTTTGGTCGTCAGCTCGGACCATGTAGACTTCATGCTGACCATACACCTCGGTCTGACCATTGCGCGCCACCCAGAGTGCAGTTTGTTCCGACACGGCAATGCCTGTCAGGTTGCGGTTGGCATGGTGGGCCAGAAATACCATCAAGCGCCCCATTCGATCCCGTTGCTTGAAGTGGGTATCGGTTAGGGTGCCGGCCAACATCGGAGCCTGCAAGAAGTCTCCGCTAAAGCGAATGTTGGCATCGCAAAAATCCTTCGCCACCTCAGAAGAGACGGCACTGCCCACCCCATCCGGGTTGTAAACAACGTCGCCTAAAATCGCATTGCCTGCCGAGGTGCCGCCTATAATGGCGCCTTTTTGGTAGGCATAATGCAACTTTTCTTGCAGCCGGGTATCCTGCCAGTAACGGATGTACTCGGACTGATCGCCACCGGCAAACCAGATAAACTCCGCAGTTTGCACCGCCCAGGCCACATAATCGCTGTTTGCTTTTTCCCGGCTATCAACGATCAGGGTTTCCACTGAGGCTGCCTGAGTCAGCTGCTGCAAATAGTCGTTGTAGCCAGCCGCACCTCGGGTGCGCAATACCAAGACATTGCCATTTTGGATGTAGGGCCGAACCTTGCTGACAAAAATACTGTCCACATCGGTACTGCCGCCCATCAGAATCACGCCGGCCTCATCCGGGGTCAGCGCAACACACACATCGCCGGTGTAACCCACCGCATAGCGGGTTAAATTTGCCGGCCGCTCTGGCCTTGGCCCATAACCACAGGCTTCCGCATTGGCAAGTTGTTCAATACTGCTTAGTAACTCGGTTTGTGTATCGCTGCTGCTGCAGCCAGCGCTCAAGCCTAAGGTCACCCCAAAAGCCAGCGCAACCATTCCTTTTTTTACATCCAACATCAAAGACATCGTCCCTCTAAAGTGTGCTGGCCGCACCAGGTACGGCCAGACTGTTGTTGAAGTTAGTACGGATTGGATGGCGTATAAAAACTGCTAAAGTTGCCATTGATGCCTATCCGAATCGGCGAAACCGAGCTGCTGTTGTTCAGCAAATTGTAGCTATCGCCTGGCAGCAAACGGTAACGCAGCAAATCGCTGATCACCACCGGTTGACCACAACTGGTCTGCTGGTAAGAGGTTTGCCCATCAGCCCGCAGCACATAAACTTCGTACTGGCCATCTACCACCGCATGCCCATTCGCCTGAACGAAAAGCGAAGTCCGCTCAGATACCCCAATGGCACGACCGGTGCTGCCTAAGTGTGCCTGAAACACCGCCGAACGCCCCATCCGATCCCGCTCATAAAAGTGGGTGTCGTTGATGGTGTTGGCCAGCATCGGAATGTTCAAAAAGTCGGTACTGATCTGAATGGTATTGTGGCAAAAGTCGGTCACCACTTCAGCGCTCACGGCTCCCTGCACACCATCCGGGTTGTAAACAAACTGGCTGAGTACATGGTTACCGGCCGAGGTACCACCGACCACGCCACCTTTGTCGTAGACATACTGGATCGCCTCTTCCACCTTGGTGCCCTGCCAATTGCTGATGTAGCTACTTTGATCACCACCGGCCAGCCAGACAAACTCAGCGGTACGGATCACCCAATCCACATAGTCGCTGTTGGCTTTGTTGCGGCTATCGACAATGATGGTTTCCACCGAAGCGGCATTGGTCAGCCCCTGCAGATAACTGTTGTAAGCGCCGGTTCCTGCCGTACGCAGCACCACAATGTTGCCGCCCTGAATATGTGGAGCCACCCGCTGGCTGAAGGCGTCATCCACATCGGTACCGCCCCCCATCAACAATACGGCCGGCTCCGACAGCTCAACGCAGTTATCCTCCAGACTGCCGACCCGGTAGACCGTCAGACCACCCGGCTTACTGGGCCGTGGGCCATAGTCACAACTGCCAGGCACCGGATCAGGATCGCCGCCTTGGCCGTCGCCGTTAAAGGTAACTTCCAGTTGGTAATTACCGGTGCCGGCATAGCGGGTGACCTTGATGTAGTGACGACCAGGGGCTGCAGCAGGGTAAGTGCCGGTTTCCGGGTTGTTCGCCGTTTGGCCAGAGAGAATGTAACTGCCGGTTTCCCGGTATAAGAACCAGTCAAAATCAACGTTCTGACCATGGCTTAAGCTGATGGAGATATCACCGGTGCTGGTGGTATCAAAATAGAACCAGTCCACGTCGTTGCGGTTATGGATGCTGGCATCCACCGTCACCCCGGAACACAAAGGACCATTGGCGCGGCTTTCGGTGTTGTTGTTTTCCTGCTCCTGCGTCAGACAGGCGTAGGCATGGCTACTAATCAACAGCGTCATGGCGCTGATTTGAACGAGTGCTTTCATTATTGTTACCTGCTTATCGTTATTATAGAAATGCCCTAAGGGCAGAAACTCCGCAGCATGCACCACAGGTACTCCACAGACTACGGAAGTATTCGGATTGAACCTTGGCTAAGACCTTAGCAAGGGAAGGTGGCTATTCGTCGAACCACTCAGAGAGGTGATAATCGGTGGCGCATGCATGCAGGCCCTGCTGGCGAAAAGCCAGGCAGCGGGTGTCGAATTGACAGGGGCCATGCAGGATCATACAAAGGTGTCAGTTTGATTACTTTATAAACACTATTGTCCCGCGACAGGCATATTGTCAAGAAAAAACTTAATATTTGTCAGCTTAATTGACACTGCAGCCAAGTAAGCCATTGAGTGGTTTGACTTTAATCAGGCCAAAAAATCTGCCAGTTGTCGCCACTGCAGCAAGCGTTGCTCGCGTGCAATAGTCGCATTGGCCGGGCTGCTTGATGGCAAGGCCAGTAGCTGGCAGCCATCGGGTAAAACCTGCTGTGGCAGCACCCAGCGCTGAAAGCTGTGTTGCGCCTTTCGGCCGTTAAAGGCGATCACACGAATGGCCGGGTGAGTGGCAAAAAACTCAGCAAAGTTGTTTGGTATTTCAGCACGGATGGCACTGTCCAGACTGCCCTGACGTTCACAGTGCTGCAGCACATCCCACAGCGCTACTTGATTGTTGAGTAGCGCCTGGACGCGATCCGGGTAGGCTAAAGCGGCATCAAAGTCAAACAGCTCGGCCATCAGCGGCCAAAAATGATTGCGCGGATGACCATAATATTGCTGCTGCGCCAGTGACACCGAACCCGGCATGCTGCCCAGCACCAACAGCCGCGCATCGGGCCGGCTGACTGGCGCCAGCCCGGTGAGCTGCGCCATCAAGGCGCTCCGAACGTCGCCAACTCAGGCTGGTATTGCAACGCTTTTTTCCAGGCCAGCCGCGCTTGCTCCAGTTCCCCTTCCTGCTCAGCCAGCCAGCTCAGTACGGCATAGAGGTAACCATTGGCGGCATGATCACGCAACCAGTGTTGCACCTGTTTGCGCAGTTGCAGCACCGAGCTGCCCAGTGGGATTTGCCGCAGGTAAGGCCAGGCCAGCTCCACATCGGCCAGTGCCAGCGTATTGACCAGCAGACGCTCCGCCTGCTCCGTTTGGCCCTGATTGGCTTTGGCCCAGGCCCGGCCAATCGCAGCCGCCACCGACTGGCGCTCTTTGCCAGGCAACTGTTGCCAGTAATCGGCCTGCTCGGAAAATTGCCCTTGCTGCACCAAGCTGCTGATGGCTTTGGGATAAATCTGGTAACGCTGCACGGCCCATTGCGACTTGCTAAACCAACGCTGTTTAAGCGCCGTCGGCACCTGTTCCAGCAAGGATTGCCACTGCTCGGCTTGCTGTAAGCTGTAAAGATAGAGCTGCCCCAGGCCACAGGCTGTTGATTGCTCCATCCGGGACTGCAGCAACTTAGCCGCTTCGGCCGCACGCCCTTGCTGAATCAGCAGGTCGGCTTTGACAAACCAGGTATTGGCATCGGACTCGGGCAACGCCTGGACCAACTGCTCAGCCTGTTGCTTTTCGCCGGCATAAAAGGCGGCGTAACCGGCCAGCATCTGCTTTTCCTGCTGGTGTTGGTGATGCTGCAGCGATTGTTGCAGCAAAGCCGCAGCATCCTGCCATTGTTGCCGCGCAAAAGCGCGCAGCCCCTGCTGGAAGGCTTGTTCGGCTTTTTGTCGCCGGCGCCACTGCCAAAAGCGCCAGGAGCGACTGGGCAGCAACCAAACAAAACGCAACAGCCGCAGCAACAGCCAGCTCAGCAACATCACCAACAACAGGCAGCTCAATAGCCCCACCAAGGTCATCTCAAGGGTATAACCGGCAACCACGATACGGACATAGCCTGGCTGCGCCAATACCAGGGGGCCGAACCACATGGCGAGCGCCAGCAACAACACCAACAGCAGTAGTCGCATCATGGCGCCTCTCCTGCTTCATCCGACAGAAAATCGATGGTGCGCTGATAACGTTGCAATGCCTCCAGACTTTGCAAGGGCGCAATGTGGCCTGGGTGGAGCTGCTTGCCAATCAAGGCCTCCAGCCGGGCCAGCAGTTGCTGGGTAGCCGGCGCAGAGTCCAGGTAAAAACGCTGCACCAGGCTTTTGGCCTCTTGCAGGCTGGCCCGAAACAGCGGTGTCTGCTGTTGCAGCGCCGCCAATTCGGCCTGCACCAGTTGCTGTTGCAACCGCTGCTGCACGATAAACTCCTGCTCTGCACTCAGGCTAAATTCATCATCCGCGGTGGCCCGACGCACCTGCACCAGTTGACTCAGACCTTGGCGCCACAGCTGCCGCCAGCGCTGTGGCCAGCCTTGCTCTGCGGGCACCTCAGCTTTCAACGCAGGCCCGGCATGATGCGTAAAAGGCAGCTCCAGTGCTTGATCACGCAGCGCACGAATGGCCAGCTGCGTCTCGACCGGATCGGGGATCCGAAGCCGCGCCAGCGCTTGCTGATCTTGCCGGATGGCTTCACGAACCATCACCAAGGATGGCTCCGCCAACTGTGCCAGCCGACTGTCGGCGCTTTTCAGCAACTGTTGGCTGGTGGCCACATCCAGTTCCAGCCAGATTTTCTGGCTGGCCATCCGCAGCAGGTAGTCCACCTCTGCCAATAACCAGATGCTGGGCGCTGCACCCTGTTGTTGCTCCAGCCGCTGCTCCAGAAAACGCAGCTGCTGCTGAAATTGAGCCGCTTGCTGTTGCAAGTGCTGCTGTTGCTCCTGCTGCTGAAGGCGCTGTTGCCGCAACCAGGATTCCTGCCCAGCTTGCATATCGGCCTGCACCTGCCGGCTTTGCTGTTGCAACAAGCGCCGCTCTTCACTGAACAGCCGCTCCCACTGCTGCTGTTGCTGCTGAGGCAGCTGACTCAGTTGTTGAAATTGCGGGTAAAGCCACCAGGCAGCCGCTGTCAGTGCAGCCAGCAACATCAACAGCAACCACAGCGCCAGCCAGGCGATGCCCCGGCCGGTTTTCAGCGCAGGCTCTTGCATCGCTTCTTCCGACAGATAACGCATCGCATCGCCTTCCTGCGGCGTTGCCTCTGCTGCAGCTGCTTCAGTGGTATCCGGCTCACGGCTCATAAGTAACCTCTTTTGTAGTGACCTATCGCTGCCATCAAGGCGCTGTCGTTGGCATTGTCTGCCAGTATAATCTTGCTCACCGGAATGCCAAGTGTCAGCGCGGCATCGTGCATGCGCGGGCTGACCAGGATCCAGTAGCGGCTGCGCAACCAGTCATGGCCCTCGACCGGTAGTAACGAAAATAACCGCCGCATAATTTCTTCGCTGGTGACCAGAATACAACTCACCTGCTGCCGCCACAATGCATACAAGGCACAGCCATCCAGCTCGATTGGCAGCCGATGATAGCTTTGCACATAACGCACCCGAGCCCCCCGCTGTTGCAGCCCCTGCTTCATCAGTTCACGGCCACTTTGCCCCCGTACAATCACAATGTTCTGACCATCCACCTGCTGCATGCAAGGCATCGACAGCACCCCTTCGCTGCGCTGATCGTCCGGGTACAGCACCTCGCGGCCGGTCCACTGCTGCAACACCGTGGCGGTGGTGTGGCCGACAGCCCGAAGGGGGGCAGCCAGCGTGCTGGCATCCAGCTGCTGCTGCAGCGAGGTGACGGCGCTGACACTGACAAAAATCAACTGATCGGCCTGTTGCAGCCATTGTTGCTCTTTGGCTTTGATCGGTACCAGTTGGGTCGCAATCAGTGGCTGATACAGATACTGGTAGCCCAACTGATCCAGGCTGGCCAGCAAGCCATCGGCTTTGCCGGCTGGTCGGGTGATTAACAGGCTGTGTGCTGTCATGCGCGGTCCTGATAAGCTGCTGCCAGCAAATCGGCAGCCCCCTGGGCCAGCAGTGCTTCTGCGACCTGCTCACCCAGAGCTTCGGCTTGCTGACGCGGCGCTCTGGCTTCCGCCTGCAGTATCTGGTCGCCATCCAGCGAGCCGACCAGGCCACGCAACCAGAGGTGATCCCCCTCCAGTTCCGCGTAAGCACCTATCGGCACCTGGCAACCACCTTGCAAACGACGGTTCATCGCCCGCTCGGCCAGTACCCGATCCGCGGTATCGGCATCATGCAGTGCTAACAAGCATTGCTGTGTCACAGCATCGTCAGCCCGGCATTCAATGCCAACCGCCCCCTGACCATTGGCTGGCAGGCTTTGCTCGGGCTCCAGCCAATCAGCGATACGGTGTTGAAAGCCGAGCCGAATCAACCCCGCTGCCGCCAGAATGATGGCATCAAAGTCGCCCTGGTCCAGCTTGGCCAGACGGGTATTGACGTTGCCACGCAGATCATGAATCACCAAATCGGGGCGTCTGGCTTTTAACTGGCACTGCCGGCGCAAGCTGGAGGTGCCAACCACAGCGCCAGCGGGTAGCGCATCCAGATTGGCGTAACGATTGGAAACAAAGGCATCGCGCGGATCTTCCCGCGGGCAAATGGTTTGCAGCACCAAGCCATCCGGAAAGGCCACCGGTACATCTTTCATGCTGTGCACCGCGATATCGGCCCGTCCATCCAGCAAGGCCGTTTCCAGCTCTTTGACAAAAAGCCCTTTGCCTCCAATTTTGGCCAACGGCGTGTCGAGAATTTTATCCCCCTGAGTCGACATCGGCACCAACACCACCTGCAGAGCAGGGTGATGTTTTTCCAGCTCGGCTTTGACGTATTCAGCCTGCCACAGTGCCAGCGCGCTTTTCCGGGTTGCTATGCGTAAAGTCTGGGACACCTCAGCACTCCTTTTCAGTGATCAGCAGACGCTGCAAAAAGCTGCGGATGTCGGCCACTTCCTGGGCGCACACGCTGTGCTCCATCCGATACTCGTGCCAGCGTACCTGAAAGCCCTGATTTTTTAAGGCATGAAACGCCTGTTGCCCACCGGCCATCGGCACCACCGGGTCCTGGGTGCCATGACCAATAAAGACCGGTGTTGTTTTGTTGGTAGCCACTGCCTCTGCTGACAGCTTATCGGGTGCGCAAAGGTAGGTGGACAACGCCATCACGCCCGCCAGTTTGTAGGGCAAACGCGGCAACAAATGCAGCGCAATGACGCCGCCCTGACTAAATCCAGCCAGCACAATGCGCTCGGAGGGCATGCCTTCGGCGATCAGGCTATCCAGCAACTGCTGTACCTTGGCCGCAGAATCACGAACACCGGCTTCGTCGGCCCGGCTCAATAAGTCCATACTTTTAATGTCGTACCAGGCACGCATTTCCATGCCACCATTGATGGTGACCGGCTGTACCGGCGCATGCGGAAAAATAAAACGAATACCGGCATCAGCTGGTAAGCGCAACTCTGGCACTATGGGGGCAAACCCATGACCTGAGTCACCCAAACCGTGCAGCCAGACCACCACGCTCTGGCATGGCCCCTGGCTGGGTGTATCGACAAAAGGAAGTGTTGTCATAACATTGGCTCATCTTGAGTAGCTATGCCAGTCGTTGTACTGGCGGTTCGTCGCAAAGTCCGGGCCAACCGTGCCCCACCCGGCTAGCCGCCGGTCGGTGTGCACAGGTTTCAGCCAACGAATTCAGCCTATTCGCGATCATTCATAGCGTCAGCTGTTTGCTTTTGCGGCTAAGGATGCGATTATAGAGTGTCTGGCAATTTATGAAATACATCATCATGCATCCAGCTTACCGAACTCGTTTGCTTGTTTCCCGTTTCGCCCTGGTCGCGGTGGCTTTGCTGGCCTTCACAGCCTGTGGCCAAAAAGGTCCTCTTACCTTACCACAACCGCCGGAAACTGTCGCAGAAGAGCCAAGCGATCCTCCTGAAAAAACCAACAACTTTGTTTCTCAGAGCGAGCCATATGGACCATTTTAATTACCGTGAGCAGCAGCTTTTTGCTGAAGACGTGCCTTTAACAGACATTGCCAGTCATTACGGCACCCCCTGTTATGTCTACTCCCGGGCCACCATCGAACGGCATTACCATGCCTTTGCCGATGCTGCCAAAGGGCACCCCCATTTGATCTGTTATGCCGTCAAAGCCAACAGCAATCTGGCTATTTTGGATGTGCTGGCCCGACTGGGCTCTGGCTTTGACATCGTGTCCGAAGGTGAGTTGCGCCGAGTCATCGCTGCCGGCGGCGATCCAAAAAAAGTGGTCTTTTCTGGTGTGGCCAAAACCGCCGACGAAATGCGTTATGCACTGCAACTGGGCATTAAGTGTTTCAATGTCGAGTCGGAAGCCGAACTGATGCGCCTGCAGCAAGTGGCCCAGTCGCTGGATCAAGTGGCACCGGTTTCCATCCGGGTCAATCCGGACATTGATGCCAAAACCCACCCGTACATTTCAACCGGCCTCAAAGCCAACAAGTTTGGCATCGATATCAATGATGCCGAGCGCATCTACCAGCAAGCAGCCGCCGCTTCCCACTTGCAGGTGGTCGGCGTCGACTGCCACATTGGCTCGCAGCTCACCGAGACTCAGCCTTTTTTGGATGCGCTGGACAAGCTATTGGCATTGATTGACCGTCTGGCTGGCCTTGGGATCCGCTTGCAACACATCGATGTCGGTGGTGGCCTCGGTGTCCGTTATCAGGATGAAACCCCACCGCACCCCAGCGAGTACGCCGCCGCTGTGGTCGAACGCTTGCAGCGCTACCCGGAACTGACACTAATTTTTGAACCGGGCCGGGCCATTATGGCCAATGCCGGCGTGTTGCTGACCCGGGTGGAGTACTTAAAGCCAGGTCAGGAAAAAAACTTTGCCATTGTCGATGCCGCCATGAACGACTTAATCCGGCCGGCACTTTACAGCGCCTGGCAAGCCATTGTGCCGGTGCAGCAACAAAGCGACCGTGCCACCCAGCGCTACGATGTGGTGGGCCCAGTCTGCGAGACCGGTGACTTTCTCGGCAAAGACCGCGATCTGGCGATTGCCGAAGGCGATTTACTGGCGGTCCGCTCAGCCGGAGCCTATGGTTTTACCATGAGCTCCAATTACAACAGCCGGCCCCGGGCGGCCGAAGTGCTGGTGGATGGTGGCAACTGCCATCTGATCCGGCAACGTGAACTATGGCAGGATTTATGGCGCGGCGAACAAACGCTCCCATGACAGCGCAGCGTCATGACAAACGCGGGACTGTGCTGCACTTTTCCAAGATGCACGGTCTTGGCAACGACTTTATGGTGGTGGACAACGTCAGCAACAATGTCTACATCACGCCAGAGCAAATTCGCCGGCTGGCCGATCGCAACTTTGGCATTGGCTTTGATCAACTGCTGATGGTCGAGCCACCCTATGATCCGGATCTGGACTTCCATTACCGCATTTTCAATGCCGATGGCTCCGAAGTGGAACAATGCGGCAACGGCGCCCGCTGTTTCGCCCGCTTTGTTCGTAGCCGCGGCCTGACCAACAAACACAAAATCGGCGTCAGCACCAAGTCGGGCACCATTCAGTTGCTGGTGGAACAAGATGGCCAGGTCACAGTCAATATGGGCGTGCCGCAGCTGGAACCGGATCGCATACCGTTTAAAGCCAACAAACAGGAAACCACCTACATTCTGCGGGCCGACGATCAAACCTTGCTGGCAGGGGTGGTTTCGATGGGCAATCCCCATGCGGTGACCATCGTCGACCAACTGGATACCGCAGCGGTTGACATTCTCGGGCCTTTATTCGAGTTGCATGAGCGCTTCCCGGAGCGCGCCAACATCGGCTTTATGCAAATCATCAACCCTCAGCACATCAAGCTGCGTGTCTGGGAGCGCGGTGTTGGTGAAACCCTGGCCTGTGGCACCGGAGCTTGCGCTGCTGTGGTGGTGGGTGCTTTGCAGAAAAAACTCCAACAACAAGTGCGGGTAGACTTACCCGGTGGCAGCCTGACCATTCGCTGGCAAGGCCCCGGTCAACCGGTTCGGATGACAGGTCCCGCCACCCACGTATACGACGGACAAATCAATTTATGAGTAGCAACAAAGAAAACAACAGTCTGACAGCCGCTGAACTGCAAGCCGATGAGCAGCGAATGCAAGCCGCCCTGGTGGTGGATCACCTGCAGCAGCACCCCGACTTTTTCCTGCATTACCCAGAGCTGCTGGCAGAGCTGCGTTTACCCCACTCGCAAAAAGGCAGTATTTCCCTGGTCGAGCGCAAGCTGGAGCTGCAACGGGAGAAAATCCACGCTCTGGAAGAAGAGATCACCCGCCTGATGGGCATCGCCCGTCACAACGAGTTGATTTTTAAAGCGCTGAACCAATTGCATGTCGATTTGATGCAGTGCCGGCACGCCAGCGAGCTGCAGCAGCACTTAACCGCTTTTACCGCCGCCATGCCAGGCGTGCATGCCTGCAAGCTGTTCTCCTTTGCCGCCGAGGGCAGCAAGCCGAATTACAGCCAGTTTGAACTGCTGCTCAACCGGCGCCTGAACGATCGCAACCTCTATCTCGGGCGGTTAAACCAGGAGGAGCAGCAACTGATTTTCCCGGCCAGCATTCATTCGGTCGCCTTGCAATTGATTCAGGCCGGCGATACCCCGCTGGCCTTGCTGGCCTTTGGCAGTGAGCAGGACGATCACTTCCAGCCCGAGATGGACAACTTGTTTCTGGCCCATATCGCCGAACTGGTGGTGCGGGTGCTCTCACCGGCGCACCATGTCGCCTGAGCAGACGGGCTCAGCCTTGCCTGACGCGCTGGCCGGGCCGCTGCAACGTTTTATCGATCATCTGCGCCATGAGCGTCAGTACAGCAAGGCCACACTGAGCAGCTATCGGCAGCAGCTGGAAGCCATTGCCATCCGTTTGCCGGTGTCCTCTTGGTCGGAGGTAAAACAGACGATGCTGCAACGCCTGCTGATGCAGGATTTTCAGCAAGGTTTAGCGCCGCGCTCGCTGGCCCTTCGTGCTGCCAGTTTGCGCAGCCTGTTTCGCTTTTTGCAGCCCGAGCTCGGATTGGACATCAATCCGGCCCAGCAGCTGAAAGTCCCCAAAGCGCCGAAAACCCTGCCGAAGCAACTGGATGTCGATCAAATACGCCAGCTGCTGGATGCCGAGCCTGAGGATACCCTGGACTACCGCGATCGCGCCATGCTGGAGTTGTTTTACTCGTCCGGTCTGCGTCTGGAAGAGCTGGTCAACATCAATCTACCGGACATCGACTGGCACCAGCGGCTGCTGCGGGTGCGGGGTAAGGGCAGCAAAGATCGGTTGGTGCCCATTGGCCGCTTCGCCATCAAGGCACTGCAAAGCTGGCTGCAGCACCGGCCCGAACTGGCCGGCCCCAAGCTGCCGCCAGAGGACAGCCAAGCACTGTTTTTAAGCCTGCAGCAACAACGCATCTCCACCCGCCAAGTCCGGCAACGGGTCGAACGCTGGGCCAAACAGCAGGGGCTGCCCCAATCGCTGCACCCGCATATGCTGCGCCACTCCTTTGCCAGCCATCTGCTCGAATCCAGTGGCGATCTGCGGGCCGTGCAAGAACTGCTCGGCCACGCCAACTTAAGCACCACCCAGGTGTACACCCATCTGGATTTTCAGCACCTGGCCAAGGTGTACGATGGTGCTCATCCCAGAGCAAGGAAGAAAAGCTGAGTTTTCGAGTGGCCAACAGGGATATTGTTGTTATAGTATTAAAAGGTATTACCTATCACTATCAAGGTGCACAATGGCCACATCGGTAAAGCTTGACGATGATATGAAGAACCGGATCCAGCAGTTGGCTAAAGCACGCCATCGTTCATCGCACTGGATTATGCGCGAAGGGATCCGTGAGTATGTTGAACGCGAGGAGAAGCGGGAATCGTTCAAACAGGATGCATTATCTGCCTGGGACGCCTACCAGAAAAACGGTCTGCATCTGACCCTGGAAGAGGCTGACGCTTGGTTGGCGAAGCTTGAAACGGGCGACGATGTGGAACCACCTAAGTGCCACATCTGATCTGGTCTCCGTCCGCTCTTACCGATGTTCAGCGACTCTATCGCTTCCTTGCAATCCAAGATCAAAACGCGGCTCGCCTTGCCATCAAAACAATTCGGGCAGGCGTAAAGATACTGGCACATCAGCCAGGGTCAGGACGTCCGGTTGAAGATATGGAGCCTGAGTTCAGGGAATGGCTGATTGACTTCGGCAGTAGCGGTTACATTGTGTTGTATCGTTCTGATGGTGAAACAGCAACCATTCTTGCTGTGCGACATCAAAAAGAAGCTGGATACTAAGCCAACTAAACCCGTTCCAAGCACTGATAATGACTATGCAATTCTTTAAGACCATCCAGCGCATCTCTGCTTTGTCCTTTGATCTGGATGACACCCTATACAACAATGCCCCGGTTTTACTGGCGGCAGAACAAGCCATGCTGCAAAGTTTACAGCAGCAACTGAAGCCCGAACTGCACAGGCCCTTGGACTACTGGAGCCAACTGCGCTGGCAACTTGGGCAACAAACACCTGAAATTCGCCACGATATCGGCCGTTGGCGTTTGCTCGGCATTGAAGCCGGCTTAATCCAGCTTGGGCTGGCTGAATGTGAAGCCGGTGAGATAGCCGACCGCGCGTATCAGGCTTTTTGGCAGGCTCGTACCACGATCACCTTAGCACCAGAAGTACATCAGTTGCTGGAACAATTAGCCAACCGCTTTCAGCTGATAGCGATCACCAATGGCAATGCCTGCATCCAGCGCATGGGGCTTGGGGATCTGTTTCAGTTTAGTCTGCAAGCCGGGCCGGATGGCAAAATGAAGCCTTTTCCTGATCTGTTTCTGGCCGCCGCCAAACGGCTGCAGGTTGCGCCACAACAGATCCTGCATATCGGCGACAGCCACCGCGCCGATGTGATGGGTGCTTTAACCGCTGGCTGCCAGGCCGCCTGGCTGGATCATCACCAAAAGCCTATCTCTGTCTTACCGCATATTCGGATAACCAAAATACAAGATACCCACTTCCTAACGAGAGGTTAAATTTTTAAGTATTTTGCTGGAAGCAGCTTACAGCATGAAAACAACAGGCAAGACCATCCATTGGCGCTCTTTATCCTTCATCTAATTACTTAGGCATTTTCTTGCATCGTAGTAGTTCTTTATGGCAACAAGGCAAACTGACTAATTCTATTACTCATTATGTATTTATTGATATTCAAGTTTCTAATGCGCTAATGCCATAAAAGGAAGGTATCCTGAGTAAAATCAATGCCAGTATCAACATATAAACACAATTCAAATTAAGTATTGACAAAAATAATTTGCCTCGACACCTTAAAAATCACGTGCGTTAATTTAGTGGTATATACATGAGATTAAAAATTATCTTTATCATAATTACTTTAATATCAGTAAAGTCGCATGCTTCGTTACCGCCCGGTTATGATCATCATCCAGGGTTAGACGTTGTGTGTAAAGGTTTAGC
>JAFIFR010000034.1 GCA_020831935.1 Alkalimonas sp.
GCCTATTTTCAGGCCGGAAAAGATTTAACGGCGCATGAAACCCGGCTGTTTGTCGAAACCTTAAAACGGCAGTGGCAGGAGGCCGACCCCGATGCGGGCGAAGAGCAGCCATCGCTCTGGCCCGAAGCCTTGTGGTACGAGTTGGCCCAGATCACCGATCGCAGCCAGGTGGAGTGGCAGGAGATTCTGGAAGACTTTCGCCACAAAGGCGTCTACTTTCAGGGCGAGCGGGTCGGCATGGGCTGTTATCGCTGCGAGAACTGCGGTGAGCGTGCCAATTATTACCATCCATCAGAATTGCTGGCCTGCACCCACTGCGGTGGGGTGAGTTTTAACCGCGAAGGGGTACCGCTCGATTAAAGCAGCCGTAGCAAATGAACTACGACCAGAAATTCACTGGTCGCCGAAAGGTGGCTGTGCGTATAATGGCTTTTTCCGCATGAACCTCATGGATTGCAAGGACTTTCATGGCCCATTCCTTAGATTCTCTGGCGCTTGCGCCGCATCAGCTGGTTCCTCAGCTTCGCAATGACTGGTTAAAACACAGCATCACTGAAACCGATTTGACCCCGGCCTTTATTGGCCAGGATCGCGCCAAAGCCGCGCTGCAATTTGCCATTGGCATGGACATGCCCGGTTACAACCTGTACGTGATGGGGGAGCCGGCGTTGGGGCGTTTTACTCTGGTGCAGGATATTTTGCAGCATGCCGCTGCCGAGAAAGCCACACCGGACGAGTGGTGCTACCTGAAAAACTTTGACGACGAACGGTTGCCTCTGACCCTGCGGTTGTTGCCGGGTGAGGGCAGAGCTCTGGTCAAGCGGGTGGAAGAGTTGATGGATGAAGTGCTGGATACCTTTCCGGCAGCCTTTGACAACCCCGGCTACCAGCGGCAGAAAAAAGCCATTCAGCGCACCTTTGATCAGCGCTACGAAGCGGCACTTGAAACGGTAGAGCAAAAAGCGCTGGAGAAAAAAGTGGTGCTGTACGAAGAAAACGGCACCGTCAGTTTTGCCCCGTTGATTGATGGCAAGCCGCTGGACGACAGCGAGTTTAACAAGCTCAGCGACGAGCAGCGCCAGTACTTTTACGATCTGGTTGGTGAGCTGGAAACCATCTTAAACGAGCAATTGATTGAACTGCCGCAGTGGAAGCGGGATGTCTCCGAGCAGCTGCGCGAACTGCGCAAAGCCACCATCGAGCAGGTGCTAAAACCGCTGTTTAAAGCGCTGGAGCATCACTATGTAGCCGAGCTTGGAGTGTTGCGCTATTTGCGCGATATGCGGCCCCATTTAACCAAGCTGGTGCTGGAAGTCTTGCCGGAAGAAACCGAACCAGAAAAAAACGAAGAGCTGGATATACGCACCCTCTTTATCGAGGAGTTTGTGCCCAATGTGTTGGTGCATCATGCTGCGATGGATGGTGCTCCGGTGGTGTTTGAGCCGATGCCGACCTATGGCAACCTCTTTGGCCGGGTGGAGTACGCCACCAGCGGTGGCTCCTTGTACACCAACCACCGGATGATCCGACCCGGCGCCTTGCACCGGGCCAATGGTGGCTATTTGATCCTCGACGCCGACAAGTTGTTGCCGCAACCGCAGGTGTGGGAAGCGCTGAAGCAAGCGTTAAAAAGTGGTGAGCTGTTAATCGATACCTTAAGCGAGCACGCGGTCACCAATTCCACCATCATTACCCCCAAAGCCATACCGCTGCAGGTCAAAGTGATTCTGATGGGATCGCGCGATCTTTATTACCTGATCCAGGATGTGGATGAAGAGTTTAATGAGCTGTTCCGTGTGCTGGCCGATTTCGAGCATTACCTGCCCTACCAGCAACACACCCTCAATTACATGATGCGGCAAATCCGGCTGCAAATGCAGGAGCTGGGGTTGCAGCAGTTGTCCGAGTGTGGTTTTGAACGCTTGCTGCAATTTAGCTTTCGCCAGGCCGAGCATCAGCACAAATTATCGGCCCGTTTTGCCGATGTGCTGGAGCTGGTGCGTGAGGCCTGCTACTACGCCACTCAGGCGGGCAGCGACACTCTGACTGCCGATCATGTCCGCGCGGCACTGGCGGGCAAGCAATACCGCACCGGCCGCATCAGCGAAGCGTTTTTGGAAGATATTGAGCAGGGACAGATCCTGATTGACAGCAGTGGCCTGGCGGTTGGCAAGGTCAATGGCCTGACGGTGCTGGAAATTGGCGATACCGCCTTCGGCACCCCGGCCCGCATCAGTGCCACTGTTTTTGCCGGTGCCTCTGGCGTGGTGGATATTGAGCGGGAGGTCGAGCTGGGCAAAGCCATTCACTCGAAAGGCGTGCTGATTTTAAATGGCTTTTTGGGGGCGCGCTACGCCCGTGACTTTCCGCTAACGCTCTCGGCCAATATTGCGATGGAGCAATCTTACGGTCACATCGATGGCGACAGTGCCTCCCTGGCCGAGATTTGCGCTCTGATTTCTGCCATTACCCAGATCCCGATTAAACAGAGTCTGGCAGTCACCGGCTCCATCAACCAGCATGGTGAAGTGCAGGCCATTGGTGGCGTCAATGAGAAAATCGAGGGCTTTTTCCGTTTGTGTCAGCTGCGCGGTCTGACAGGCGAGCAGGGCGTGGTGATCCCGGCCAGCAATCAGCTGAATCTGGTGTTGAACGAAGCCGTGCGCCAGGCGGTAAGCGATGGCCTCTTTCATATTTATGTGGTGAAAAATGTGGACGAAGCCTTGTACCTGCTGACCGGCGTTGAACCGGGTGAACAGGGCCGGCGTGGTGCTTATCCGAAGAAAACCCTCAACGCCATGGTGCTGAAGCGTTTGACTGAAATTGCCGATATCGTCAACGGAGGCGCTGATGACGATTGAGCCAGCGCCGGCACCGGCCAGTCCGGTGCCTTGGGTGCTGCTGTGCCAGCCGATGGACCAGCAGTTGGTGCAGCAACAGATTGTGCCACTCTTGACAGAGCAGGGCATTGAGCCAGAGCTGTGTCTTAGGAGCAGCAAGCAAAGCCATCTGTTTCAGCCGGAGCAGCGGTTGCTGTGTTATCTGCCCGATGAAGCCTTGCGCGAGCTGGTGCAGCAGGCGCGGCAGAATCAATGGTCGCTGGCTTTGTTGCCGCACCCGGAGATGAAACATGCCCGCTATGGCTTTGGCATCAGCGGCGATATGGCGCAGGCCATTGAGGATGCTCTGTATCGCGATCCTGAAGCGCTGGATTTGATGCTGTGCAATGAAACGCCGGTGTTTAACTCGGTGGTGGTGGGCGATACCTTTTCACTGATCCCAGGCGAAGCGCTGGCCGAGCGGCTGGCGCTGCGGGTAAAACGTTTTTTTCGGCTGCTGGCAAAAGTTGGTCAGGTGACCTTCAGTGCGGTCAAGCTTTGCACCCACAAAGGCAAAGAGCTGGATACGGCGGCCCTGGGCATTGTTGCGGTGGAGCATGGCCGGAGCTCGGTGCTGTCACGGCGGCTGGTGGCTGACTCCAGTGCCAACGATGGCATGTTGCATGCGCTGGTATTGGTGCCGCGCAGTGTGTTTGAGATGCTGCGTTTTTTGTTTGCGGCCTTGTTTTTACGGGATTACTGGAACAAGGGTACTCCATCCTTTGTTGGCTATATCAAGACCAGCAGTTTACGCATTCAAAGCCCGAAACTGATCCGTTATACCCACGATGGCTTGCTGGAGAAAACCAAAGAGCTGATGCTGCGGGTGGAGCCCCGTTGTCTGAAGATGGTGCCTGGTCGTCATCTGACCGTAGAAGACCAGCCAGCCGAACAAAAAGAGGTCTTTAAAACCCAGCCGCTGCCGGCCGGCAAAGCCAAGACCGAGCTGGTGACCTATCCGCTGCCCTGGATCCATCATGCGGCCACCGAAGAATTTAAGGAGCTGTTTTTAGCGCTGCGGGAGAGTGCCAAAGCCACGCCTGCCTACTTAACCCTGATGGTGCTGGCGACCTTGCTGGCCACCTTTGGTCTTTTTGCCAACTCCACCCCGGTGATTATTGGCGCCATGATCCTGGCACCCTTGATGGGCCCCATTATCTCAATGGCGCTGGGCACACTGCGTCAGGATGAAGGCCTGATGCTGACCAGCGGTCGTAGCATTGCGCTAGGGACCGGCCTTGCCATTGGCTGCGCTGTGCTGGCCACCTGGTTGATTCCGCTCAATACCATCAACAGTGAAATTGCTGCCCGCATCAGTCCAACCTTGCTCGATTTGGGGGTGGCGGTGGTGTCCGGCATTGCCGGTGCTTACGCCCATGCCCGGGCCGAAGTGGCGAAAAGTCTGGCCGGGGTGGCGATAGCGGTGGCACTGGTACCGCCGTTGGCCGTGGCCGGTATTGGGCTGGGCTGGGGTGATTTCAGCGTATTCTGGGGCGCTTTTTTACTGTATCTGACCAACCTGGTTGGCATTGTTCTGGCGGCCGTTTTAACCTTTTTACTGCTGGGCTACAGCCCATTTCACCGGGCGCGGCGTGGCCTGGCCCTGACCTTCTTGCTGGTGCTGCTGCTGAGCATTCCGCTGGCGCTCAGCTTCTCGCACATGGTGCAGGAAGGGCGCATCAAGCAGCAGTTGGAAGGCCTGGTGCTGGACGACATTCAGCTGCGTCAGGTGCAGGTGCGGCCCGGTAAACCGGTCAGTATATCGGTGACCCTGGTGTCGCGCAGTACCATCGATGAGCAGCAGATGGATGCCATCAAGCGCTTGATAGAGCAAAAGCTGGCGCAGGATGTGGAGCTGGAAGTCGGTACCCGGGTGATTCGTTAAGCGTTATTTCCGGTTTTGCCAGCCTGCCCAAAGCAGCATTAACCATGAAACAATCCAGAGCGGCCAGTCGCGGTAGCGGCTGTAGGGGGTGCTGCCGCTGCTGAGCTGCATGGTGTCGGTCAACACGCCTGCTTCGAATTGCGGCAACTGCTGCTGGATGCTGCCATCGGCCGCTATGGTGGCGGTGATGCCGTTGTTGGTGGCACGCAATAAGGGGCGGCCAAACTCCAGCGCCCGCATCCGGGCAATTTGCAGGTGTTGGTGAGGGCCGATGCTGTCACCAAACCAGGCATCGTTGCTGACGGTCAGCAGCAAGTCGGTGGTATCGGGGTTGAAATTGGCGGCCAACTGCCGCGGAAAAGCTATTTCAAAGCAAATGGCTGGCAGCAGCACCGCATCGTTGGCGAGCAGGTTGGTTTGCACAAAGTCGCCGCGGCTAAAAGAGCTCATCGGCAAATCAAAAATGGGTGCCAAAGGACGCAGTACACTTTCAAAGGGGACAAACTCGCCGATAGGCAGCAGATGGTGTTTCTCAAAACGGTTGCTGTGGCCCGGCTGGTAGTGACCGCCCGGATCGCTTTGGCGGCGCTTGCCTAGGGTGATCAGGCTGTTCCAGGCTTCTGAACTGTAAAAGTTGTAGTCGATAATGCCAGTGATCAAACTGCTTTGATACTCTGCCAGCAAAGCATCAAGCTCGAATAAAAACGGCTCAGCCAGTACCTCCACCCGCGGAATGGCCGCTTCTGGCCAGATAATCAGCGGAGTTCCCAGGTGCGGCGTGGTCAGCTCCAGATACAGCCGCATGGTGCTGACTTCCTGCGCCGGATCCCAGCGCAGCTCTTGCTTGATGTTGCCTTGCACCAGGGCGACATCCAGGGTGTTGCCGTTTAGCTGCCAGCCATGCCAGTTACCGATAAAAGGCGTGCTTAGCCAGAGTGCAGCGGCCAGCAGCAGCATCCGATAACGTCTTTTGAACAGCGCATGACTGAGAGCTGCTGCGCTTAGCAACAGCACAAAGGTGATGCCGGTTTCACCAATCAAGGGCGCAAATTGCCGCAGCGGCCCCTCTATCTGGCTGTAGCCGGGCGACAGCCAGGGAAAACCAGTCAGCAGCCAGGAGCGCAGGGCCTCCAGCAGCACCCAGCAGGCGGCCAACAGCAACGGCAAAGCTCTGTGTTGCCGAAACCAGAAAGCACCGAGGGCAAACAGCAGAGGGTAAAGGGCCAGATAGGCACTGAGCAGCAGCAATAAAGCCAGACTCAGCAGCAAGGGCAGGCCGCCGAACTGTTCGATTGGAATGTGCACCCAATTAAGGCCGGCGGTAAAGTAGCCAAGGCCCCAGCAAAAACCCAGCCAGGCCGCTTGCTGCCAGCGCTGGCTGAATGAGACCAGAGTGCAGAGCGCCGTCAAAGTAAGCAGCGGCAGCCACCAGAGGGTAAAAGGCGCAAACGCAAAGGTGGTGCTGGCACCGATGGCAGCCAGCACTGCCGCTGATAACCAGCGCGATTGCAGCAGCCGATTTAACCCTGAGTGCAGCTTAGTGGTGCTCACGGACCCCTAATCCTGCTCGCTGCACTGCGGTGCCTTGCCGTTGATCACTTGCAATTGCAGCAAACGGCGGCTGTTGGCTTTGCTGACTTTAAACAAGAGCCCTTCCAGCTCAATGCTTTCGCCACGCTCTGGCATATGGCCAAAAGCATGCAGCACAATGCCGCCAATGGTATCGGCTTCCGTCTCGTTGAAACGACTGCCAAAATGCTGGTTAAACTCATCAAGTGGTGTTAGGGCACTGACCTGAAAGACATTGCTGGCCATTTTTTTGATATCGACGTCTTCGTCATCATCGTGCTCGTCTTCAATTTCACCGACGATTTGCTCGAGAATATCTTCGATGGTCACCAGGCCAGAGACACCGCCATACTCATCGACCACCAGCGCCATGTGGTAGCGCTTTTGCCGGAACTCTTTTAACAAGGCATCAACCCGTTTGCTCTCGGGGATAATCACTGCAGGCCGGATGATGTCACGCAAGTGGCATTCCACCGAGTCAGGTTGGAAAGCAAAGCGCAGCAGATCTTTGACCAGCAAGATGCCTTCAATGTGATCTTTATCTTCATTGACCACCGGGTAGCGGCTGTGATTGTTTTCCAGCAGGGTGGGTAAAATTTGTTGGATGGATTGCTCGATATCCAAAGTGGTCATTTGCGAGCGGGGGATCATGATGTCCCTGGCCCGCATTTTGGAAACATCAAGCACGCCATGCAGCATGCCTTTGGTATCTTCATCGATCAGCTGGTTATTGGCAGCCTCGCTGATCACGCTTTCAAGTTCTGAGACATCTTGTGGCTCGGCGTTGAACATTCCGGCCAGTCGATCCAGCCAGGATTTCGGCGCCGAACCGCGGCCCGAGTGGGGGTTGTCGTCACTCATGAATGAATACTATGCTCCAGCAAGTCATCGGGGTCTTACTCTGCATCCGTCAGGTAAGGGTTGTTGAAACCAAGTTTGGCCAGCAAGTCTATTTCCAGCTGCTCCATCTGCTTGGCTTCGTCCTCCTTTATATGGTCAAATCCCAGCAAATGCAAGCACCCATGAATCACCATATGGGCCCAGTGTGCTTCTGCTGTTTTGCCCTGGGCTTTGGCTTCAGTAGCCACGACTTCGGCGCAAATCACCAGATCGCCCAGCAGCGGCAGCTCCAGACCTGGCGGGCATTGAAACGGAAAGCTGAGCACATTGGTGGCTTTGTCTTTGCCGCGATATTGATGATTGAGCTGGCGGCTTTCTTCGCTGTCCACCAGCCGGATGGTAAGCTCTGCCTGATCCCGATAGGCTGCCAGTGCCAGATTGGCCCAGGTTTGAAACTGGGACTCTGTCGGCAGCTCTGCGGCGTCGGTGGCATGCTGCAGGTCCAGTTCAAGCAACATCAGCTGCGCGACCTGCGGGCTTTGGGTGACTGTGGTGCTTCGGACTCTGCGGTTGCCAGCTTTTCGGCTTCATGGGCTTCATGGGCTTCATAGGCGAGGACAATTTGCTGCACGATGGGGTGACGGACCACGTCTTTGGCATCAAAGTAATTCATGCTGATGGCCTCGACATTGGACAACACATCAATCGCATGTTTTAAACCGGAGTACTGGCCGCGGGGCAAGTCGACCTGGGTAACGTCGCCGGTGATGACGGCTTTGGAGTTAAAGCCAATCCGGGTCAGAAACATTTTCATTTGTTCGACCGTGGTGTTTTGCCCTTCATCCAGAATGATAAAGGCATCGTTCAAAGTACGACCACGCATGTAAGCCAGCGGCGCAATTTCGATGATGCCACGCTCGAGGTATTTTTCGACCTTATCGTAGCCGAGCATCTCAAACAGGGCGTCGTACAGCGGGCGCAGGTAAGGGTCGACTTTTTGCGATAAATCGCCGGGCAAAAAACCCAGCTTTTCACCGGCTTCAACCGCCGGCCGCGTCAATACAATACGCCGTACCAGATTTTTCTCCAGCGCGTCCACGGCGCAGGCGACGGCTAAGTAGGTTTTGCCGGTGCCGGCCGGGCCTATGCCAAAGATCACATCGTGCTTCAGCACATTGCCGACGTAGCGTTTCTGATGCGGGTTGCGCGGTGTCAGCAAACCTTTCTTGGTTTTCAGACTAAAGTCCGCCGATGCGGAGGACTCCGGGCTGGCATTTTGTGCCTGTTGAATCATTAAATGGACCTGCTCTATGCTGAGTTCCACCACTTTACCTTGCTGCTGGGTATCGCGGTAGAGGTGATCAAGGACAAAGTAGCCAGCGCGTACCGCAGCCGCATCGCCCTGCAAGCGGAAGTGCTCATCCCGGTGCGCAATGTTGAGTTTCAGGCGCTGCTCCAGCAAACGCAGATGCTCATCGAAAGGGCCGCAAAGCGACAACAGCCGTTGTTGATCGGCTGGGCTGGCGCTGAAGGTTTTTTCATTGGCTGTGCTGCTCAAAGGCGGCCTCGTGCGGTAACAGGCTGGCAGCGCCAGCCCTTTGGAAGGTTAAGGAGCAAAGCGAGTCACCCCTAAGTCATCCGTTTTCGGCTGTCGGGCCAGAATTTGCTGCGGCGAGACATCGCGGCGCAGTCCCATTTCTTGTTCGGTGCGCACCAGCACGCCTTTTAGCGAGTTGGCGAAAACATCGGTAATGCGAACATCGACAAACTGACCAATGAGCTTTGGATCGCCTTCAAAGTTGACCACCCGGTTGTTCTCGGTGCGGCCAGAGAGCTCCATCAGGTTTTTCTTCGATGGGCCTTCCACCAAAATCCGCTGTTCGGTGTTCAGCATGCCGCGGGCAATGCGCAGGGCCTGTTGGTTGATTCGATCTTGCAGAATGTACAGTCGCTGCTTTTTCTCATCCTCGCTGACATCATCCGGCAAGTCGGCTGCAGGCGTGCCGGGCCGAGCGCTGTAAATAAAGCTGAAGCTCATATCGAAGTCGATGGCCTGGATCAAAGCCATGGTGGCGGCAAAGTCATCAGCTGTCTCGCCAGGGAAACCAATGATAAAGTCGGACGACATGCTTAGGTTGGGCCGGACTTTTTTCAGTTTGCGCACCTGGGATTTGAACTCCAGGGCGGTATGGCCGCGTTTCATCAATGTCAGGATCCGATCCGAGCCCGATTGCACCGGCAGGTGCAGGTGATCAACCAGCTCCGGGATATCGCGGTAGGCTTCAATGATGTCGTCGGTAAACTCCACCGGGTGCGAGGTGGTGTAGCGAATGCGATCGATGCCGTCGATGGCGGCAACCAGACGCAGCAGTTCGGCAAAGCTGCAGATGCTGCCATCGTGCATGCTGCCACGGTAGGCGTTGACATTCTGCCCAAGCAGGTTGACTTCACGGACGCCTTGCTCGGCCAGTTGAGCGATTTCGAACAGAACATCGTCCAGCGGTCGGCTGACTTCTTCGCCACGGGTGTAAGGCACCACGCAGAAACTGCAGTACTTGGAGCAGCCCTCCATAATGGAGACAAAAGCGGACGGTCCTTCGGCTTTTGGCTCCGGTAGGCGGTCAAATTTTTCGATTTCAGGAAAGGACACATCCACCACCGGGGCGCGATCACCGGTCACGGCTTTGATCATTTCCGGCAAGCGGTGCAGGGTTTGCGGTCCAAACACGATATCGACAAAAGGTGCCCGCTCGCGAATGGCTGCGCCTTCTTGTGAGGCAACGCAGCCGCCGACACCAATCACCAGTTCAGGTTTCTTCTCTTTCAGCGGTCGCCAGCGGCCTAGCTGGTGAAAGACTTTTTCCTGTGCTTTCTCACGAATCGAGCAGGTGTTGAGCAGGATCACATCGGCTTCCTCAGCGTGCTCGGTGAGGCTGTAGCCATGGGTGGCATCCAGCAGGTCTGCCATTTTCGATGAGTCGTACTCATTCATCTGACAGCCCCAGGTTTTGATGTGTAGCTTTTTGCTCATGCTTTGGTGGACCCTGTGTCGTTACTGCGCATAAAGGGCGCATATTTTAGCCTAGCTGACAGCGAAGTGCCAGCCCCGGCAAGGTTGTGCTTACAGCAGCCGTTGGCGGGTGCTGACATAGCCGGCGTAAAAAATAACCAGCACACCGGCCAGCCAGCTCATGGTGACAGGCTCCTGCCAGAACAGGTAGCCAAACAAACCGGCAAAAATAACACTGCTGTAGGTCCAGATGCCGATGGAGCTGGCCGGTGCCAAGGCATAGGCTTTGGTCATGGCCAGTTGGCCGATGGCTGCCAACAGGCCCATGCCGATAAAGGCCAGCCAGGCCTCGGATGGCAGGGGTTGCCAGTAAAAGGGCAGGGGGATGACTGAGAACACAGCGGTCAGCAGCGAAAAGTAAAACACGGTGCGCACCGCCGGCTCGGTACTCGACATGTAGCGAATGGTGGTTTTAGTCACCGCCACCAGGCAAGCGGCCGCCAGGGCAACTAACAGCACCAGCGTCATACCGGGCGCCGGAGCCGGTAAGGCCAATAAGACCCCGACAAAACCAAGCGCAATGGCGACCAGGGTCAGCTGAGTTGGCCGCTCTTTTAGCCAGACCCGGGCGATAATGGGGATGATAAAGGGGGTGAGCAAAAGCACCGCCATGGCTTGCGCCAGAGGCAACTGGCCGAGCACATAAAAAAAACAATACATTGAGACCAGGCCGGTCAGGGCCCGAAACGCATGCAGGTGCCAGCGGCTGGTTTTTAGCAGTTGCCAGCCCCGGCTGTAGAGAAAAGGCAGCAACAACAACAGAGCAAAGGCGTTGCGGAAAAACACCACCTGCGCCTCGGTGGCCATGCCACTGCTGTATTTGACCAGGGCACCAATGCCTGCAAAGCAGGCTTCAGCCAGCAGCAGTAAGACAGCACCTTGCACCAGGGGGTTACGCATTGATAATCCTGCGATGAAAAGCAGGCATTGTAGCAGAATCAGGGATGAAGATGGCGCCTTTCGGCTTAGCCTGTGCCGCTCTTATCGCCGCTGTCAAAACGCTTGCTGTCGAGCAACTGCTTTAGCTGATTGGCCGGCATTGGCTGAGCAAATAAGTAGCCTTGAATGAAATGGCAATCGCGCTCATTAAAAAAGCGCAGTTGCTGCTCGGTTTCGACCCCTTCAGCCACGCAATACATGCCCAGTGTTGCGGCCATGTTGAGCATGGTTTCAATGATGGCTTCATCGTTTTGATCGATGCCGATGTCTTTGACAAAGCTGCGATCAATTTTAATGGCGTCGATCGGCAGTTCTTTTAAGTATTTTAATGAGGAGTAGCCGGTGCCAAAGTCATCCAGCGCCAGTTTAATGCCGAGGGCACTCAAGTCGTTCATGGTGGCAATGGCGCTGGCATGATCGCGCATCAGAGCGCTTTCGGTGACTTCAAACCGCAGGCTGCCGGCAGGCAGCTGATAGCGACTGAGCAAGGCTTCGACTTGTTCAGCCAGCTGAGGTTGTTCTAAATGCCGGGCCGATAAATTGACCGATAAATACAGCGGATGACCCGTTTTATGCCATTGTTGCAGATCTTCCAGGGCACGTTCCAGCAAGTGCTGTGTCATTGGAATGATCAGGCTCAAATCCTCGGCCAGCGGGATAAACTCGGCAGGAGAGACCACACCATCGCTGCTGTACCAGCGCAGCAGTACTTCGGCCCCAATGATGCTCTTGTGCCTGCTGTCTATGATGGGTTGGTAGTAATTGACAAATTCTTGCTGCTGAAATGCCTTACGCAAGCGGGTTTCCCGGGCCAGCTGCATGTGGGCTTTTTCATTCATTTCGCGGGTAAAAAACTGGAAGTTGTTGCGACCGGCTTCTTTGGCATGGTACATGGCGACATCGGCATGCTTCATCAACTCAAAAGCGGTGTAAGCGTCATCCGGGTAGACGGCAATGCCAATGCTGGGCGAGACGCCGACGGTATTGGGGCCTAACTTCATCGGCTCGCCGATGATTTGCAGCATTTTGCGGGCAACATGGCTGATGTTGTCGTTGCACTTGTAGCCTTCTAACAACACCACAAACTCATCGCCACCGAGCCGGGCAACGGTATCGCTTTCACGCAGGGTCAGGTTTAGCCGCCTGGCAACTTCTTTTAACAGCAAATCGCCGATGTCGTGGCCCAGCGAGTCGTTAATGTGCTTGAATCTATCGAGATCCAAAAAACACAGCGCTAACGATCGCTTGGAGCGTTTGGCGGTTTCAATGCCATGATGGATCCGATCCATCAGCAGGGCCCGATTGGGCAGGCCGGTCAGGGCATCGTAATTGGCCAGGTAGCGCAGCTCGTCTTCGGCCAGTTTTTGATCGGTAATGTCGGTAAAGACCAACACAAAAAAAGCGACTTTATTCTGCTCGCCAATGCCGCTGATGTTGATCAGGGTTGGCCGCTCCCGTCCATCCGGTGTGACTATGATTTCTTCGCCTTGCCAGTGTTGATTGACCTGAAAATCCCGCAGCAGTCGGGTGTAGTAGCGACGTCGGTCCAGACTGATGCCCAGATGGTGGGTTTGCGGGTTGCTCAGGTAATGTTCAACCGGACCAAAGGCATCGGCAAAGGATTGGTTGGCGGCAATCATTCGTTGTTGCTCATCCAGAATGACCACCCAGTCACGGGTTTTTTGAAAAGCCTCACCGAATAAACGGGCTTTTTCCTGACTGGCCCTGGTTTCTGTGATGTTGCTAAAAGTTCCCAGCACGCGCATGACCTGCTGTTCGTCATCCAGCTCGGCGATTTTGCCAATATCCCGGAACCAAAGCCAATGCCCATCTTTGTGCTGCAGACGATAGGTGTGATCAAAGCTGTTGGCTTTTTGGGTTAGAAAACTTTGCCACTTGTGCTCGAACTGCGGTTTGTCATCCGGGTGGATCAGCGACAAATGTTGCTCCAACGTCAGTGGATTGAGCGATTCACGGTAGCCCAGCATGCTGGAGATACGGGAGGCGTAAAGACTGTTTTTACTGGCGTGCCACTCCCAGGTACCGCTGTCGACCGCTGCCAGCGCTTGTTTCATCCGCTGCTCGCTGGCTTTAAGCTTTCGGTGCGCCATGGTCAGCATGCGCTGCTGTTGTTGGCGATTGCGTAGCCAAACCAGCAACAGGGCCAAACTGAGAAGGGCATAAGTTGCATAAGCCGGACCGCTAGCCCACCAGGGGGCCATAATGCGCAGTGTCAGGCTGGCTGTGTCGCTTTCGGCTCCGGTGATGGGTGAAACAGAAACCACGTGAAAGCGGTGTTCTCCGGCCGGCAGGCGAGGAATAATGACCTGATGGTCGGATTGCTCAGGAAAGTGAAAGGCCTGTTTGCCTTCCAGCCACACCCGGAAGCTTGCTTTTTGGTTGTCACGAAAGCTCATGCTGCTGAAGTTGAGCTGTATCCCCTCTGCTCGGGCCGGCAGCTGGATCACTCGATTGTTCAGATGACCATAGGGGGTTGTAAAGCTGCCATCCAGCAGACTTAACCCTGTGATCACAGCCTGATTTTGTTCATCGTAGCCATGCAGATAGCTAGGTTCAATCAGGGTCAGGCCGCGCATGCTGCCATAAGCCAGACGACCATCATGCAGTTTTATGCCTGCCCGGCCATTGTACTCGTGTGTCAACAGGCCATCGTGGCGGTTAAATCGCTCAATATGAAAGCTGCCTGGGTGCATGCGAAACAGACCATGATGATTGGAAAACCAGATGTAGCCAGCGTTGTCTTGTTGCAAGCTAAAGACCAGGTTGCTGATTAATTTGTTGTGCTGGTGAAAGTGATGCAACAGAGTGAAATCCTGATCAAAGATTAAGATCCCAACACCATTGAACGCTACCCAGAGTCGCCCTTTGGTATCGCTCAGCGTATTTTCTGCAATGCGGTAAAGCCCCGGATTGTAATGCTCTGCCATGAACACCTGCTCCAGCCGCCCGGAAGCTTGGTGGTATACCCATAACTTATCGGCTGTGGTCAGCAGCAGCTGATCATCGGAGTCCGGCACATAGCCCAGGAAGCCTCCAAACTGATAGGCCGCAAGTGGTTGCAGAGCAGGCAGTTTCTGAATGCTGCCATCGGCAGGTTGATAACGATAAAAAGCCTCATTGGCAAAAAACCAAAAGGCACCTTGCAGGTCCCGCCAGTAATGCCAGCTGCCTGCTGTCAGCAGCTCTGCATCGCTTTGAACCGCTAAAGGCAAAGGCTGCAAGCTGGCAGAGACAGGATCAAATAAATGCAAGCCAGTTGGTGAGCTAAAGAAGATACCAAACTCTGCATCAGGAAAAAGACTCAGGATGGTGCTTTCATGCCAAACGGCTTTGGGATCCGGGTTTTTCAAATAGGCGTCAATGAGGCCACTTTGCAACTGCAGCCGGTTTAAACCATTGTCGGTGCCGACCCAAAGCTCACCCGGCTCTGCTTCTGCCAGCACCAAAACCCGGATGCTGCTAAGAAGATTGTCACCAGTGGTTTGAACGCCAAGGTGGCTGAATGCCTGGCTACGCGGATGCCAGTAGTAAGCGCCATCATAACGACTGCCTAGCCAATAACCGCCTTGCCGGTCGGCGACCATGCTGATGATGTTGTTGTCGATCAGCTGATGCTGGCTGTCACTGAATCGCCAGAGAAAGCTCAGCTTGTTGTTGGCCGGGTCAAATCGATACAGTCCGCGCTCGGTGGCAACCAAGGCATCTTGGTCGCGCCACTCCAGATGCCAGATATTGCGTTCTGCGATGCGCTCAGTCGCCGTGATGGAAGTTTGTTCATGCAAAAAAGCAGTGATGTCTGCCAGGGGTAACGAATAAAGGCCTTCTACCGTCCCCAACCAGAGTTGTTCATCCTGGATGGAGAAAAACTTAAGGTGGCGCTGATCCGCGTTGGCATCTGCCTGATGGAAGGGGATAGGATGAACCTGCTGAGTGGTCAGCTCCATCAGCAACAATTGATGCGAGGTGCCAATGAACAACCAGTCCTGGTAACGGTGCAATACCCGAATAAACTCATCGGCCGGTGCCTGCTCAGGCAACTGAAACAGAGGACTGCTTTGCCTTGTAGCAATATCCAGTAAAAAAATGCCCTGATTGGTCGCTGCCAGCAGCTGAGTGGAAGAAAATTCAATTAAGTCCGTTAAATAGTGCTGCCCACTGCCTTCCGGTAAGGCTGGTAAATCAAAGTAGGGCTCTAACCAGCCGGAATCAAAGTTGTAGCGAAAAACACCGGCAATGGGAGTTGCGGCCCAGATGGATTGATCGCTCAGCTGAATGGTTTTGTTGAAGTAGGTATCTTGCAAGGATTTTTGAGCATCGACCACCGGGTTGACTCTGGCACTGTCGTAGCGGTTCAGGCCACCATCCGTTGCCAGCCAGAGGAAGCCTTTGGCATCCAGCATCATGTGCGGGACCGTGCCCTGAGATAAGCCATGTTCAGGTGTCAAAGGGAAGAGTACCGGGCTGTTGTCGGCGAGCAAGGCTCCTGAACAAAGCAATACTATAAAAGCCAACAGATGGCGCACAACACTCACTGAGTATCCTTATCAGGCGAAATTCTTATTATGGGTTGTTGAATCATCCTAATGCATTTACTCGCTTGCTAAAATCAGGCAATAGGCCTGATCAACATTCACTATACTAAGCTGTCAAAATAAGTCCAGCTTCACAAAAAATTGAGCAGGATCCAACCCAGAGCAGCAAGGCAAGACAGCAAGAATACCAGCTGCAGCAACTGCTGTTGAGCCTTCAGAGCCTGTTGCAGATGACGGTGATCGGGCTCGGCATACTCCAGCCCAAGCCGATCTCTGTTGGTTTTGATGCTGCCTTCGTAAATGGCAGGCCCGCCCAGGCGGCAACGCAAGTTGGCACAGGCAGCGCTGAGGCAGGCGCTTTGTGCCCAATTAAAATACTGCCGGGGTGCGTGGCGCAGTAAGCGGAAAGATTCGCGGCAGCGCAGCCGGATACAGACCAGCACAAAGCACAGCAAATAGCCCGGCCAGCAAAGCCAGCTGGCCAGCCGCGCGACCGGAGCACCAAAATGGCGGTTGTGGCGCAGTTTTGGGTTCCAGCTTTGTTGCAGCAGCAAAATCAGCCGGACTGCCACTGCCAGCCAGATCCCGGCCAGCAGATACCAAAACAAGGTGGTTAACCAGCTGCGGGCAAATTGCAGCCAGAGGCTTTCAATGCCTGCTTTGCTAAGTCCCATGGCCGAGAGCGAGTGGGTTTGGCGCAGCAGCAGTTGACTGGCCAGATCCCGGGCCAGGCTCAGCTGTTGGCCAGCCAGGGCTTGTTGCAGGCGCTGAGCGCGCTGGCGCAGGGGGCCAAAGTCCAGGCAGAGGTAGAGCAACAACAGCTGGTAAAGTTCAGGCCAGTCCATCAGCCAATTGGCGGTGTAAAGCAAGGCCAGAAAGGGCAGGGTGGCCAGCAGCAAAGCCAGAGCACCGGATAAGCGCAGCTGACTTACCGGGCGCGTCGGATCCGGGTTTACCTTGAAAGCCAGCCGCTGGGCAAAAAAGCGATAAAAGGTAAGAGGGTGGTAGCTGACAGGCAAAGGCAACCAGGCGGCCAGCAGCAATACCAACCACAGCAACACCGGGCTGGATTGCAGCAATTCTGCCCAGGGCATCGTGATCAGCTGGCCAGTTGTTGCAGCAAGCCTACCACCATGGCGGAGCTGTGTTTGGACGCGACTTCCAGGTAGGCTTCAAAGGAGTCGGGTGACTCTTTGCCGGCGATGTCGCTTAAGCTTCGGATCACCACGCAAGGGACCTGCATTTGGTAACAGACCTGAGCAATGGCAGCGCCTTCCATTTCGACAGCCAGCATTGAGGGAAACTGGCGGCGGGTGTGCTCGATGCGAACCGGATCGCACATAAAGCTGTCGCCGGTGGCAATCAGGCCTTGCTTGGTCTGGCAGAACCCCAGTTGTGCAATGCTGGCCGCTGCCGCTGTCACCAGACGCGGGTCGCTAGGGAAGGTTGCTGGCATCTGGGGCACCTGGCCGATGGCATAGCCAAAGGCGGTAACATCGACATCGTGGTGGCACAATTCGGTGCCAATCACGATATCGCCCACTTTAAGGGCAGGGTCAAAACCGCCGGCAGAGCCGGTATTGATGACGGCATCTACCTGAAAATGCTGAATCATCAAACTGGTGGCCAGAGCTGAGGCAACTTTACCAATGCCAGATTGCACCAGCACCACGTTTTTACCAGCCAGTTGCCCGCTGTAAAACTGATACGGGCCCAGTTGTTCGCTGTGGGCATCTGCCAATTGCTCTTTTAACAGCGCCACTTCCGGTTCCATGGCGCCAATGATTCCTATCCGCTGCATTGTCATTCGTCTTTTAAAAAGGGAAAGCCGCAGTATACGGCTTTCCCAATCAGATTTGAATGGTTTGCAGTGGCTGGTCGCCGGTTAGCTTCCCTGCCTGATAGTCACGGATGGCCTGCTCGATTTCATCGGGCGTGTTCATCACAAAGGGCCCATACTGCACCACAGGCTCATCAATCGGCTTACCGGCCAGCACAATGACCTTGGTGTCGGTCAGTGCTTTGATCTGCACCCTATCCCCTTGCCCGAGAATGGCCGCATGATGCACTGCAATGCTGGCTGCTTGTTGACCTGCGGGCAGCTCAACACTGCCTTCATAAGCATACAGCAGTGCATTGTAATCCGCTGACAAGCTCAGGCTGACTTGCTGGCCCGCTAGCAAGTGCAGATCGTAAAATTGAGGATCTGTACTTAAGCCACGAATGGCGCCATCGAGTGCCATTTCGCCCGCCTGGAAACGCCCGGCAATGACTTTGACCTGGCCGCCATCTGCGAAAGCTGCCTGCGGGATCTGTTCTGGTGCAATATCGACATAGGCAGCGGCTTTCATCTTCTCAGCCGCTGGCAGATTGAGCCACAATTGGAAGCCTTGCATCAGGCCGGACTCTTGTTGCGGCATTTCCGAGTGAATAATCCCCCGGCCAGCGGTCATCCACTGCACACCACCGCTTTTCAGGTGGCCTTTATTGCCCATGTGGTCCTGGTGCAGCATATGGCCATGCAGCATGTAGGTCACGGTTTCAAAGCCCCGGTGTGGGTGCGCCGGAAAGCCGGCGATGTAATCGCTGGCCTGGTCGGAGCCAAAGCAATCCAGCATCAGAAATGGATCCAGCCTCAGCTGTTGGCTAAGCCCAAGGCTGCGCTTAATTTTTACACCGGCACCATCGGATACCTGCCGGGCGGGGATCAGCTGTTGTACGGTTCGAATGCTCATGATGAGTTCCTTGCTAAGCTTGGTATCGTCATTAAATCCCAAATTGATTCGAAAGAATATTAGATAAACTGGCATGGATTGTTCAATTTTACTGAATGGTTGGGTTCAGCTTTGGTTAAGCTGTTGCTTGTTAGCCTGCCTGAAATGGATAGAAGGAGTAAAACAATGAAAAAATTATTGGGCGTTGGTTGCGCTGTCGCCTTGGGTCTTGCCTCGGTGCAAGCCGCTGCTGTGAACTGGGACTATGTCGGTGTTGGCTATGTTGATCACTTTGGCTCTGGCGCTTATCTGAACTTAAGCCATCAGCTGGAACCTCGCTGGGTGGTGCGCGCCGACTTGGAGCGGGTGTCGAAGCATTCGGTCGATGTCAGTCAGCTTTCACTGGGAGCCAATTACCTGACCGAGTTTAAGCTCGACTTTGCCCCTGAGGTACAAACTTACATTCTGGGTGGCTTGCAGCATGCCTTTGAAGACGCCAGTGACACAGGTATTTATGCTGGTGTCGGCTTAGCTCACAAGTTAACGCCCGAAGTGGAGTGGTTTACCGAACTGAGTTACCACACCATTGGTCGTGATTACAGCAGCCTGGCCGGTGGTATTGCCTTTTACATTAGCCCGGATTGGGCAGCCCGTACCAGTGTGGCGCTGAACAGCGGCAATCGTTCGAATGAGTTTCGACTGGGTGTTTCTTACAGTTTTTAACCACGGACTTTGATGTTGTGCGCTGCTGCCCATCCTTCAGCAGCGCGTCTGGCCTGGTTGCTGCTCATGCTGCAGTAACCAGGCTTTTTTATCCAAGCCTCCGGCATAACCAGTCAGCTTGCCATTGGCGCCAATCACCCGGTGACAGGGAATCATGATAGCAACCGGATTACAGCTATTGGCCATGCCAACGGCCCGAACGGCCTTTGGATTGCCAATGGCATGGGCGATTTGCTGGTAGCTTCTGGTTTCACCAAATGGGATCTGGAGTAGTGCCTGCCACACTTGCTGCTGAAACGCAGTGCCTG
>JAFIFR010000324.1 GCA_020831935.1 Alkalimonas sp.
GCTACAGCATCCATCAGCCCTTGGGACCAAAAGCTTTACTCCAACCATCAAGGCACTGTCTCAAGGCCCATTGAGTTTTGCAGCACTTATCAACTGACCGAACCTTTGTTACTGACGCTGCGCTTTGATTGCTTGCTAACTGAAGATGAAGTGCAGCTCTATCAACGGGCCTTTGCGCTCTATCACCCTTTTATTATTGAGCACTTTAACGCCTCCCTGCTATCGAACTTCATGAAGCTGGATAAGCCGCTTTGCTTTGCAGTCATTCACCGGGAAACATCTTTTCGGATCGGGGAACCGGTAACGGATTGCGTCTATTTGTATCGACCAGTTCTTGCAGCCGAGCGATTTCAAGCGGTAAAAACCCAATTACACAATGCCGGTATCAGCTGGGATCCTGCGCCTGAGCTTATTGCCCCCACGGAATCTGAAGAGCGTTATTCCGCAGTATTTGCTTTAAAAGTGTTGTACATGGACATTGTGGACGACTTCTACCCGATAATGCTGCATGAATATTTTCATTATCAAACCTTACCACTCAAAGAGTTAAGACCATGGCGGCCAATGCCGGTGGGACCATTTTATGATCTTTGGATAAATGAATATCTTAGCTCCACGCTGCAGCGGAATGTGGAAATGAGCACATTTAAAACCTTGGTCTATTTTATTGATGGTCCAGTCCAGAATATGTTTGATCTCGGTGGTTTTAATGAAAGCTATGACTTTGATAGAACGTTCTGCCAGCGACAGCTCACTGAACATCAATGGCTAAGACAATGGTCGGATAATAAAATACAAAGTAAGAACGCGATTAAGAGCCAAAGTGGCAACATGCTTCGTTATTTGCAATCATTGCACCAGGATCCGCACTTAGCGCCTATTTACGCTTTTTACGAGTTCACTTCACTGGCAGAACCAGGCTTGGGCTTTAACGACCTGATAGCCCGCATACCTGCCTGCAACCCCGATAAAGTCCTGCCGGTGCATGCCTTTAAACAACGACTGCTGGATTATGACTTGAGCACCCTGCTGGCCGATAACCCTAACGACGCAGACGCATTCACCGGCTTCGAGGGCCTGCTGCGTACCCTGTGGCTGCAGCAGTGGGATAGCCGCAATCCGTTTAGCGCTTGTGAGGCTCTGGCCGATGATAGCGAAGTGCAACAAACTTGCGCCGCTCTGGTGATGGATACCCTGTTCTGGCGGCAGCTGAGTTTAACGGAAGCCTCATTGTCCGGGCTTAGCTTGCCGGAATCAGCCAAGGCGCTGCAGCCACGGCTTTCCGCCTGGTTAACAGATACCAAGCTTTTATCCTCTACCCCCTTGCTGCTGGCCAATAAAGTCGATTACCTGCTGGCTAAGGATGGCCGCTTTCGTAACTCACAACAACAAGTGGCCGATACCGCTGCCGGTTTAAATGTCTGGCCGGGCGATACAGTTTGCCAGCTCAGCGGTGAGCAGCTGGTCACCACCCTGGCAGGCCAAACAGTGCCATTGCAGCGCTGCCGGTTAGAGGATGGCTTGGGCGTGCTGTGGCGCAAAGACGGCCAAACCGAGCAGGTGATTGGCCTGCCTACGCTAGTCGCACAGCAAGCGCGGCTGATCCGTGACAAAACCGGCATGCTACACAGTGAAACTGTGCCCTATGTGTTTCAGGATGGATTTATCGTCTTTCAGCAGCAGGACCATCAGGTGCGGTTAAACCTCTGCCTGGATACCGGCAGCCCACTGTCGTACATCACCCGCCGTTATCGCGAGCGCTACCAGTTAACACCAGCTTATCTGGCATCGCAATTAGAGCCCGAAACTGAAGCGGGCGAGCTACCACGCAGAGTGGTACTGCCCATTTTAGGTGCTCAGCGTCAAGTCAGGGTGCTGCCGCACGATGGCTTTATGCAGTGCGATATCATTGTGGGCAGCGATTTGCTGGAGCTATACAGCGCCATCGAGCTGGGCGACAATACCTTAACCTTGTGGTATGAAAATGACGCACTCATTGACATTAGCGAATAGATTGCGACCCAGTAAGCCTTTGCCACTATCGAGTAAATATATGCTTTATATGCATATTATTCTTATAGTTGGCTTAATCAGCCAATTGCTAGCTTGCTCGTCCCTGATAGAGCACAAACTCACCAGAG
>JAFIFR010000325.1 GCA_020831935.1 Alkalimonas sp.
GCCGTCTGTTCGTCTTTGCCGGTGTCGGGCAAAAAATGCGCCCCTACCATCAGCACCAGCAAGCCGGTGCCAAAGGCAATCAGGCCCAGCAGGGTAAAATCAAAAAATCCCAGACTGGCATGGCCGGCCTCTTCAACAAAACCATTGACGATCAGGTTGGTGGAGGTGCCGATCAAGGTCAACATGCCACCCAAAATGGCGCTGTAGGACAACGGGATCAGCAATCTGGAGGCGGCAAAATGAGGGTGCTGGCGTAGCGACGCCATCAAAGTGGAGACCACCGCCGTATTGTTGACAAAAGACGATAAAAAGCCGCTGGCCAGGCTGAGTCTGGCGACTACCAGACTGAGGTTCTGGCCGGAAAAACTGCGGCTCAGCCAGCTCACCAGCTGGGACTTTTCAATCGCCAGCGAGACCAGCAGCAACAGCATCAAGGTGATCAGCGAGGGGTTGCTGAAGTTGGTCAGCGCTTTTTCCAGCGGCTGCCAGCCAACCAGATAGCTCAGCAGCAAAGCGCCGCCAAACCATAAGGCTGGCGAGCGCTTGCTAAAGATGAGACCTGCGATCAGCGCCAGCAACAGGCCAATCACCCCAAGCTGCTGCAGTGTCATGACCGATCCTGGGCCGACAGCGCCTGACTCAATGCCGATAAATCGGCCGCTTGCCAGTGCGGGAAGTGTTTACGGATCAGGGCGTTGAGCTCCAGTTCAAAGCCAGAAAAATTGGCCGGTACACTGGCTTGCTCGGTGGCCAGCACGGTTTGTACCAGGCCAGCGGCGACCGTGGCATTGCTTAGCCTATCGACCAGAATAAAGTTGCCGGTGCCGGGATGTTCACTGGCGGTATCCAGCGGCAGCACTTCGGTCAGCTCCAGTTCGACCAGGGCAATGTCGTTCATCTGCACGCTGTCGGCGTCGACCTTTTGCAGTGTATTGATATTCATCTTATGGTCCAGCTTGCTGATGCTGGCCGAGCTTTTGCGGCTGGCCAGTTTCAGATCGTACAAACGGCCCTGTTGCAGCGGCTGCTCGTTAAACCACACCAGATAGGCCAGGGCTCGGTTGCTTTGGGTGATGCTTTCTTCCACCGGCACCAGCCAGTCGCCGCGGCTGATGTCGATTTCATCCTGCAGCGTCAGGGTCACAGCTTCACCAGCCTCGGCCGAAGGCTGGGCGCCGGCAAAGGTTTCAATGCTGCGAATGGTGCTTTGCTGACCGGAAGGATAGACTTTCACTGTTTGGCCTACCGCTAGCCGGCCACCGGTAACGGTACCGGCAAAGCCACGGAAGTTGAGATCGGGCCGAATGACATACTGCACCGGGAAACGGCTGTGCTGACCGCTGCGATCCGGCACCGGCAGTGTTTCCAGCAATGGCAGCAACGGCTGTCCCTGGTACCAGGGCATGCTGGCCGACAGGCTCATGATGTTCTCGCCTTTCAGTGCACTGAGTGGCACCACATCGACTTGCGGCACCTGCAACTGGGTGGTAATGGCCAGAATGTCTTTTTTGATGCGGCTGAACTCGGTTTCGGCGTAGCCAATCAAATCCATTTTGTTGACTGCGACCACAAAATGCTTGATGCCGAGCAAGGCACAGATAAAGCTGTGGCGCTTGGTCTGAGTCAGCACGCCATGGCGGGCATCGACCAGCAAGATAGCGACATCGGCATTGGACGCACCGGTGGCCATATTGCGGGTGTATTGCTCATGGCCCGGCGTATCGGCCAGAATAAACTTGCGCTTGGTGGTGGAGAAATAGCGGTAGGCCACGTCGATGGTGATGCCTTGTTCCCGCTCGGCCTGCAAGCCATCCACCAGCATCGCCAGCTCCAGCTCGCCTTCGCTGTTGCGGCCTTTGTGGTCGCGCTTTAGCGCATCCAGCTGATCATCGTACAGCTGCTGGCTGTCGTGCAGCAGCCGGCCAATCAGGGTGCTTTTGCCATCATCGACACTGCCACAGGTCAGCACCCGCAGCAGGCTTTTGTCCTGATGCTGTTGCAGGTAGCCGCGAATGCCGAGCTCGTTTAATTGCTGCTCTAAGCTGGTGTTTTCCAAAACGGTGCTGCTCATCAGAAGTACCCCTCGCGTTTTTTCAGCTCCATACCGGACTGATCCTGATCAATCACCC
>JAFIFR010000326.1 GCA_020831935.1 Alkalimonas sp.
TGCTGCTGTCGATTGGCATGACGGTGCCGGTCAAAGCCGAACGACTTAGCCTGGACCTGCAACACAAAAGCAGCAGTGAAGTCAACGCACTGCTGCAGCAGGTCAGCACCCTACCAGGCGTGCTGGAAGCGACCCTGGTACCGCAAGAGCAGCGCTGTTACCTCAAGGTAGAAGCAGGTCAGTTTGATTACCAGCAACTGCAGCTGCTGAAATCATCAGCAAGCAGCTGAGACTTTTACCCGCATCGCTGCTTGAATGCCCTTTGGGCATGGTATACTCTGAGCAAAATGGCGAACAGGCCTGACAGAGTCAGCGTCAGTGATCGAGCAAGGAGAAAACATTCATGGCACGTGGTGTAAATAAAGTGATTTTGGTCGGAAATCTGGGCAATGACCCTGAGGTTCGCTACATGCCGCAGGGCGGTGCTGTTGCTAACCTTAGTGTGGCGACCTCGGAAAGCTGGAAAGACAAAAACACCGGTGAAATGAAAGAGCAAACCGAGTGGCACCGGGTGGTGATTTATCAGCGTCTGGCGGAGATTGCTGGTGAATACTTGCGTAAAGGTTCAAAAGTCTATCTGGAAGGCAAGCTGAAAACCCGCAAGTGGACCGATAAAGACAACATCGAGCGTTACACCACCGAAATTGTTGCCAACGAAATGCAAATGCTGGACAGCCGCAATGAAGGTCAGGGTGCAGCGGGTGGTTACCAGAACCAACAACCAATGCAGCAACGCGCGCCTCAACAACCCGCGCAAAATAACTTTCAGCAGCAAGCACCTGCCGGGGGTTACCAGCAACAGCAAGGCGGCTATTCGCAAAGCCAGCCCGCCCAGCAGCGGCCCCAGAATCAACAGCAACGTCCGCCGATGGAACCCCCAATCGACTTTGACGATGACATCCCGTTCTAATCAAGCCTTGCTACCCGGCCCTCAACCCGAGTTGAGGGCTCTCTTCTCAGCCCACAGCTTGCTACTGGGTTTCTGGTTCTGCCTCTGTTTCCTACCTTTTCTGACCAAAGCTGAGACCGACTCATTGCAACATGCTTTTCTGGAGCGATGGACGACTCGGGATGGCTTACCTCACAATACCATTAACAGCATCGTCCAAACGGATGATGGCTACCTTTGGTTTGCCACCTGGGAAGGCATTGCCCGTTTTAATGGCCGTGAATTTACCCTTTTTGATCGCAGCCGCGCCACTGGCTTGCCCGACTCCGGCATCTTTGCGCTGCATGCCAGCCATAGCAACACCTTGTATGCCGGAGGTTCCCGTGGAGGCCTGATCCGGTACCAGGATCATCAATGGCAACCGCTGCCGGCTGCAGGGGCGCTGGTCCGGGCTGTTTTGCTCGATCAACAACAGCGGCTTTGGATAGCGACAGAAAGTGCAGGTTTGTGGCGGCAAGAGCCTGATGGTCAGCGCTATCGCATCCGTGGTGATACCGGCCTGGCGAATGAAGCCATGTACGGCCTGGCAGCGCACCCGGATGGCAGTGTCTGGGCTGGCACCGCCGAAGGATTATTCCAAATCAGCGGGCAAGGTGTTCGGCATTTCCGTAACAACGACGGCCTGCCAGCAGGCCCGGTCTTCAGCATCGCCCATCACCCGGAGTTGGGTACTGTCGCAGCAACCGAACAAGGTGTCTTTGTTGGCAATGCTCATGACGGTTTCCAGCTGCTGGATAGCAATCTCACCATGCCATCCTCAGCCTTGCTGGTGGATGATGCGACACTATGGATAGGCACCTTAAGCGATGGTCTCTTTCGTTACAACCAACAGGGCCTGGAGGCCCTGGGGACAGACAGCAACAAACCATCCAACCGAATTTTGTCTCTGCACAAAGACCGGGAAAACACTTTATGGATTGGCACCAATGGTGGTTTGTTCCGCCTGCGGCATGCCCCTTTTACCAGCATCACGACCCAGCACGGGCTGGCAGATAACTTTGTGCGAACTGTACTGCCGTTGGCTGATGGCAGTGTGCTGGCAGGCACCAGCCGTGGTGTGGCTCATATCCGTCAGCAGCTTGCCAGTCCTTTTGAGCATCCGGCGCCGCTCTTGCGAGAATCCATTCTGAGTTTGGCACAAGATGCAGAGGACACACTCTGGTTTGGCAG
>JAFIFR010000035.1 GCA_020831935.1 Alkalimonas sp.
GTTTTTGCGAGCCAGTAAAAACCGCGTTTTTTCCTGGCGACTCCGCGAAACGGCATGGATGCCGTTTCAGGATGGAAACCAGTCTAAAATAATGCGCTACCGCCACAACAAGAACTCAGGGAGCCAGGGTGTACCAGTCTGTATGGAAGAATTGCCTGCAAACTTTGCAGCAGGAATTACCAGCACAACACTTCAGCATGTGGATCCGGCCGCTGCAAGCAGCCAGCTCCGATGATGCCTTAACGCTGTATGCGCCAAATCGTTTTGTCTTGGACTGGGTTCGGGAAAAGTATCTCAATAGAATCAATGAGTTAATTCATGATTATTGCGGCGATAATGCACCCAGGCTTCGGTTTGATGTTGGCAGCCGGCCACAAGCTGTAGCGGAAAACAGCCAAAGTTCAGCTGCGCCCAGTCAACAGGATGCTGGTGTAAGCCGAGCCAGCATGCCGGAGCCGGCTCCGAAGACCATCGTCAAATCCAATGTGAAAGCCAGTTACACCTTTGAAAACTTTGTCGAAGGTAAATCCAACCAACTGGCCCGTGCTGCGGCCAGTCAGGTTGCCGATAATCCGGGGACGGCATACAACCCTTTGTTTATCTATGGCGGTACTGGTCTGGGTAAAACCCACTTATTGCATGCGGTAGGCAACGGCATTTTGGCGAAAAAAGAAAATGCCAAAATCATTTACATGCACTCGGAGCGCTTTGTGCAGGACATGGTCAAAGCGCTGCAGAACAATGCCATTGAAGAATTTAAGCGCTATTACCGCTCCGTTGATGCGCTATTGATCGATGATATCCAGTTTTTTGCCAACAAAGAGCGCTCGCAAGAAGAGTTCTTTCACACCTTCAATGCGCTACTGGAAGGCAATCAGCAGATTATTTTGACCAGCGATCGTTATCCGAAAGAAATTGATGGGGTGGAAGACCGGCTGAAAAGCCGCTTTGGCTGGGGCCTGACCATTGCCATTGAGCCGCCTGAGCTTGAAACCCGTGTTGCGATCCTGATGCGCAAAGCGCAGGAAAACCAGATCCGTCTGCCGGAAGAGGTGGCTTTCTTTATCGCCAAGCGGCTGCGCTCCAATGTGCGCGAACTGGAAGGGGCGCTGAACCGGGTGATTGCCAATGCCAACTTTACCGGCCGCCCCATTACCATCGACTTTGTGCGCGAAGCACTGCGTGACTTGCTGGCTTTGCAGGACAAGTTGGTTACCATCGAGAATATCCAAAAAACCGTGGCCGAGTACTATAAAATCCGGGTGGCGGACTTGCTGTCGAAACGGCGCAGCCGTTCGGTAGCCCGGCCCCGTCAAATGGCCATGGCTTTGGCCAAAGAGTTGACCAATCACAGCTTGCCTGAAATTGGCGATGCCTTTGGTGGTCGGGATCACACCACGGTGTTGCATGCCTGCCGCAAAATAGAATCGCTGAAAGAAGAAACGCACGAAATCAAAGAAGATTTTCAGAATTTATTGCGTACCTTATCGTCATAACAGGGATACGATATGCACCTTAGCATCGACAAAGAAACACTGTTAAAGCCACTGCAAATGGTCTCCGGCGCCATCGAGCGACGTCATACCTTGCCGATCCTTTCCAATGTGCTGCTGGATGTGCAGCAACAACAGTTGTCGCTGACCGGTACCGATCTTGAAATTGAAATGGTAGCCAGTGTTGCGGTAAGTCAGGTGCACCAGCCTGGACGCATTACGGTACCAGCGAAAAAGCTGCTGGATATTTGTCGAAGCTTGCCCGATGGCTGTCAGATTGAGCTGACCCTGGTGGGCGAGCATTTTGTCATCAGCTCGGGCAAGGCCAAATTTACTCTGACAACTCTGCCTGCCACCGAGTACCCCAACCTGGAAAGTTGGCAAGGTGAGGTCAACCTGCAACTGTCGCGTGCTGAATTGCGGCGTCTGCTGGAAGAAACCGCTTTTTCGATGGCCAACCAGGACGTGCGTTATTACCTCAATGGTTTGTTGTTTGAAGTGGATCAGCAACTGGTGCGGACTGTCGCCACCGATGGCCATCGTCTTGCCATGAGCCAATTGCAATTGAACGAAGCTACTCAGGCTCAGCAACAGCTGATCATTCCTCGCAAAGGGGTACTTGAGATGCTGCGGTTATTGCCAGACGATGATGGCAGCCTGACCCTGAGTCTTGGGGCCAACCACATTCGCTTGGTTGATGCTGCTTTTAGTTTTAGCAGCAAGTTGATCGATGGCCGCTTTCCTGACTATCGCCGGGTGATCCCGCGCAATAGCACCAAGCAGGTCACGGCGCATCGGCCGGTCCTGAAAGATGCCTGCACCCGGGCTTCCATTTTGTCGAACGAAAAATACCGTGGTGTCCGCTTTAATCTGGCGGCCAATGAACTGCAAATCACCGCCAACAATCCTGAGCATGAACAGGCCGAAGAAGTGATCGAAGTCGAATACCAGGGCGATACGCTGGAAATAGGCTTCAATGTTGGCTACGTGCTGGATGTTTTGAACAGCTTGAACACCGATTTGGTGCTTTTGCACCTGAGTGACAGCAACTCCAGTGTGCTGATTGAAGGGGTTGGCAATGCGCAGGCATCCTATGTCGTGATGCCGATGCGTCTCTAGGCCTGCATGTCGATACAGTTGTTGTCGGTCACTGACTTTCGGAATTTTCAAAGTCAGCAATTTCAGCCTGGCACTGGCTTTAACTTGATTTGCGGTGCCAATGGCAGCGGCAAGACCAGTTTGCTCGAGGCCATTTATTTGCTGGCGCATGGGCGCTCTTTTCGCACCAGCAAATTGCCCCGACTAATTCGCTTTGACACGGATGCGTGCACCCTGCATGCGCGGATAACCAGCCAGCAGCAAGACCATTCGGTTGGCATGCAACGCAACCGGCAAGGGGTCTTAACCCTACGGTTAAATGGCGACAGTGCCAAACGACTGGCCGATATTGCGCATTTGCTGCCAGTGCAACTGATCACACCGGATAGCTTCCGAATTTTTTTTGGTGGGCCAAAAGAGCGACGCCACTTCTTTGATATGGGATTGTTCCACGTGGAACCATCTTTTTATCAGCATTGGCAATTGCTCAGTAAAGCGCTCAAGCAGCGCAATGCATTGTTAAAGCAGGGTGGGGCTCTGAGCCAATTTGGCTATTGGGATCAGATCTTCTGCCAACATGCAGAAGCCCTGAACCAACTCCGCCAACAGTATGTCCAGCGGCTCAGTAGCGAGTTTGAGCAACTGGTAGCCGAGCATCCGGTGCTCTCGACCGTGCGACTGCAGTTTTATCCTGGCTGGAATCAACAACTGCCTTTGCTGCAGCTGCTGGAGCAAAACCGGGCGACCGATGCCAAAATGGGATTTACCCAGGCCGGACCACAAAAAGCCGATTTACGAATCAAAGTAGAGCAACAGCCCGCGGAAGAAGTGTTATCACGTGGGCAGCTAAAGATGTTATTATTTGCACTTAAAATTGCTCAGAGTAATGTGATTGGTGCGGTTGCTGCAAAGCAGCCCATCCTGTTGATTGATGACCTGGCATCCGAGTTGGATGCCGATTCTATGCGGCAGGTTTTCCAGTTACTGAAAACAATTAACTCACAGGTCTTTGTAACCGCAATTGAACCTGATCCTGTTCTGCAGTGGATGCCGCCCGAAACAACCAGGGTGTTTCACGTGGAACATGGAACCTTGACAGCACGGACTGACAATTATGGCTGAACATGATTACGATTCATCGAGTATCAAAGTATTAAAAGGGCTGGATGCCGTTCGCAAACGTCCTGGCATGTACATCGGGGATACCGACGATGGCTCAGGTTTGCACCACATGGTGTTCGAAGTGGTGGACAACTCCATTGACGAAGCGTTGGCTGGGCATTGCAGCGATATCTGGGTGACGATTTACAGCGATAACTCGGTCTCAGTCCGTGATAATGGTCGTGGCATTCCGACCGATATGCACGAGGAAGGCGTCTCGGCTGCCGAAGTCATTATGACGGTATTGCACGCCGGTGGTAAGTTCGATGACAACTCCTACAAAGTATCCGGCGGCTTGCATGGCGTGGGTGTGTCGGTGGTGAATGCTTTATCCGACAAGTTGGCGCTGACCATTCGTCGTAAAGGCCAGGTGTTTGAACAAGAGTACTGCCTGGGGGTGCCGCAATCGCCATTAACCGTCATTGGCGAAACCGAAGACAGTGGCACTGAAATTCGCTTCTGGCCCAGCCCAACCGTATTTACCGACATCAATTACCATTACGATATTCTGGCAAAACGGCTGCGGGAGCTGTCCTTTCTGAACTCAGGCGTCAGTATTATTCTGACCGATGAGCGCACCGATAAGCGCGATCACTTTAAATACGAAGGCGGTATCCAGGCCTTTGTCGCTTACCTGAACCAAAACAAAACAGCCATCCACCCGAAAGTCTTTACCTTTACCCAGGAGCGGGAGGATGGCATTTCGGTTGAAGTTGCGATGCAGTGGAACGACAGCTATCAGGAAAACATCTTCTGCTTTACCAACAATATTCCTCAGCGTGATGGTGGTACCCACTTGGCTGGCTTCCGCTCAGCTTTAACCCGGGTGCTGAATACCTACATCGATCAGGAAGGTTACGCCAAGAAAATGAAGGTTGCCGCTTCAGGTGACGATGCCCGAGAAGGCTTAACCGCGGTGATCAGTGTCAAGGTACCGGATCCGAAGTTCAGCTCCCAGACCAAAGACAAGCTGGTTTCCTCGGAAGTAAAATCGGCGGTTGAAAGTGCGATGCACGAGCGGTTGAACGAGTATCTGTTGGAAAGCCCGAACGATGCCAAAATCATCGTTACCAAAATTGTCGATGCAGCCCGGGCTCGTGAGGCAGCGCGTAAAGCGCGGGAAATGACCCGCCGTAAAGGCGCACTGGATATCGCTGGTCTGCCAGGCAAGCTGGCGGATTGCCAGGAAAAAGATCCTGCTTTATCTGAACTCTACATCGTGGAGGGTGACTCGGCCGGTGGTTCTGCCAAACAAGGTCGCAACCGGAAAAATCAGGCCATTTTGCCGTTGAAAGGTAAAATCCTGAACGTGGAAAAAGCGCGTTTTGACAAAATGTTGTCGTCGCAGGAAGTGGGCACTTTGATCACTGCGCTGGGCTGCGGCATCGGTCGTGAAGAATACAACCCGGATAAAATTCGTTACCACAGCATCATTCTGATGACGGATGCGGACGTCGACGGCTCGCACATCCGCACCCTGCTGCTGACCTTCTTTTATCGCCAGATGCCAGAGCTGATTGAAAAAGGCTACGTTTACATTGCACAGCCACCGCTGTACAAGGTGAAAAAAGGCAAGCAGGAGCAGTATTTAAAGGATGAAGCGGCCCGCATTGAATACCTGACCACACTGGCGCTGAACGATGCCAGCCTGCATGTCAACGACAGCGCGCCAGGTATTGGCGGAGCCCAGCTGGAGACTTTGGTCCGTCAGTACCATAAGGTGATGGATACCCTGGATCGACTGGCTCGTAAAATCCCTTACCAACTGCTGCACGAGCTGATTTATGTGCCTTCGCTTAGCGTTGAACAGTGCAAAGATCATGACTTTGTCAGTGGTTGGGTTAAAAACCTGGTCGAGCAACTGCAGGCACAAGAAGGCAACGGCACCAGCTATGTGCATCAGGTGGTTGAAGATCGTGAGCGGCACTTGTTCCTGCCCAAAATCACCGTGCGGCAACATGGCATCGATTACGACTATGTGCTGCACCACGACTTTATCAGCTCACGTGATTACCAAAGCATTGCCGCCCTGGGCAATGAAATCCGCGACTTGCTGGAAGAAGGTAGCTATGTCCGCCGTGGTGAAAAGACCAAAGCGGTCAGCAGCTTTAAAGAAGGCCTGGAATGGTTGATGAGTGAGTCGAAGAAAGGACTCTACATTCAGCGCTACAAAGGCTTGGGTGAAATGAACCCCGATCAATTGTGGGAAACCACCATGGACCCCAACACCCGTCGTATGCTGCAGGTTACCATTGAAGACGCCATAGGCGCTGACCAGCTGTTCTCGACGCTGATGGGCGATCATGTTGAGCCGCGCCGGGCCTTTATCGAAGAGAATGCATTGCGGGTCGCCAACCTCGACGTCTAGGTCTGGTAAGCGATTGACGAAACGAACCCAAAAGGGGCCAGCATCTGCCTGCCCCTTTTTACATAGATGGAATACAACACCCATGCAAAAGTATGACTTGAATACCTTTCAGGGCCTGATTCTGGCCTTGCAGGACTATTGGGCGCGCCAGGGCTGTGTCATCGTGCAACCATTGGATTTGGAAGTGGGCGCGGGTACCTTTCACCCCATGACATTTTTACGCTCTTTAGGCCCTGAGCCAACCAACGTGGCCTATGTACAGCCGTGTCGCCGGCCAACCGATGGCCGTTATGGCGAAAACCCCAATCGCTTGCAGCACTATTATCAATTTCAGGTGCTGTTAAAACCGTCGCCAGACAACATTCAGGAATTGTATCTGGGTTCGTTGCGTGAGTTGGGTATCGATACCCTGGTGCATGATATCCGCTTTGTCGAAGACAACTGGGAATCACCAACCTTGGGGGCCTGGGGTCTGGGATGGGAAGTCTGGCTGAATGGCATGGAAGTGACCCAGTTTACCTACTTCCAGCAAGTTGGCGGCCTGGAGTGCAAGCCGGTATCCGGTGAAATCACCTATGGCCTGGAGCGGCTGGCCATGTACATTCAGGGCGTAGACAGTATCTACGATCTGGTGTGGGCCGATGGCCCGCTTGGTAAAGTCAGTTATGGTGATGTGTTCCATCAAAATGAAGTGGAGCAGTCACGTTATAATTTCGAGCATGCCGACGTACCCGCCTTGTTTGCTTTGTTTGATCAATGCGAAAAAGAAAGTCACTACTTGATAGAGCAGGGCTTGCCATTACCAGCTTATGAGAAAGTGATGAAAGCATCGCATGCGTTCAATATGCTGGATGCGCGCCATGCGATTTCGGTGACAGAGCGTCAGCGTTATATCTTGCGGGTACGAACTCTGGCCAAGGCCTGTGCCGAAGCTTACTACGCCGCCCGGGAAGCGCTTGGCTTTCCGCTATGTAAAACCTCAGCGCGGGAGGCATCGTAATGGCGCAGGATTTTTTGGTTGAAATTGGTACCGAAGAGTTACCACCCAAGGCACTGAAAACACTGGCAACGGCTTTTGCCGACAACATTCAGGCCGAGCTGGCAGCGCTGGAGTTAACACACGGCGAGATAAGCTGGTACGCAGCGCCACGCCGACTGGCCGTTCGGGTCAATCAGTTGCAGGCCAAACAAGCCGATAAGCTGGTGGAAAAGCGTGGCCCGGCGCTAACTGCTGCCTTTGATGCCGATGGCAACCCCACCAAAGCAGCCGCAGGCTGGGCCAGAGGCTTGGGCATTGAGGTGTCTGAGGCCGAACGACTGGAAACCGATAAAGGTGCCTGGTTGCTGTTTAAGCAGCTGCAAGCTGGCAGCGAAAGCCGGCAATTGCTGCCGAATGTGGTGAAATCAGCCCTGCATAAACTACCTATCGCCAAGCCGATGCGCTGGGGTAACTCAGATGCCCAGTTTATTCGCCCGGTGCATACCGTGGTGATGCTGTATGGCTCTGAGGTGGTTCCAGCGACCATTTTAGGGCGTGAGGCCGGCCGTATGAGTTATGGCCATCGCTTTCATGCCCCAGCTAAAGTCAGCTTTGATCATGCCGATGATTACCTGCCTCAGCTAAAAGCTGCTTTTGTGGTGGCTGATTTTGCCGAGCGGCAGCAACTGATCGCGGACGCCGTAGCCAGCAAAGCGAAAGAGCTGAAGGCGGTTCCGTTACTGGATCAGGCCTTGCTGGATGAAATTACCGCTTTGGTCGAGTGGCCTGAGTTATTGGTGGGCAGTTTTGAGCAGCGTTTCCTGGCGGTACCGGCTGAGCCATTGATTTCCACCATGAAAGACAACCAGAAATACATTCCGTTGCAAGATGATTCTGGTAACTTATTGAATCAATTTATTTTTATTAGCAATATCCGCAGCAAGGATCCGCAGCAAATTATCGAGGGCAACGAAAAAGTGGTGCGGCCTCGTTTGGCCGATGCCGAGTTTTTCTTTGTCACCGATCAGAAAACCAAACTGGTCGATCGCTTGCCTGGTTTACAGACGGTATTGTTCCAGCAGCAATTGGGCACTTTGGCTGAAAAGTCTGATCGGATCAGTCAGTTAGCAGGCTGGGTTGCCAACACCATTGGCGCTGATGTGGCTGCAGCCAGCCGGGCTGGCCTGCTGTCAAAGACGGATTTAATGAGCAATATGGTCGGTGAGTTTCCAGAAGTGCAGGGCATTATGGGCATGCATTATGCCCGGCTGGATGGTGAAGCCGAAGCCGTGGCCGTGGCGCTGAATGAGCAGTACATGCCTCGCTTTGCTGGTGACAGCTTGCCAACCCAACTGGAAAGCTGCGCGGTGGCCATTGCCGATAAGCTGGATACGTTGGTTGGCATCTTTGGCATTGGCCAGGCACCTAAAGGCGATAAGGATCCTTTCGCCCTGCGGCGGGCAGCGATAGGTGCCCTTCGCATTCTGGTGGAAAAAGAGCTGCCGGTCGATTTGGTTGATTTGATTGAGGCCAGTAAGCAAAGCTTTGGCGACAAACTGACGCAGCCGGATGTGGCCGAACAAGTGCTGGACTTTCTGTTGGGGCGTTTCCGCAGCTGGTACCAGGAGCAGGGCTATGCGGTCGATGTAATCCAGGCAGTGCTGGCCCGGCGTCCGACCAAACCCGCCGACTTTGATCGCCGGGTCAAAGCCGTTGCACAGTTTCGTCAACTGGAAGCCGCCGAAGCTCTGGCCGCAGCCAATAAGCGGGTTGCCAATATCCTGGCCAAGGTAGAGGGCGCTATTGCTGACTCGGTGCAACCGGAGCTGTTGTCAGAGCAGGCAGAGCAGGCGCTGTATCAGGCCATTACGGCTGAGCAGCAGTACCAGGCGACCGCACCGTCCTACAGCGATGGTCTGGCGCATTTGGCGGCCATGCGGGACGCTATCGATAGCTTCTTTGATCAGGTAATGGTCAATGCGGACGATACAGCGGTTCGCGCCAATCGCCAGGCACTGTTAAAACAGTTGCGTGAGCTGTTTTTGCAGGTGGCGGATATTTCTCTGCTGCAAAGCTAATCCATCCACGGCAACACACATAATAAGTCAGCCCCCATCGCAGGGGCTGGCTTATTTAGTCATGCTTTGGCGGCAAGTTAGTTCTGCTCGAGCAAGCGGTACAGCAACTCTTTGACGGCGGCAGGCTCGAAGGGTTTGTCACAGAGCGCATTGATGCCACTTTGCGCAATATTGGCCAGGTGGGCATCATTGGCCTCGCTGGTGACCATCAGAATCGGGATGTGCGATAAACTGCTGTGCTCGCGGATAAAGCGGGTCAGCTCTTCGCCATTGACCTCAGGCATGTTGTAATCGGTAACCACCAAATCGACCATCTGCTGCTGCATAAAAGCCATGGCAGCTTTGCCATCATCGGCTTCACTGATGTGTTGCATGCCAAGGTTTTGCAACACCCGGCGAATGTGGTTTCGTGCCAGCCGGCTATCATCGACAATCAAGACCCGCACATCCTGCACATCAAACAATTCCAGCTGAAGCTCGGAAGGGCTCAAGTAGTCAATGGCTGCATTCAGCGCTTTCCCCAGCTGCTCGGCATCAAAAGGCTTAGGCAGGATGGCGATAACACCGGATTGCTTAAAGGCTTCCAGCTGCTCTTTGCGGGTTTCACTGGAAACCAGCAAAAACGGAATATCAGCGGTAGCAGGTTCGGTCTTTAGTTGCTGCAGCAGTTCCAGCGCTGTGCCATCGGGGAAGTGCAAAGCACTGGCGATGGCATCGGGGCGGTGCTGACGGATGGCGGTGATGGCCTGCTGCAGACAGGCCGCCTCGGCCACCTGATGGACATCTTCGGCCTTCAGGCGTTGACGAATAATTCTGCGCTGCACATCCGATGGCTCGGCCAGCAAGATATCCAGATCCTGGGTTGAAAGCTGCATAACGGCTCCTGTGGCAAAAAGTCAGTTTGGCATAGCGCTGGCAGAAATCAAATACTTTGCCTGGCAAGGGTGACTCAGCTATCCACAAACCTGATTGCGCCCCTGATGTTTAGCTTGATAAAGGAGTTTGTCAGCCACTTTTACCGCATCGTAAAAGGTGGTAGTTTTATTGCAGTCGGCCACTCCAAAGCTGGCGGTTAGTTGGTAGTCTGGCGCCGCAGTGTTCAGACGCTCTTTGCTGAGCTGCAATCGAATTTTTTCAGCGACTAAACGGGCATCGGTCGTGCTGGTATGGGGCAGGATCAGCAAGAACTCTTCGCCACCAAAGCGGCAGGCGATATCCTGTTGCCTGATATTCTGCCTGAACACAGTGGCAACGGCTTTTAACACCTCGTCACCAACATTATGACCGTACAGGTCATTCAGTTGCTTAAAGTGATCAAGGTCGCACATGATGACAGCCAGCGGCAGCAGTTCATCACTTTGTTGCTCGAGCGCCGGGATCAGGCTGGAATCCAGAAAGCGGCGGTTGGCCAGGCCAGTTAAGGCGTCGGTATTGGCTTGCAGCTCTTTGCTCTGTTGCAGCTGTTCCATGGCGGCATGACTGCGCTCCCGATAATGGTCATTGATCCAGCATACGATGATGACAATCACCAGTGAGGCAAGGAATCGGCTGGTTTCCGCTTCTTTGTACTCGGCCAGAATCAAGTCTGGGGTAAACAGCATTATTCCCAAAACCAGCAACAGCAAGGCATTGCTGGCCAAAGCATGGCGGACGCCTAACAAACCAAACAAGATGGCAGGAAAGGGAAATACCCAATAGAGCGCTGTGTTGTTGTGGCCCCCCTGATAAACAAGGCTCAGCACAAAAGCGCCCACCAGCATTGCTTCGATGATGCAGGCACGATTCAGTTGTTGACTGAGGTGATACAGCAGGACATTGAGTAAAAAACAACCGCCAGTGGCAAAGAGGATCAGTGGCTGTAGCAGAGAATCTTGATTCAGGCTTCGGACACCATAGAAGAACATCACCAAACTGGTGATGTAGCTGACAAACACCAGTATATGATGGCGACGTCGGGCATCGATGTGCTGTGCTTGTTTGTGGCCATTGGCAGGCAGAGCTGGCGTCAAAAAAACAGCCTCAAAATCCGTGGATGCTTTGAGGCTAGCACAAAAAAATCAGAATGCCCTAAGGCTCGTTTACCTTAGTTGCGTAACTGATGTTCAAGCTGAAGATCAGGCAGTTCTGTGCTCAGCCATTGCTGCAGGGGCTCCAGCTGCTGCAAAGGGAAACGGTAACGCAAAGGGCCATGGTAATTCAGGGTGACTTGCAGGTAGCCGTATTTTTTATCACGTTTTAACAGAGCTTTGACAGACTCAGGACTGGCTGCCTGCTCCATACCGACACGCAGTTTGCCGTCTTTGTCGATGGCAAGCAGCGCCTGAATATCGCGAATGTCGGTCCATTCGGTGGTATTGCGATGAAAATAAAGGGCGGTTAAACCTTCGACAATGGCAAACAACACCATCAGCAATAATACATAGTAACCTTGCCAGAAAACCAGCAACAGGATGCTTAGAAAAAGCAGCGATTGGATGGTCCGTGAGTTTTTGATGTAGGGCCAAAGCATCTTAAGTTCCTTTTTTTACCAGATACCGATAGGGCAGCTCGGTGGTATCGCTGGCCAGCAACTGATGATCCATAAAGCGGCAGAAACTGGGGATATCCCGTGTCGTTGCCGGATCATCGGCGATAATCAGCAGGGTTTCACCCACCGCCATTTTGCGGATGGCCAGCCGGGTCATCATCACCGGCTCCGGGCAGCGCAGACCCAGTGCATCCAGAGTTTGGGTCGGATTATCAAATAATGGTTGCATCATGACTCCATGCTAAAGACTCTGGATTAATAGTGGCATTGCAGCCGAATAACAACCCCTTTCGCAGTTGTTTTTGCAGTATAAGAAAAGGGCCCGAAGACCCTTTATTCTATGGTATCGATTGTATCGCTGTCAGCTTAAGGCCGCTCAAACACGGTAGCGATGCCCTGACCCAAGCCAATGCACATGGTCGCCAGGCCGAATTTACCGCCTTTATCTTCCATCACATTCAGCAAGGTGGTGCTGATGCGGGAGCCAGAACAGCCCAGCGGGTGCCCCAGCGCAATGGCGCCGCCATTGAGGTTGACTTTCTGCTCGGCGACTTCCAGCAGGCCCAAATCCTTCATTACCGGCAAGGCCTGAGCGGCAAAGGCTTCGTTCAGTTCAGCGTAATCGATATCGCTAATGCTGACACCGGCCATTTTCAGCGCTTTTTTCGACGCTGGTACCGGGCCATAGCCCATGATGGACGGATCGCAGCCAGCCACGCCCATGCCGCGGACATAAGCCCGAATGGGCAGGCCCAGCGCCTTGGCTTTGTCTTCGCTCATCACCAGCATGCCGGAAGCGCCATCGGACAGGGCAGAGGAGCTGCCGGCTGTGACGGTGCCATTGGCCGGATCAAACACCGGCCGCAGCTGGCTTAAGCCTTCTACTGTGGTTTCCGGCCGGATCACTTCGTCGGTGTCGAACACCCGCAAAGCGCCATCGGCATCGTGGCCTTCGGTGGGGATGATTTCGTTTTTAAAGCGGCCCTGCACCGTGGCCTCATGCGCCAGCCGGTGTGAGCGGGCGGCAAACTCATCCTGCTGCTGCCGGCTGATGCCATGCATCTTACCCAGCAACTCGGCGGTCAGGCCCATCATGCCGGCAGCTTTGGCCACCGAGGTGGCTAAGGCCGGGTGAAAGTCCACCCCATGATTCATCGGCACATGGCCCATGTGTTCAACACCACCAATCAGGTACACCTCACCCATGCCGGTTTGAATGGATTTAACCGCATCGTGCAGCGCCTGCATCGAAGAGCCACACAAGCGGTTGATGGTGGCGGCAGGCACCGAGTGCGGAATACCGGCCAGCAAAGAAGCATTACGGGCGACGTTAAAGCCTTGCTCCAGGGTTTGCTGCACACAGCCCCAGATGATGTCATCAATCTCGCTGGCATCCAGCTGCGGGTTACGTGCCAGCAAGGAGGCCATCACATGGGCTGATAACGACTCAGCACGGATATTGCGGTAGATGCCGTTTTTCGAACGGCCCATCGGGGTACGGATGCAATCAACAATTACGGCGTTTTTCATCTGTTTGACTCCTGCGCTTAGACCGGGAAGAAACGCTGGCCATCGGCGGCCATGGCGCGGGTTTTATCGGTCACCTGGTAAATTTCACCCAGATGGGCGTACTTGTCGGCCAGAGCGACAAAATTGGCCAGACCCAGGGTATCGACGTAGCGTAACGGGCCACCGCGGAAGGGCGGGAAGCCCAGGCCGTAAATCAGCCCCATATCGGCTTCCGCAGCACTGGCAACAATGCCTTCTTCCAGACAGCGAATGGTTTCGTTGATCATCGGCACCATGGTGCGGGCAATGATGTCTTCGGCGCTAAACTCGGTAGCGCTGTGGCAAATGCCGGCCAGCAGTTCGCGGCTGGCATCATCCACCGCTTTTTTCGGCTTGCCTTTGGCATCTTTGCTGTACGCATAAAAACCAAAACCATTTTTCTGACCGTAACGGTTGGCCTGGTACATGGCAGCGACCGGATCATTGTCCAGTTTGGCCATCCGGCTTGGGAAACCTGCCGCCATCACATCGGTGCAGTGGAAGGCGGTGTCCAGCCCAACCACATCCAGCAAATACGCCGGGCCCATCGGCCAGCCGAACTGCTTTTCCATCACCTTATCAATTTGGGTGAAGTCGGCGCCATCCAGCACCAGCTTGCTAAAGCCAGCGAAGTAGGGGAACAGCACCCGGTTGACGAAAAAGCCCGGACAGTCGTTGACCACAATAGGCGACTTGCCCATTTTAGCAGCGTACGCCACCACAGCGGCCACCGTTTCTTCCGAGGTATCTTTGCCACGGATCACTTCGACCAGCGGCATCCGGTGCACCGGGTTGAAGAAGTGCATGCCACAGAAGTTCTGCGGCCGGCTCAGGTTTTCGGCCAGTGAGTTAATCGAAATGGTTGAGGTATTGGAGGTTAAAATGGCATCATCGCTGAGCAGGGCTTCGGTTTCTTTTAACACCGCACCTTTGATTTTCGGATTTTCCACCACAGCTTCCACCACGATATCGGCGTCTTTGACGCTGTCATAGCTGAGCGATGGGGTAATGCTGGCAATGACTTTGGCCATGCCGACGGCGTCCAAGCGTCCGCGCTCGACTTGCTTGGCGAGCAGTTTGGTCGCTTCGCCCATACCGAGTTCCAGCGCTTGCTGATTGATGTCTTTCATCACCGCTGGCACGCCCTTGCTGGCTGATTGGTAAGCAATGCCTCCCCCCATAATGCCGGCACCCAGCACGGCGGCTTTGTTGACGGCTTTGCTGGCGGTTTTGGCGGCTTTCTTTGCCTTGCCTTTGATCAGCTGATCGTTTAAGAATAAACCGATCTGTGCGGTAGCCGCATCGGTTTTGGCCAGTTTGGCAAAGCCCTGATTTTCCAGCGCCATAGCGCCGGCCCGATCCAGCCCAGCCGCAGCTTCAATGGTTTGTACCGCCACCATCGGCGCCGGGTAATGCTTGCCGGCAGTTGCAAACACCATGCCTTTGGCGGTGTTAAAGCTCATGGTGGCTTCGGTTTTGTTCAGCTTCAGCGGCTGCAGTTTCACCGCACGCTTTTGCTGCCAGTTTAGTTTGCCGGCGATGGCATCCTGCAGCATGGACAATGCCACAGCTTCCAGTTTTTCTGGTGCAGTGACGGCATCGATCAAGCCTTCCTGTTGCGCTTTGGCTGCATTGCGATCTTTACCGGTGGTGATCCACTCCATCGCATTGTCGGCACCAATAATACGGGGTAAGCGGACCGTGCCGCCAAAACCTGGCATCAGGCCCAGTTTGACTTCCGGCAAGCCAATTTTGGTGCTGCTGTCGCCGACCCGATAATCACAGGCCAGAGTCCATTCACAACCGCCACCCAGCGCAAAACCGCGGATTGCCACCACGGTAGGCACCGGCAAATCTTCACAGAGGTCGAAGACATCGGACGCTTGTTTGATCCAGGGGATGAGCTCTTGTTCCTCGCGTTGGAACACAGGTAAAAATTCGGTGATATCGGCGCCGACGATAAAGTTATCTTTACCACTGGTGAAAAGCACGCCAGTTACCGATTTATCTTGTTGCAACAGTTCCAAAGCGGCCTTGCAATCTGCTAAGGTTTGTTGGTCGAACTTGTTGACGGAGCCTTCGGCATTGAAGGTAAACTTGGCAATGCCGTCTTCGATTTGCTCGACGGTAATGCGTGGACTTTGATACATCATGCATGGTCTCCCTTTAAGTCAGGTCATGTGTGCAGGGTCACGCGCTAACTGGTACGATGAGATAGCGTTCTTTCCAGTGTGTCGTGGATGGCTGGAAAATTCAACTGTTTTTTAAACAGGTGTTTGACTTTTGCCAGTTTGATCGGTCATCACGCGACAAGAGTACTAAACTATAGGCAGGAAATGGACTGAAAGCATGGTCAAGCACTCGAAAATTAATGCAGCTGGCAAGCGTACTTTGGCAGCATTATTGTGGCTGTTGCCTGGCTGCTGGCTGCTGGCCGAGCCCCTGGATGAGCAGGGTGCTTTACGGGCAGAACAGCGCGAGCAATTTTTGCATGCCGAGCTTCGCATCGGCTCAACCAATCGCAATCAGGCTGAAGCCTGGCTGGAGCAGTTGGCGGATTATCCGTTGCAGCCGTATCTGGAGTTACGCTGGTTGGAAGGGCGCTTGTCTGCCAGTGACGCCATTGAGCGCTTTTTAAGCCGTCATCAGGGAACGCCGATGGACTGGCCACTGCGCAAGCGCTGGTTGCTGTATCTGGCGCAGCGCCGCTCTGCCGAGTTATTTCTCGCCAATTACCGTCCTACTCAGGACGCTGAGCTCAATTGCCATGCGCTGCGCTTCCGGCTGGAAAAAGAAGCACCGGAGCGGATCTGGCCCGAAGTACGCGCTTTGTGGACCGTTGCTGTCTCCCAGCCCAGAGCTTGTGACCCGCTGTTTGCCCGCTGGCGCGACGCCGGCCAGATGACGCCCGAGGTGATCTGGCAGCGGGTGGGCAAAGTAGCCGATGGTGGCCAGGCCAATTTGTTGCCCTATCTGCGTGGTTTAATGCCGGCACGTGATCAGTATCTGGTGGATTTATGGATCCGCGCCCGCCGCAACCCGGCCGTGGTCGCCCAGCGCAACTTTTTTCCGGGCCGGGACCCCAGAGAACGTGAAATTTTGGCCTATGGGCTGCGGCGCCTGATTTGGCGCAATGCCGATCAGGCTTTAAGCACCTGGCAGCGTTTTGCCGAGGATCCGCATTTTACCGAAGCGCAGCGGCAGGTGGTGATCCGTGCTTTTGCTGTTGCTCTGGCAAGCCGGGGGGATGAGCGGGCCGATCCCTGGATGGCGCAGGTGCCGGTTGAGCATATGGACGATACCCTGGCGCACTGGCGCATTGCCCATGTGTTAAAGCAGCAGGACTGGCCCAGAGTCCAACAGCTGATTGAAAGCATGCCTGAAGATTTGCAACAAAATGCCGCCTGGCAATACTGGCTGGCGCGTTCGCTGGAGCAGCAAGGCCAGAACGAGCAAGCCAGGCTGCTTTGGCAGGAACTGGCACTGCGTCGTAATTACTATGGCTTTATGGCGGCATCCCGGCTTGGGTTGCCGCCCAGCTTGTCGCACCGCTCGGTGCCGGTGACCGATGGCGAGGTTTCGGAGCTAACCCAACACCTATCGGTGCAGCGGGCGAAAGAGTGGCTGGCGCTGGGGCGGATGACCGAAGCGCGGCGGGAGTGGAATCATTTGCAGCGCACGGCCGATGAGCAAACTAAACTGGCTTCTGCCCGTTTAGCAGCACAAATGCAGTGGTACGAACGCTCCATTTTTTCTTTGGCCGATGTTGGTTTTTGGGATGATATTGAGCTGCGCTTCCCGCTGGCATTCAAGGACGAAATGGCCGAGTTTGCCAGCAAGGCCGAGGTCGATACCGCCTGGGCCATGGCCATCACCCGCCGGGAAAGCTCCTTTATGGTGGATGCCAACTCGCCGGTTGGAGCCCGCGGCCTGATGCAGATTATGCCGGATACTGCAAATTACATTGCCCGACAGCCGGTGCAACTGGGCCAGTTGTACAACCCCATTACCAACATAGATTTTGGTACCAACTACCTGAATTACCTGATGCGACGTAATGATGGCAACTTGTTGATTGCCACCGCCTCCTACAATGCCGGTTTTGGCCGGGTACGGCAATGGATCCCGAAAGATGAGGCTGTGCCGGCGGATATCTGGATCGAAACCATTCCGTTTCGGGAAACCCGCGAATACGTCAAAGCGGTGATGGCGTATTATCAGATTTACAATATTCGAATGGATCAACCGGTGGATGTGTTTGCGCCTTTGATTACCATGCGGATTGGGCAGGGTCAGGATTGATGCTATGATGCGGCTTTATCTTCAAGACTCAGACACAAGAAGGATGCTATGACGGACATCAATCCTGCACTCTATGCAACCCATATTCAGACGTTGCAACAACGGACCCGCCAACTGCTGGAGCGGGAGAATCTGGATGGGTTGGTGATTCACTCTGGCCAGAGCAAGCGCAAGTTTCTCGATGACATGGATTACCCCTTTAAAGCCAATCCTCACTTCAAAGCCTGGCTGCCGGTGGTGGACAATCCGCATTGCTGGTTGCAGCTGGACGGTGTCAACAAGCCAAAGCTGATCTTCTACCGGCCGAAAGACTTCTGGCACAAAGTGCCTGATGAACCCGCGGATTTCTGGGCCGAGTACTTTGACATTCAACTGCTGGAAAAAGCCAACCAGGTCGAGCGCTTGCTGCCTTACGACAAAGCCCGGTTGGCTTACATTGGTGAGTACCTGGAGGTGGCGCAAGCGCTGGGTTTTAGTGAAATTAACCCAGAGCCGGTGCTTAACTTCCTGCACTATCACCGTGCCTACAAGACCGACTACGAACTGCAGTGCCTGCGCCAAGCCAATAAGATGGCGGTGGCCGGTCATCGTGCCGCCCGCGCTGCTTTTTATGCCGGTGGCGCCGAGTTTGACATTCAGCTGGCTTATCTGGCGGCCGTGGGGCAAACGGAAAATGAAGTGCCTTATGGCAACATCATCGCGCTGAATCAAAACTGCGCCATTTTGCACTACACGGCGCTGGAGCGGAAAAAGCCCAGTCAGCCGCACAGCTTCCTGATCGATGCCGGTGCCGAATTTCATGGCTATGCGGCCGATATCACCCGAACCTACAGCTTTGATCAAGGGCACGAGTTTGCCGAGCTGATCAAAAGAGTCGATGCCATTACCCTGGAAATGGTGGCCGGGCTGAAGCCGGGCATCAAGTACAGCGAATTGCACTTGCTGACGCACCAGCGCATTGCCCAGCTGCTGGCGGACTTTGACTTTGTCCGGCTGGATGCCGATGCCATGGTGGAGCAACAAATCACCCGGGCTTTTTTCCCGCATGGGCTTGGCCATCACCTGGGCTTGCAGGTGCACGATGTCGGTGGCTTTATGCTGGATGAGCGCGGTACCCATTTGCCGCCACCGGAGCAGCACCCTTTTCTCCGTTGCACCCGTCTGATCGAGCCGTCGATGGTCTTCACCATAGAGCCGGGGCTGTATTTTATTGACTCCTTGCTGGATGAGTTGTCCGACGCCCAGAAAAAGCTGCTAAACTGGGAGAAAATTCAGGCCTTTAAGCCATTTGGCGGCATCCGGATCGAAGACAATGTCATCGTGCACCGGGAGCGCAACGAAAACATGACCAGAGATCTGCAGCTGGCTTAAACCACGCGCTGATCGGTCGTCCTGTCAGTCCGGGGAACTATGCAATATCGCTCCATTATCCGTATT
>JAFIFR010000036.1 GCA_020831935.1 Alkalimonas sp.
CAAGCCAAACAGCACCCACTGGATCATGAAGTGCACTCCGAAGTGGTGATTGAAGTCGCCATTCGCTCAAAAGCCGGGCACTACCGCAAACGATTTAGCGGTCAGAGCAGCTACACAGCACCCTTTAAAGTCGATCCCGCCTCGGTGGAGCGCGAGCTTAACCAACTGACAGAGCGGGTATTGCACGATATTCTGCACGATCAACACTGGCAACAGTACCTAAGGAGACAACTGCAATGAAACCCTGGCTTATCAGCAGCATTCTTTTCGTAGCCACCCTATTCTTTCCTGCCACAGCAGGCGAAAGTCTGCAGCCAGATAACCTATTTCCGCGGGTGGTGTTTCATACTTCCTTAGGTGACATTCAGGTGGAACTGGATCGCAGCCGGGCTCCCATTACGGTGAACAACTTCCTGAGCTATGTGAAAACCCAACGCTACAACGAAACAATCTTTCACCGGCTGATTGCCGATTTTGTGCTGCAAGGCGGTGGTTACAACCTGGATTTTGAAGGCATCGCCACCTTAGAGCCCATTTTTAATGAATCCGGCAATGGCCTGCGCAACGAAATGGGTACCATCGCCATGGCACGCACCAACAACCCGCACAGTGCCAGCAGTCAATTTTACTTTAACCTGAAAGACAATGAGAGTCTGGACCCGGGGGCACGTTGGGGCTACACCGTTTTTGGCCGGGTGATGGAAGGCATGGACATTTTGCAGCAGGTGAATGAGCTTGAAACCGCGCACCACAAAGTCACTGGCTGGCCCGATGTGCCGGTAGAGCCAATCGTACTCCATCGGGTGAGTCTGGTACCCGAAGACTAATTTTTCCGGCACCGCCGGCACAGCCAGCTATACTTGCACTAACAGCAAGGCATTTTGCTGGCATCACAAGTGCAGAGGTCGGTGTATGCTGGAACAATTTATCGAGCTAAAAACGCGGCAACTTATCTTTTACGCCTCCCGCTTTTTCCGCGGGCGGCTGCCCCACCATGAGCTGCATCTCTTTATCTGGGATACGCTGGAAGAGTGGGGCCAGTTTGGCATTCAACTTAAAACCCCTCAAAACCTCCGGGAGCAAGTGTTCTGGCATCTGATGCATCAACTGGAGTTCTGGCCGGAGCATCAGCTGAAAAGCGATCAGGTACTGCAACACAACCTGCTTAACTGCCTGAGTTTTTTGCGTGGCAAAGGTCAGCTGCCACTGGATTGCGTTGGGATCCGCCCTTAATTTAATCCGGACTATTTTCGAACCGGCCGAGCTTTGCTATGGTTTGCCCTTCGCAGCCTTGAGATCTCCCGATGTTATTCAAAGCAGAAAGCAAAGTACAAAGCTGGCGCCAGGCGCTGGACAGTTATTCCGATATTCGTCTCTTGTATATTTTCCTGATGGGCTGCGCCTCTGGCTTTCCCTGGGTGTTGATTGGCTCCAACATGAGCGGCTGGTTGCAAGATGCCGGCTTATCCAGGGCCGCCATTGGCTATTTTGGCTCCATCTTTGTGGTGTACGCGCTAAATTTTTTATGGGCCCCATTGCTGGATAGGGTCCGGCTGCCCTTGTTGTATCGCTGGTTAGGTCAGCGCCGCAGCTGGATTTTGCTGATGCAAAGTTTGATTCTGGCCGCAACCTTAACCATTGCTTTTACCAACCCAGGCTACAGCCTGCTTTGGACCTCTTTGCTGGCGCTGTCCATCGCCATCGCTTCCTCCACCCAGGATGTGGCCATTGACGCCTACCGCATCGACATCATAGCCGGCGATAAGCTGCGACTGCCCCCTGCCGCGGCCATGGCGGTGATCGGCTGGTGGACAGGCTACTCCCTGCCTGGGGCACTGGCTTTTTTCAATGCCGATACCTTCGGCTGGCCCGCAGTCTATTTGGGCATGGCTGGGGTACAATTGCTGCTGATACTGGCGACCCTGTTTATCCGGGAGCCCGGCAAAGAACGCGAAGCCCTGCAACAGCAGGCCAGTCAGCGCTACCAACAGCACCTGGGCCAAGGCGGACTGCGCGGCTACCTGGTTTGGCTCAGTGTGACCGTGATTGAACCTTTCGCCGAGTTTTTTCGCCGCAATGGCTGGGGTTTGGCGTTGGCGATTTTATGCTTTGTATTTTTATTCAAAATTGGCGAAGCTTTTCTGGGCCGAATGTCGATTCCATTTTACCGGGAAGTCGGTTTTAGCAATGAACAAATTGCCGAATACTCCAAGCTGATTGGCTGGGTTGCCATGGTGGTGTTTACATTGCTTGGCAGTGCCATCAATATTCGCTTTGGCATTTTACGTGGTTTGTTTATCGGCGGTGTTGCCATGGCGGCCAGCAACCTGATGTTTTCCTGGATCGCCATGGTCGGCCCAAACACCAACCTCTTTTTAGCCACCATTCTGGTTGATAACTTTACCAGTGCATTTTCCACGGTGGCTTTTGTCTCCTTCCTGACCTTTTTAACCGGGCGCGCTTTCTCAGCGACACAATATGCCCTGCTGGCTTCCTTGGGGAACCTGGGACGCACTACCCTGGCTTCGTTTAGCGGCGAACTGGTCGATTATCTGGATGGCAACTGGGCGCTGTTTTTCGCCATTACCGCCTTGATGGTGATCCCTTCACTTTGCTTGCTGATCTGGATTGGCCGGCGTTTTCGGCATCAAATGGCCAACACCGAACAGAGCCCTTGACAGTGACATACCCATGTAACTTCAAGATGCGAGTTACTTAAGTATATAAAAAAGGGATGCCGTTTCAGGCATCCCTTTTTAAAGGAAGTCCATTAATTGAGGGCTTGCTTTAAGCCTTCGGTCGGGTCCACGTCCAGTGCCTGACAGTAGCGGATAAACTCCACCACATCCAGCCGACGTTCCTGGTTTTCTACTTTACCAATGAAGGAGTGTGGCGTGCCCAATAGTTCAGACAAGCTGCGCATGGTGTGTCCTTTTTCCTGGCGCTGACGCTTCAGCCACACACAAAGTCGTTTATTCTCTTCTGAGATAACGCTTTTACCACCTTTCATTTATGTTGTACTCCCAGCGTTTTGCTACGCTTTTATTATTCAGTTTACATTTTATTTGCCCTGATTCATGCAGTTGGTCGAGCCGAAACCACATGAAACAGCCTCATTAAAACATAGGATGCGACAAGCGTACAGCAATCGGCGTTAAAAATACAAATCAAGCTTGACAGGTCGGGCAAGGGAAACTAGGAGCGAAAATAGGGAAAACAAAAGATTAACACAAGTAAGTTACAGGACCGGGTCGTCAACCATAGTTTATTCTTCTATACTGACAACAACTTAGTTGCAGTGAGGTCCGGATGATACGGCTAATATTTTTGTTGCCTTTGCTGATGTTTGCCGCCTGGTTCTGGTTTCTTCAAACGCAGGGGCTTAGCCTGAAGCAAGGGCAAAAAGGCTTTATTTACATTGCGGTGTTTAATCTGGTGATTGGCGCCTTGCTGGCTGGCATTATCTGGTTGACTCAGCGTTAAAACTGTCCCGACTCTAGACAGAGAACGATGAGCCACAACCGCAGGTGGTGGTTGCGTTGGGGTTGTTGATGACAAATCGACTGCCCTGCAAGCCTTCGCTGTAATCGACGGTGCCGCCCATTAAATATTGCAGGCTCATTGGGTCCACCACCATGCTGACGCCCTGTTTTTCCAGCACAAAGTCACCCTCATTGATTTTTTCATCGAAGGTAAATCCATACTGAAAGCCAGAGCAGCCGCCACCGGTGATGTAGACACGCAATTTCAGCGCCGGATTCTCTTCTTCGGTCACCAAAGCCAGTACTTTTTGTGCGGCAGCATCGGTAAATTCGAGCGGCACCTGAAAATCGGACATAGAAACTCCTAACACTATCGACCGGCAAATTATCCAATACCTGACTATTTTATTCAAGTATTACCGGCGCTGGGTGATAATGAAAAAATTTATGCTTTTACAGCAGTCTGTTACACTATAGACATTCCTTACTGACAGCAGCGCCTCATGAAATTCTGGTCCGAAAGCTGGCAGCGGCTGCAGCTGGCACTGCCGGGTTTACGCAAGCAGCTTGCCTTCCCCCAAACCTCACTGCAGCTCTGTATTCTGGGCGCTTTGGGTGGCCTGCTGGCAGCCATCCTGATTATTCTGTTTCGGCTGGCAATCCTGGCCTTACAAAGCTTTTATCTGGATAAGTTTGATGATTTTGCCACCGCCTTGCCGGAGGTTCGCTGGCTACTGCCCTTCGCCGGCGCTTTTTGCATTGGCCTAATCGCCCTGCTAACAGGCTACAAGCACTACCGGCTCGGGATCCCCTTTGTCATCCATCGCATTAAAACCAGCTACGGCATGATGCCCTTTCGCAATACCTTCAACCAGTTTTTCGGTGGTGTTGCGGCACTGGCCAGTGGTTTTTCGGTTGGACGCGAAGGGCCATCGGTGCATCTGGGTGCCTACGGCGCCAGTTTTGTTGGCAAAAAACTCAAGCTGCCCTACAACAGCGTTCGCACTCTGGTTGGCTGTGGCATAGCTGCTGGCATCGCCGCCTCGTTCAACACCCCTTTGGCCGCAGTGATTTTTGTAATGGAAGTGGTGCTGCGCGAATACCGTATTCATATTTTTATTCCGGTGATGCTGGCGGCTGTGGTCGGCGCTTTGGTCACCCGTCTGGTCTTTGGCATGGAGCGGGAGCTGGCCATCCTGCAGATAACCACCTTACCGGGTTGGCACTTCCCCTACCTGATCCTGTGCGGTGTGCTGATTGGCATGGTTGCTTTTGTATTTAATACCAACATGATGCGTATTATTCGTACCTTCAAAAATTGGCCCTTACCGATCCGGTTGCTGCTGGCGGCAGCCATCACCGCTGCTATTGGCATGCTGATCCCGCAAGCCATGGGAGCGGAAACCGGCGCCATTCAGTACGCGGTCGAGGCCCCCACCGATGTGCAGTTGTTGCTGGCGCTTTTCATCGGCAAAATGGTGCTGACGCTGGTGGCACTGGGCCTGGGCGTTCCGGGCGGTGTGGTAGGACCTATTTTTGGCATTGGCATCATCTTTGGCACCTTGCTGGCACTCGTTCCCGGCTTGTTGCATGGCCACAGCGAGCATGCCGGCACCTATGCGGTGCTGGGAATGGCCGGTTTAATGGCGGCTTGCCTGCATGCACCGCTGGCAGCCCTGGTGGCAGTGATGGAGCTGGCTTCCAATCCAGACATCATCCTGCCAGCCATGCTGGTCATTGCCACCGCTTATGTTACAGGTGTGCAATTCTGCCACACCAAGTCCCTATTTTTAATGCAGCTGGATTTTATGCAGTTGCCCTACAAGGTTTCGCCCGCCATCGATGTGCTGCAAAAAGTCGGGGTGCTGGCGCAGCTCGATCATCGCTACCATTTGTTGCTGCAAAGCGATGAGACCAACATCCGGCAAGCACTGGATCAACTGGCTGCCGATGAACTCCTGCTGCTGAAAAGCGAAGGCGAAGAAGGGCCTGTCTATCAACTGGTCAGTTACGATGTCAGTCTGTCGGTCAGTGATGGCAGTGCCTTGCGCTATTTGCCGGTGCCCCTGCTCACACCACAAGCGACCATGGCAGAAGTATATCAGCTGCTGGAGACAAGCCGGGAAGGCGCGGTTTGTATTTTAGATGAGGATCTTTGTGTGCCTGAGCCAGTGGGACTGGTTCGTTGGGATCAGGTGCAAACTTTATTGGTAAAGGAGAATAACCTGCTATGACTCTGGTATTGCTCTACAAAGCCTTGCATCTGATTTTTATGGTGGCCTGGTTTGCCGGCATTTTTTACCTGCCCAGACTTTTTGTCTACCACGCCGAAACCAGCAACCCTGAGATTCAGGCGCAATTCAAAGTGATGGAGCGTCGCTTATTGTTCTTTGTCACCCCCTTTGCCATTCTGACGCTGGTGTTTGGCCTACTTCTGATCCAGGCATACGGCATGGACTGGTTTCGTGCCAGCCGCTGGCTGCATTACAAACTGCTGTTGGTAGTCTTGTTGTACGGCTACCACGGCTATTGCTTTAAGCTGCTGGCCGACTTTAAAGCCGATAAAAATAGCCGCAGTGGCCGTTTTTACCGTTGGTTCAATGAGCTGCCAGTGCTTATTTTGTTTGCCACCATCTTGCTGGCAGTGCTCAAACCCTGAGTGGCTGGCTTTAAAACAGCGGCTCAGCCACTCAGCAGCCACAGCAACAACAGCAAACTGAGCAGCAGTGCACAGACCCCAGGCAGCAAAGACTCAGTTGCCAAACGGCGATTGAGCCAGCGCTCACTCTGCCGCCAGGCTGGCAATCTGAGCTCAGGTAGTGCACGACTTCTGCTTTGATAACCTGCTTTTAGCCACAAAGACCAGCCAAGGGCCGGACTTCTGGGCTGTTGCCAGGCGGCCGCTAGTTGCCAACCGCTGCGTTGCCAGCCCCAGTGCAGCAACAGCGCCAAGGCAACCGGCCAGAGCGCCGCCAGCACCGCACTAAAACTCAAACTGGCCAACCACTGCGGCCGCAAAGCAGCGAACCAGCCTGGCATGCTGAGCGAAGCCAGCACCAGGATCCCCCAGGCCAGGCTGGCTGTCCCTGGCAGCGAAGGTCCCGGCAGCTGCCACTGTGCTTTGGCCAGACGCAACCAGTGAAGCGCCAGCAAGGCGGTGCACAAAGCACCGAAAGCAAGCAGTGCATCGAGCAGCGGTAAAGCAGGTAAGCTGCTTTCGGACAGCCCTTGCTTCAAGCCATATTTCACCATGGCACCGGAGCTGAACGGTAGCGCTACCAGGCTTAACAGTGGCCAAAGCAGCAAGGCTCCATGCCAGGTGGATAAACGGTAATGATTGACAGAGCCAGCAGCCAGAAACAACGCCGATTTCAGCAAAGCATGATGGCAGCAATACCCAACCAGCAGCCAGGCAGCAGCCGTTTGCAGCTCAGGCGGGCTGGCCCAATACAGCACCAGCGCCAACAGCATATAGCCCATCTGACTGACCGACGAGTACGCCAGCACCACCTTGCTGCTCTGATGCAGCAAGGCGATCAGAGCGCCAAACAATGCAGAGCCCAACGCCAGCAATGCCAAGCCCGGCAACCAAGATACGAGCAGCGGATCCTGAGCCGGCAAAAACTGCCACAAGCCCAACAAGCCCGCTTTGATCATAGCGCCGGACAACACCGCACTGGCGGCGACCGGAGCCGCCGGATGTGCCAACGGCAACCAGATGTGCAGCGGGAAAAAACCAGCTTTTAAGCCCAGGCCCAACAGCAACAAGGTCAGAGTTAGCGGGGTAAGCTCAATGGTTTGCAGATTGGCAATCAGCAATGCCCCCTCAGCCGCATCCACCCGGAGCAACAAGCCCGCAAACAGCAGCAATTCACCAAGGATTGCCAGTTGTAAATAGAGTCGCCCGGCCTGCCGAGCCGTTTTATCGCCACGATGGATCACCAGCCCATAGGCCGACAAACTCATGAGCGCAAACCCAAGGTAAAACCCCAACACATCCTGCGCCAGCAGCAGCTGCAGGTTGCCGAGCATCGCCAGAACAAAACTGATCCAGTACAACGTTTTCCGGCTTTGGATGGTTTGCATGCTGTATAGCGCCGCACAGCACCAGAGCAACAGGCTAAAACCGAACCAGAACACCATTGGCCCCTGCGGCAGCGCATAACTGGCGCCCGGCCAAAGCCACAGCGTCCACTCAGTCATAGCTAAACTCCCGCTCAACAATCAGTTTGCTCCAGCTCAGCGGGCTAATGTCAGTCCCGGCCAATAGCCCCATCAGCAGCACCAAAGCGGCCGTCAGCACCGGGGGCAACAACAGCATCCAGTGTGTTTCAAATCGGTTGGACAGAACGCGCTCTTGCGGCCAGGGTGCTGCCGGTAAAAACCAGATCCGGTACAGCAAAGGCAAAAAATACATGGCATTCATGGCACTGGAGCCAAGCAGCACCAACAGCACCCAGGGGTAACCAGCCTCAAGGGCACCGGTCGCCAGATACCATTTACTAAGCATGCCAGCAGTCGCTGGTAGCCCTATCATGCCGGCTGCCCCCAGGGTAAAGGCCGTACTGCTCAGTGGCATGCGCCGCCCAACACCATTGAGCTCCTGAATTTTGTGGATCCCGAGCGTCTCGGCAAAATTACCGGCACAAAAGAACAGGGTTATTTTCATCACGCCCTGATGCACCAGATGCACCAGGCCGCCAATCGCCGCAACAGGCCCAAGCATGGCCACCCCTAGCGTGACATAGGACACCTGACTCACCGTCGAGTACGCCAACCGGCGCTTTAAATCCTGTTGCTGCAAGGCGCGCCAGGACCCATACAAAATGGTGCTGCTGGCCAGCACCACCAACAGCCATCCCAAATCCAGCTGTTGCATGACCTCAACACCAAATACATCGTAAACCACCCGGACAATGCCAAAAGCACCGGCTTTGACCACTGCGACTGCGTGCAGCAAAGCACTGACCGGCGCCGGTGCCACCATGGCCTCTGGCAGCCAGCCATGCAAAGGCAACAAGGCAGCTTTTACTCCTAGCCCGGCTATCAGCAAGACAAAAGCCAGCGTTAACACGCCACTGTGCTCAGCCAACAAGGGCTGCAAATAGCCTCCCGGCATAAACACCGGGCTACCGATCAGGCTGTGGAGCAAGGCAGCACCAAACAGCAAGACGGTGCCGCCTGTCAGGGTATAGGCCAGATAACGCCGGCCGGCTTTTAAAGCGGCGGCTGTGCCCCGATGCACCACCAAAGGAAAGGTGGCCAGCGTCAACAGCTCGTAAAACAACACAAAACTGACCAGGTTGCCGGAAAGAGCCAGCCCGACCGTGGCGCTGACGCAGAGGTTAAAGTAGCCAAAAAAGCGCGACCGCAGTGGCGAGCCTTCCAGATAGCCAATGGCATACAAGGTGGTGACACACCACAGCACGGACGACAGCAACACAAATTGCATCGACAGCGCATCGCCATGCAGCACCAGCGGTGCACCGGGTAAAAAAGGCAGTTCGAAATAATAGTCCTGTCCGGCCTTCACCCCTTGCCACATCCAGCCCACCAAGCCCAGCTTGAGCAGGACTCCGCCCATATTCAGACTGGTACGAAGTACATAGCGATCTTCAGCAAGGGTGAAAATCAACAAGCCGGGCAGCAAGGAGCTGAGCACGATCCAGAGTGGCAACCAGCTGTTCCAGTCCATGCTAGCCTCCGAGCCAATGCAATAAAGGAAGGCTGAACAAAGCCAGGCCCCACACCAGCAAGGCAGGCATCAGAGCCAGCCATTGCGGCAATACAGGTGCTTTAAAACCGGCCGGACGAGGCCGGGCCCGGTAAAACGCCAGCACCACCAAACGAAACACATAACCGGCCGATAGCAGCGTACCGAGCAGGATCACCAGCAGCACAGGCCAGTACTGGCTCTGCTGCCACAGCGGCACCAGCAATTGCCATTTGGCCAGAAAGCCACCACTGGGTGGCAAACCAATCAGACTGCCGCCGGCGACCGCCAGGGCAAACATCGCCAGCGGCATGGTTTGACTGGCACCACGAAAGGTCGTCAGCCGCTTGCCGCCCAAGCGCAATTGCATTTCGCCAATGGCGAGGAAGGCCGCCGCTTTTGCCAGCGCATGCGCCATGATAAAGAGCCAAAAAGCCTGTTCCAGTGCCGGTTCGGCCAGTGACAGCATCAGCCCTAAAGCCAATAAACCATAACCCAGCTGAGCAACCGTCGAATGGGCGATCATCAGCTTGGGCAAAGGCGCGCGCAATGCCGACCAGCCCCCCGCCAGCAAGGCCAGGCTGCCGGTAAGCAAAAACCAGACACTGCCAACCTCAGCGATGGCTGGCGTCGCCAGTTGGCTCCAGAGCATCCAGAGCAGAAAAAGCGGGGCTTTGATGATCAAGCCCGCATGCAAAGCACTGACGGCGGCCGGTGCGACCAGGTGTGCCGCAGGCAGCCACCAGTGCAGGGGCCAGAGCGCGGCTTTGAGCATCAAGCCCAGGGTCATCAGCCAAAGTGCCAGCCGGGGATCGCCAGAGGACTCTGCAATACCCAGCGTCAGCTCACTCAATGCGAAGCTGCCGTACTGGGTGTAAAGTAGTGCAACGCCCAATAAGAAACAGAGCGAGCCGGCCAAAGACAACAACAAATAGCGCAGCGCCGCCTGCCAGGCTTTTTTCCCGGCCAGCAACACCAGTGCAACTGCCACCAGCCCCAGCAGCTCCATACTCAGGTACCAAAACAAGAGATCTGCCGACAGCAACAACACAAAAAACAGACTCTGCACCAGCGCAGCCAGAGGCCAAAAGTAAAGGGACAAGCCGGCAAACCGCCATTGACTTAGACTGTAACTGGCGACCAGAAAATGAATGCTGGCTACCAGCAGCATCAGCAAAGCCGTTAATGGTGTTAGTTGCCAGTTCAGCAGCCCAGTCTCTGTGCTGCTAAGCAGCAACGGCTGTGAGCCTGAGGTGACCACCTGCCACAAGGCCACAGCCAGCAGCGGCAGGTTTAGCAAGGCCGCCAGCCAAACCAGCCAGGCGGCTTGACGGCGCCAGCACAAAGCCAGCACAGCAGCCAGCAGCGGCAATGCCAAAGCCACCAGCACCAGACTCACAAGGACTCCGCCTGAAGACGGTGGATCAGCCACAGCGCCAATGCGGTCGCCCCCAGGGCAATCACCATCGCCATCAATAGCAACCCATAGAGCCGGCTGTCGATCGCATCCCCGTGACTGGCCGCCAACACCAACACGGAAAAAACCGCCGCCCCCATTAGGTTCAGGGCAATCACACGCCGCAACAGCTCTGGCCCATTCACCAAAGCGAAGCAGGAAAGTCCCCAAACCAGCGCCAGCCAAAGGCTAAAGGGGTGCGATTGCGAAGCTTGCCATAACGTCCATGCCAACACAGCGCTCAGCAGCAGGCAGCCAGCAAGCAGCAGCACTCTGGTTGGCCCGCTTAGACGGTTGACCGAGGCCGGTGCCACGGCAACTTGACGGGATAGAGCCAGCATCAGCAGAGCTCCCGTCAGAACAGCCCCAATCACCGCTTCGGCCAGCGCCAACCCGACAGCTCCCAACCAGGCCCAGGCCAGTGCCAACAACAGGCTAAAGCCGATGTAGCCACGGATAGACCACAGCAGCGGATGCATCAAAGCCGAGACCAAAGCGGCCAGCAGCAGCAAAACGCCAAGCAAGGTTGGCACAGCCCATTCAAGCAGCATGTGGTGGCGGCTCCTGCCCGCTACCACAGAGCTGCTCGCCCTGCCACCACAACCAGTTCAAAGCGGCGAACCGACCCCGCCTGTGTTGAGGGCGTTGTTCGACAGTGCTGTTGATGCCACTTTGGATAGTGCTCATAAAGGGCTATTACTCGCTGAAATTAATACTAAAACTAGTACCTAACCTCATTCTATACTATGGGTAAAGCAGCGAAAACTCAAACAACAAGGGCTGAACAGCATTCGCCTTTCCCCTGCGCTATAGCGTATAATGACCAGCCAGACACGGACTGCCCGGCAACACCGGTGCCGTCTCCCAGCCACACCTCAGATCACAGGCACCAGCGTATGAGCTTTACAGGCCAGCATATTCTTTCCGTCAATCAGTTTGATCGCGACCGCATTGCGCAGGTATTTCAGGTGGCCCGCAGCATGGAGCCTTATGCCAGCCGGCAAAAGCGCACCAAGGTGCTGGATGGCGCCATTTTGGGCAATCTATTCTTTGAGCCAAGTACCCGGACCCGGGTTAGTTTTGGCTGCGCCTTTAACCTGTTGGGTGGCGAAGTACGAGAAACCACCGGCATGGAAAGCTCCGCTCTGGCCAAAGGCGAGTCGTTGTTCGATACCGCCCGGGTGCTCAGCAGCTACAGCGATGTGATTGCGATGCGCCACCCCCATTCTGGCTCAGTGGCTGAATTTGCTGAAGGCAGCCGGGTGCCGGTATTAAATGGGGGCGATGGCGCCAATGAACACCCGACTCAAGCGCTGCTCGACCTTTTTACCATTGAAAAAGAGCTGGCAGCCAGCGACCAAAGCATTGATGGCATGCACATCGCCATGGTTGGCGATTTAAAATTTGGCCGCACCGTGCACTCACTGGCAAAATTGCTGTGCCTGTACAAAAACATTCGTTTTACCCTGATTTCTCCAACCGAGCTGGCGATGCCAGATAGCGTGGTCAGTGCCATCGAAAACGCCGGCCACAGCATTGAGTTCAGCGATGCACTGGAAGGCAAACTGGCCGCCGATATTGTCTACCAAACCCGGGTGCAGGAAGAGCGATTTGCCAGCAAAGACGAAGCCAACCTGTATCGCGGCAAGTTCCGGCTCAATCAGGATATTTACACCAAGCATTGCAAATCCAACACCGTCATTATGCATCCACTACCACGCGACTCACGGTTGGATGCCAACGAACTCGACAACGATCTGAACCTGAATCCGAATCTGGCGATTTTCCGCCAGGCCGACAATGGCGTGGTGATCCGGATGGCGCTTTTTGCCTTAACACTCGGTGTTGAGCACCTGGTGACCAAATACGAATGCGATGTACCCTGGTACAGCAACAAGTCCTCCCTTTCTCCGCTTTAATCTGCAAGGAACCCGCATGAACAAATCAGTGCAACTTTTCGAACGCGCCCAACACACCATTCCCGGTGGTGTCAACTCACCAGTACGGGCTTTTAAAAGTGTTGGCGGCACTCCGGTATTTATTGAAAAAGCCGACGGTCCTTATATTTTTGATGTCGATGGCAAGCGCTATATCGATTACATTGGTTCCTGGGGCCCGATGCTGCTGGGGCATAATCATCCAGCCATTCGCCAGGCAGTTCAGCAGGCCGCAGAAAATGGTTTAAGCTTCGGTGCGCCCTGCCCAGCGGAAGTTGAAATGGCCGAGCTGGTAAGTACATTAGTGCCCAGCATGGAGATGGTGCGCTTCGTCAGCTCCGGTACCGAAGCCACCATGAGCGCCATCCGGCTGGCCCGCGGCTACACTGGCCGCAATACCATTTTAAAATTTGAAGGCTGCTACCACGGCCACGCCGACTCCCTGCTGGTCAAAGCGGGCTCTGGCGCCCTGACGCTGGGCGTACCCAACTCACCGGGCGTACCGGCTGACTTTGCCAAGTACACGCTAACGGCGGAATTTAACAACCTGACTCAACTCGAAGCCATCTTTGCGGAACAGGGCGACGATATCGCCTGCATTATTGTGGAGCCAGTCGCCGGCAATATGAACTGCATTCCACCAGCGCCTGGTTTCTTAGAAGGGCTAAGAGCGCTCTGCGATCAATACGGCAGTGTGCTGATTTTTGATGAAGTCATGACGGGCTTCCGGGTAGCATTAGGCGGAGCTCAGGCGGTGTATGGCGTGCAACCGGATTTAACAACCTTAGGTAAAATCATCGGTGGCGGTATGCCAGTAGGGGCCTTTGGCGGCAAGCGCGCCATTATGCAACACATTGCGCCCACCGGGCCGGTCTATCAGGCGGGCACCTTATCCGGCAACCCGCTGGCCATGGCCGCTGGTTTGGCAGCACTGAATGCCATCCGCCAGCCTGGGGTCTATGAAGCCCTGACAGAGAAAACCAGCCAGCTGATCGCCGGTATCAAGGCCGCTGCCGACAAACACGGCATCCCATTGGCGACTACTCAGGTCGGCGGTATGTTTGGTCTCTTTTTTACCAAAGAACAAGCCATCACTAATTTTGCCCAAGCCACTCAGTGCGACATTGAGGCCTTTAAGCGCTTTTTCCATCTGATGCTGCAAGAAGGCATCTATCTGGCACCATCGGCGTATGAAGCCGGCTTTTTGTCACTGGCGCACAGTGAAGCTGATCTGGCAGCAACCATCGCCGCCGCCGATCGCAGTTTCGCTCAGCTGGCCACCGGTTAAGGCGTCCTATCCGGCAATAGGCGAACAACGTCACTGTCCTGTTGCCGGCTTTGTTGCAACAACCACTGGCTGCCACTGCGATCACTGTAGATCGCTGTTGGTGCCTGGCCAGCCGGCAGCTCAAACTGCTGGAACTCATCTTGCCAGCTCATAAAGCTCAAGGTACCCACTGCCGTATCCAGCCAGGCAATGCCCAGGTCGTTGGTCAGCCACTGATGGCGTTCCACAGCAGGGACCGAAAACCCCGGCAAGGAGAGAGACAAAAAACGACCATCCTGTTGCCACAACTGCAGACCCGCAACCCGATCACGCCGAATTACCAAACCATCTGGCGCACAACGAACATCCAGCACATCGTCCAACACCAACTCGGCCCGATTCGCTGCCATCCGATAGAGTTGCCAGCCGGCTTTGCCATCAAACTGCGTCCAGTACAGCTGCTGACGGCACACCTCCAGCTGACTGGGCTCCACTTCCGGAGGCAACAACGCTTGCAATTGCCCTGTTTCGGTATTCAACTGAAACACTTTTCGATTGATGACCGCCAACAAGTGCTGCCGGAACCAGAGCAATTGCTGAATTTGTTGGTGACCAGCTAACGATGTCACTTGCTGCAAATGGCCACGCTGTGCCAGCCAGATTTGCTCGTTACCGGAGCGGCTTGAGACAAAAGCAACCTGTGTACCAGAGACTGCCGCCAACCGCTCGGTCCGATTCGACGGATACCAATGCTGCCAACCCAGGCCATCAGCCGCTTTGGTTGCAAACCAAAGATCATCGATTGGCTTCGCACCTGAGACTGCAACAGGCTCGGCTGGACCGATGAAAATCAGATCCCGTAACCCCACCGACAATGGTCCAAGGCTGGCAGCGTTATTGCCCATGGGTGTAAACGGCTGATAAGGCTGTTGTGATTGACTAAGCCAAAGCCCTTTGCGGCTTTCGGCCAGTTCAATAGCAACTTGCGGATACTGCTTCATCAACAGCCACTCTTTTTCGCCAGAGTGCATTCGAATCAGCTGAGTCTGCGAAAAACTTACTTGCACCAACAAGTACAAACTGCCCTCGTGCGCAATCAATCGGTGTATGGCGAGGGCAGCTATGGCCTCCATCGGCACAGCCTCAGGCTGTAAAGGAGCATGCCCCACAGGCACCGTAGCGCGCCAAAGTTGGAACTGAGCTTGCCGGTCTGGCACGGTATCCAGCCAGTATAAGTGCTCTCCCAGCAGGGTCAGACCGCTGGGCTGCCATTGCCGACAGACCGCCAGCTGTCTGGCTGGCAAGGGTGGAAGGGTTACCGCCTGCTGAAAAATACCACAGCCCTCTTCAGTCTGAGCACTGAAATACAGCTTGTTGTCTGCGAAGCTGGCCGGCCCAAGTGCCTTGTAACTTCCCGGTAAAAAAACCGGGCTCACTTGTTGACTAGGTTGTGCCACCCACTGCCACTCCGGCTGGCCATTGCGTTGATGCTGATAAAACATCTGTTGCTGGCTCGAATCCCAAAGCGGCAAACGCTCACGACCATTGAGCGCACTAATGGGTTCGAGATGGTGGAAACTTTGCTGTGCTGCTCCCAGAGTAAGATGGGTTAAACCATAAGCCACGATGCCGCAGCTGATCAAAAGCGACAACACAGCCAGCAGAATAAATTGACGATTGGGGTATCGCTGCAAGCCTACCCTGCGGATCTGAGCTGAATTGCCATGTTCAAACTGTCGGTTCTGTTCCGCCTGAGGGGTGGTGAGTGGCTCCAGCTCAGCCAACCAGCAATAACCCTTTTTCGGTATGGTGGCAATAAAAACAGGCGCTTGTGTATTATCCTGCAGCAATTTCCGCAGAGCTCCAACGGCACGCATCACAGCGCCATCGGTTCCCTCTCCAGCCGGCCACACATCTTCAATCAGCTGGTTTTTTGTCAGCAGCTGATTCGGATGCAATAAAAAATAGTTCAGCAACTTCTGCAGTCTGGGCTCAAGCAAGACAGCCACCGACTCATCGGCATCAGCTGGCCATAACTTACCAACCGAAGCACGATAACGCCAGCGACCAAATTGAACCAGGGGTTCCAGCTTAGACAAGGCAATCCGTCCTTACACAGGGTATGGACGGATTATAACGGAAAGCAGCAAAATTTCAGGTACGCAATTGTTACAGAGTGATGCAATGACAGCTGAACCGGCTTGAAAACCAACATCGCAGCTCAGGCAACAGCATCTTCCATGGCATCTATAGATTCTGAGTCCAGGTTTTGATGCATTTCTAAGTCTGGATCCCAGCAGTAAGGAAACCAGGCACAAGCCAATAGGGGCTCTGCATCCAGTTTGGTTTCGCCGGAAGTGTCTGCCCCTTTAGCAGTAATGGCAAGACCGACGACAAAACAAGTAGCAACAACAGTAGTTAGTAAGTTTTTCATTAGGATGTCCTTTATTGAGTTAAATGTACAGAAGCAGCTGGTGTTGCTTTAAGATTGCACTGCACAAAAAAAATAACTCGATGAAATCCTTATAAAAATCTTATAAATTTTGCTGTTCTAACGAAATTTCGGCAATATCCATATCTCCACGCCCCATCGAAGGGATATAAAAATAGCGCTGATCGCCACTCAGGCTGAACTCGCTGTAGGGCACCGACTCCATTTTTGTCGCAATCACTGTTTGCAGAGTTTCAAAGTCGAAAAAATACAACTGATAATTGTTGTTTGAAAGATAGCTTGAAAAATACAGCCCCTGATCCACCAGCACAAAACGCAATGGGAAAGACTCTTGCAGCGGCAACTCCAGTCGTTTCGCTTGTAGTTCCTGCTGCGGTTGCAGGTAATAAGCACCATCGCTGCTATTTCGCCAGAAACTGTAATCGCCGGACGGACTCTCCAGGTAAAGATCCATATCCGGGTGAAACAATGCGATGCCTTGCTTATCTTCCAAAGAGGTAGCCATCATTTGCCAGCGTCCTTGGTACGAAGCAGCAAAATAAATGGTGGTATTGTCTGCCCCCCAACTCGGATTTGCCACCATAAAGTCATCTCTGGAAGTGAGCCTTTTCGGAAGCTCAGCTTCCCTGAACAGCCATAATTCCTGGCTAATCAAAGCCAACAAGTGCTGCCCATCGGGTGAAAATGCCAACTGGCTAATCCGCTCGTTTTCGGTAAACGCTGTCAATTGCGATTGACTGCCATCAGGATGAAACAACCAGATCTGAGGTAAACCAGAGCGCCGCGAAACTACGGCAATAGTCCCATCAGACGTCGGGCTGGCCTCGGCAAACGCTTCGCTGCGGTTAGAACTAAAAACTTGCTGTGACAAAGTGTCCGCTTGATTTACGATACGGTTGGGTACTTTTAAAATATTGCGCTGAGAAAAAGCACCCACAGAGGCAATGATTCGCCCGGACGGACTGACCTGAATTTCCCTGGCGGAATGATCGGTGTAAGCAATAATGCGCTCTTTTCCGGAGTGAACATTGACCGCCGCCAGCATTGAGCGACCGGCTGGATAGATGATCTCTTGGTCATCCGTCGACCAATCAACATTGCCGGGATAGCGATCCTGCAGCTGAGTCAGCTTTCTCGATGAGCGAGTCACTAAATCCAGCTCCCATAGCTGAACAACATCCGTGGTATGTCTTAAGAAAGCCAGTCGGCGACCATCCCGTGAAAAACGTGCAGCGTAGTCGCCAAAGCCGCTGGATGGAGGCGCTGTTAGTGCTTCGACCCGATTTGCCGCCAGCGAGAAACGCATCAAGGTCATTTGATTTTGGTCGGCTTCCCTCGACGGAAAAACGATGTATCTGCCATCCGGCGACCAGGCGAGTCGGGCTGATACTGATTTTTTACCACACTCGGTTAACAGCTCATCGGATAGGATCCCATCTCGGGCAGCATTCAGCGTCAGCAATCGGATCTGACACAACTCGCCTGATAGCATGCGGTGATAAGCCAGCTGTTGAGCATCCGGGCTCCAGCTTGCACCAAAGCTGCTGTAGGGGGCATCGGTCAATTGCACCACCTGATGCGTTTTCAGGTTTTGCAGCTTTAATCGAACAATGGTATCACCGGGACTGCTGGCATAACTAAAGGCCAGCAAGGCTTCATCCGGTGAAATGCTGTGATAGAACTCAATACCGTCTAAAAAAGTGACAGGTTCAAAGCGCCAAAGCGGAATACTAGAGGCCGGCTCCTCTGGTGAGCTGACAGCAAGCCAGAAATAAGCCGCCAGCAGTATAGGCATAGCCAGTAACAGCCCCAATACCAGCCGCCTTGGCCAAGACATGTTCATTGAGAGCTCTGAGTCCGATGCAGCAGTAGCCGGACTTTCTGAAGTCGGCTCGGAAGGACTGCTGTATGGCAGATCGAGCGGTGTCACTTCAGCGACCAGTCGATAACCCCGTTTGGGTACGGTTTCAATGTAACTGGGCGTTCGGCTATCATCGCCCAAGGCTACCCGAAGCACCCGTATCACGCGGGTAATACGACCATCGGAGACCGCCCGAATGCCCCAGACTTTTTCCAGCAGCTCATCTTTACTAACCAACTCGCCGGCATGCACCACTAAATAGTTCAAGACATTCTGGCAAAGATTATCCAGCTCGGCGGTCTCGATCACCTGACCAGCGGCGTCGAACTTCACCAGCTTGTCCTGCTCTGGCAAATAACACCAAGCGCCAACTTGTAGTCGATGTTCCGGTTTAATCGCCATGGTTTATTTACAATTCTTCCGCAATGAGCATTTAGGTTCAGCCACCATTATCAACCTAAAAGTCAAAGAAAAACAAGTACCTTTGGTTTGAATGGTCACCAGTTGACGCCGAACTAGACGAATCAGGGACGTAAGTTTTGTAAACGATAGTACTGCAAAGCCAAACGCATGGCCCCGGAACTGCCTGTTAGCCCGGTGGACACATTGTCATCCCGCCCCTGCCAGACGGTGACCACATGCTGTGCGTCCATCACCACAAACCA
>JAFIFR010000327.1 GCA_020831935.1 Alkalimonas sp.
GGTTGGAATGCGCCGGAACCGATACCTTCAAACGCATTCATCAGGGCTGGATCCGTTAGAGCCTTGGATAAATAGTCTAAAAAAATTTAACCCTGCATAAGCTCCTGCATCGTCTAACTACTACAAGCACGATACAGGAGTTATTTATGGAAAGCACACACCCAGCTGCATGGTCCACCTTGCCTCTGACTCGCCTGGTCAGTAGCGCTTTAACGGCTGCCACTGTTACCTTTGCTTTATTTGTGATGATGCACCAATTGGTGAAAGCGCCGACGGCTGTCCGGCCGGAGCCGACACCTGTGCCGCCAGTCAGGGTTTACCAAACACCGGATGACACACCAACCATTACACGTCCAAGATTAACGCCTCCACCCGAGCTGGTGCAGCCTGAAAGGATGTCGCTCAGCAGCGAGCCGGTTGAGACGGGTTTGGACATGACGCCGGGAGTCCGGCTTCAGTTGGATGGGTTGCACAGCGAGCCAGTCGTTCAGTCCGGGTTAGGAATTCGCGATGCTGCGGCAACCCCCATGGTACGGGTTGAGCCACGTTACCCGGTTGAGGCGGCACGACAAGGGATCTCTGGTTGGGTGCAACTGCGTTTTTCGGTGGATGAAAGCGGCCAGGTGCAAGATGTCGAAGTAATAGCCGCTGAGCCTGCGACCATCTTTAATCGTGAAGCGATGCGCGCTCTGCGGCGCTGGCGCTATCAGCCTAAGCTGGTGGATGGCCGTGCTGTTCGCCAAACCAATCTCCAGGTCCAGCTCGATTTTACGCTGGATGCCAACTAAGCTGAAAATACAGACTGGTAAGAGGAGTGTGCCTATGCTGTCGATCCCCCTGAGCTGGGCTGGCACCTTATGTCCGGATCAACTGATGCAGCACTATCAGAAGACGGGTGCCTCGAAATGGTTGGATGGTTTGATTCAACATTGCGGCGATGATCTTTACCACTTTATTCTGCGTCAGTCCGATCCGGCTCTGGCGCAGGATATCTGCCAGCAAACCTGGTTAAAAGTGATGGAGAAACGGCACAGTTTCCGGGCAGATAGCCGCTTTAAAACCTGGCTGTTCAGTATTGCCCGAAACGCCTTGTTGGATGAATTAAAACGGCAGCAGTGTTGGCAATCACTGATTTGCCCAGATGAGTTAGTACACCCAGAGTCACAGGGTTTAGCTGCTTGTCCGGTTGCACGGCAGCAACGGTTTGAGCAGGCTTTGCGACTGCTGCCTTTCCTGCAACGGGAGGCATTGATGTTGCAACTGGAAGGCTTCTCGGTGGGACAAATTGCGAGTATTACCAACGAATTGGACGAAACTGTGAAAAGCCGGCTGCGCTATGCCCGTCGATTTTTGCAGGCGCGTTTGGGAGAGCACAATGAATAAGCCAACATCTTCAGAGCATGACGAACTGCAGTCGTTGTATCAACAGGCGAAACAAAAGCACAGGATGCCTGCTGCTCTCAAGCGTCAACTGCTGGCCGAATGCGAAGCCAGGGACAAGCGGCCTGCCAGCTGGCGTAGCTGGTGGCAACTTTCTCAGCTGGTGGTGGGCTGCGCTGCCATGCTGCTGTTGCTCAGTTGGATGCCATGGTCACCCACCTCAGACTTCTACCAGATTGAGTTGGCGGCAAGTTCGGATTACCGGCAGGTGCAGTATCACCGTTTGGCAGAGCCCAGATCGGTGCTCACTCAGCAGGCAGCTCGTGAGGATCGGTTGCAGCAGCTGTGGCAGCGTCAGCAAGAACAGTTACAGCGAGGCCAAGTCATTCATACCCGAACTGCGCTTTTGCAGCAGCATGAGAGCAGCTGGCAATTGACGATGTGCGATGAATTGCAATTGAATCTGAGCAAGGAGCTGGTGGCTCAATTGCAGCTGGGACAAAGCATCCAGCCTTACGGTTCACAATGGGTGGAGTTGGAGCTGGCGGCAACGGGGCAGGTGTTGGCAATTCGGGCTACTGAGCAGGTGTTGCATTGCCCGCAAAACAAGGCGGGCAGAGCATTGTTTGGTTCTGGTTTGGCAGGTTAATTGACCCCAGCCTCTGGCCAAAGTTGCTGCAGCAACCAGGCGAGCCTCGCAGCAGCTTG
>JAFIFR010000037.1 GCA_020831935.1 Alkalimonas sp.
TCCTAATCTAATTAATAATTATTATCAATAGTATTTATTGATTAAAGGCGGTAACCAGGGCTAAAGCCCGTAATGACGGCAGCTCTGCTGCCTGGTAACCAGCGCCTTCAGCGCGTCATCACGGCGACCTTGTCGCCCGGTAACCAGCTCGCTTCGCGAGCGTTACCTAAACAACACCTTCTCCTGCTGGAACCAGTGCACACAAAAAGCGACCAGAGCGCCGGCAATCACCACAGTCGAGGCGAAGATCATCATCAGCATGCCGTAATCGACGGTGCCTTTGATCAGTTCCTTGATGGCCAGGGCGACGTTGGTCAGTGGGATCATCGCTGTGGTGGTGGTTAAATTCACCCCGGGTAAAATTGCGGCGACCAGCGGCATCAGCACCACAAAGGACAATGGGCTCATGTAGTTTTGCGCTTCTTTGAAGGTTTTGGCGTAGATGGAAATCGCCAGCAACAAGGAGGCAAAAATAGCCGAAATCGGCAGCAACATCAGGAAAATCAGCAGCAGATCGGTCACCGAGATGCTGGCCATCACGCTGGTGATGACATCAAAGCCGGTGAAGGAGCTGACAACCGCTGTCCAGATACCGAAACTCACCACCGTGATTAAGGTGGTCGCAAGGCCTGTGGTTAGCACGGTGAAAAATTTCCCCAACACAATGGCGGTGCGGGTCACCGGGCAAATCAGCAAAGTTTCTAAGGTGCCCCGCTCTTTTTCACCCGCCCCCATATCAATCGCCGGATAAGACGCACCCATCAGGCAAATCGGGATCAGGATGTAAGCGATAAAGGCGCCAATTTTTTCACCAATGTTTTCCCGGGTGTCGGCGGTGTCGACCCGGCGCAGCTCTACCGGTGTTAAAATGGCCTGCAGCCGCTCCGGGTCCACCCCCAGCTGGCTTAAACTGGTCATCTGCAAGTCTTCGGTGTAGCGGCGCATCAACTCGCTAAAGTACTGGTACATAAAATCCAGCTGCGAAGACTGATTGTAAATCAGTTGCCATTCGCTTTGCTCTACCGCGGCCTGGCGGGCCTGAAAATCCTCCGGGATCACCAGAGCCACATCAAAGTCGCCGGCACGAATGGCGGCGATCAGTTGTTCCGGCTCAGTAAGTTCAGAATCCACCCGCTGAAAGTTTTTATGATAAAACAAGGCTTCAGCAAATTGCGGTGCCTGCTCCGCATTGACAATCACATAGCGGTGTTCTTGCTGCATGGCTTTGCTGGTGGTGCTGGTGAGCACCAGAGCCATGACTCCGAACAGGACCGGGAAAATCAGAATGGGCAATAAAATCACGAAGATCAGCGTTTTTTTGTCCCGCATCAATTCCATCAGTTCTTTCACGTACACTTGCCACATCAGGCTGCTCCTTGTGCCACAGCCGTTTCTGGCTGGTTAATGACGGATAAAAAAGCTTCACGCAGATCGCCACTGGCAGAGCGCTGTCGAAACCCCTCAATACTACCGGAAAAAGTGCTGATGCCTTGGTCGATCACCACCACCCGGTCGCACAAGGACGCCACTTCGTCCAGATGGTGGGTGGAGAAAATTACCGGTGTGTTCAGCACTTTCAGCGACTTGATAAAATCCAGCACCGTTTGCACCGTCATGATGTCCAGGCCAGTGGTTGGCTCATCCAGAATCACCACCTTGGGGCTGTGCACCACGGCTCGGGCAATGGCGGTTTTTTGCTTCATGCCGGTGGACATATTATCGGCCCGGCGGTTAGCAAAGTCGTGCATGTTCAGCAAGGTGAACAGCTCATCGATGCGGCTGCGTAGCGCCTTTTCTTTCATGCCGTACAAACGGCCGAAATAAGCGATGTTTTCAAACGCAGTGAGTTTGCCGTACAGGCCGGTATCGGCCGACAAGAAGCCAATTTGCTGACGCGCTTTCAGTGGCTGTTTCAGCACATCCACGCCATTGATCAGTACGCTGCCGCTGTCGGGTTTTAATGCGGTAGAAAGCATCCGCAAGGTGGTGGTTTTACCGGCACCATTCGGGCCCAGTAGGCCCAACACCTCGCCCTGGTCGCAATGAAAGCTGACATCGCGAACCGAATGAAAGGCCGTTTTGCTGTAGCGCACATCCTGTTTTTCGCTCTCAGACAGCTTGGAGCCCTTACCAATGGCAAAGGCCTTGGCCAGGTGGTTAATTTCGATCATCCTTTGTTCCTTTTCGGTCTGAAGTAATCGCTGTTGTGGTAAAAATCAGACTGCTGGTTGTCCTGGTACCAGCCAGGTACCCCAAGCAACGGCAAGGGGGTCAGTTGCTCATTATTCAGCAGGGTCTTTGGCTTGGCAATTTGTTGCTGCAATTTATCGTCAAGAAAAGTGTAAGCAGCTTTTAATGGCGCTTTAAAAAATTCATCCGGTACTTCGATAAACCAACACTTGGCGGTTAAACCGATAAACGGCTGGGTCGCCATCTCGTAGATGGCATGGCCAAACACCACAGGCCGGATTTGTTGCCACCACAGCGCTCGCTGCTGCCAGAAAACATCAACCCACTGATGCTGTTGCAATTGCTGCACCAGGCTGCGCTGTATCGGGGTGTAGGCAATCAGCACGCCGCATTCATCCAGTAGGGTGATTTTATTGCGCAGTGGCGTGCGCGGGCTATGCCCTGCCCGCTCTATTTCCTGAATATGCAACTGGTTCAGCAGTGCTTTGGTGCGTGGAAACAAGCACCAAATCAGACCACCAAAGTAATCGTGCCAGTTTTCAGCCCGGGTTGGGATTTTCTGGCTTGCATAAATATAGTCTTCGTAATAACGCCCATCGCGCTCCAACAAGGCATTGGCGACAAATTCATAGCTGGTATCGGTGCGCTGTTGATTCAACCAGTCAGGGGTGGGCCAATCACGGCACTGGGATGGCTGAAACAGCTGCTGCAGATCGGCAAAGATGGGGTTGCTTTGAAACAAATCGGCTTGCCAATGCGGCGGCGGCTGAAAACGGGGTTTTATTCGGTTGGATTGCATAAGCTCACTTGGTAGTCGCTGGCACTGAAAGTTTACCATGAAACAAAGCGACAAAAAGCACTTGCTTTTTCTACTGGGCATGGCACATTCAGGGGGTACGGATAGCCGTACATACTGCCAAACGAAAATTTAATAAATTCTACAGAGGTGAACATGTGTTCGATATTTGGGGTGCTTGACATCAAAACTGATGTGAAAGCATTGCGCCAGCAGGCGCTGCAGTTATCTAAGTTGTTACGTCATCGTGGTCCGGACTGGTCTGGGATCTGGAATGACAATAATGCCATCCTGGCGCACGAGCGCCTGGCGATTGTAGATACTGAAAATGGTGCCCAACCTCTGATTAATGATCAACGAAATCACATTCTGGCAGTGAATGGTGAGATCTACAATCACAAGCAGCTGGAGAAGGACCTGGTATCGCCGTACGGCTTTAAAACCAAATCCGACTGCGAAGTGATTTTGCCGCTTTACCTGGAGCATGGCGTCAATTTTGTCGATATGTTGCACGGCATGTTTGCTTTTGTGCTGTACGACGCCGAGCAAGAGCGTTACCTGATTGCCCGCGATCACATTGGCATTATTCCGCTGTATTACGGCTACGATGAGCATGGTCAGCTGTTTGTTGCTTCCGAGCTAAAAGCTTTGGTGCCGGTCTGTAAGCAAATCAAAGAATTCCCGCCGGGATACATGTTTGACAGCAAGGTTGGCAAGCTGGAGCCTTACTACCAGCGTGACTGGCACAATTACGATGCGGTCAAAGACAACCCGGCCGATGTGGAAGCCTTGCGTGCGGCGCTGGAGCAAAGCGTGAAAAGCCACCTGATGTCGGATGTGCCTTACGGTGTGTTGTTATCCGGCGGTCTGGATTCTTCATTAATTTCCGCCATTGCCCAGCAATTTGCCAAGCGCCGGGTGGAAGACGACGACCAGACCGAAGCCTGGTGGCCGCGCCTGCACTCCTTTGCCGTAGGCTTGCCCGGTTCGCCGGATCTGGTGGCGGCACAAAAAGTGGCCGATGCCATTGGCACGGTGCACCACAATGTGCACTTTACGGTGCAAGAAGGCATGGATGCGATCCGTGATGTGATCTACTTCCTGGAAACGTACGATGTCACCACCATCCGGGCTTCGACGCCAATGTACCTGATGGCACGCAAAATCAAAGCCATGGGCATTAAGATGGTACTGTCGGGCGAAGGCTCGGATGAGATCTTTGGCGGCTACCTGTACTTCCATAAAGCGCCGAATGCCAAAGAGTTTCATGAAGAAACGCTGCGTAAAATCAGCCGGCTGCACATGTTCGATTGCAACCGCGCCAACAAAGCGATGTCGGCCTGGGGTATTGAAGCCCGGGTGCCATTTTTGGACAAAACCTTTATGGATGTGGCGATGCGGCTGAACCCGGAAGCCAAGATGTGTGGCAACGGCAAGATGGAAAAACACATTCTGCGTCAGGCCTTTGATGGGCTGCTGCCGGATGAGATCCTGTGGCGGCAAAAAGAGCAGTTCTCCGATGGCGTTGGCTACAGCTGGATTGATAGCTTAAAAGCCCATGCCGAGCACGAGATCAGCGATCAGCAAATGGCCACCGCCAGCTTCCGTTTCCCGGTCAATACCCCGGAAACCAAAGAAGCCTATTACTACCGGGTGATCTTTGAAGAGCATTTCCCGCATGCCGGTGCCATTTCCTGCGTGCCGGGTGGTAAGTCGGTGGCTTGTTCGACGCCGGAAGCCCTGGCCTGGGATGCCAAGATGGCGGAAATGACCGATCCATCTGGCCGTGCAGTTCGTGATGTGCATACCGAAGCTTACTAAACACGGTTTGAAATAGCACAAGGGCGCTGAATCAGCGCCCTTGTTTTATGTTATACATGACTAGTGTACGGACTTGGGTGACTAGACTGCAATTGCCCATTGATCTTCAATCTCCTCCAGGCGAATCTCTTTTGCTGCTTCCTCGGCCTCACTATCCACAAGTAGATCAAGAAAATAACTCACTGGACTATTTTTCTGTAGGCTTTCCATAGACAAAGATCTTAAAGCTGCATCTGTGGTACGGGGAATTTTTGTCTGGCCTTTCTCATAACGCGCTATGGTCTGCTCATCCACACCAAAACGTGTTGCAAGCATTTTCTGAGAAACATTCAGCTCAATACGTAAAAACTTAAACTCTTCGTGCGTAAGTGGTTTGCGACTCTCGACAATGGCCTGAGCAATGGTGTTGTGAAGACCGTTCATATCATCAATGCTGGTAAACTCTTCACCATCGATTCTTTCAATGGTAAAACCATTCTTAAGATACACATTCGATAAACCGCTTTCCGTATAATGGTACATACCAATCTCTTTAATCGATCCAAACAGTGACCAGAACTGACAGCGGACTGTCGTGATGATTCTTGAGCGCAATTGTCAATTCAATCACTTTGCCTGCAGCCAGCCCTTTCAGGTTAAATTTCCAATCTCCATTTGCTTCTGGATATGGGCCTTCTCTAAAAACTGAGTGCTTACTTTTAAGGAGTGTAATCACCTGCCCGGTCGTCACGCCGCGCTCAATCATCCGCTCCTTTACGTGCTTAATCCATCGGATCCTGTGAGTATAATTTTGAGCCAAATCATTGATTACCTTTCTAGCTGTTTCCTTAGTAAGAGGGAATTCGTTAACCCCTTTAGGTTTGCTCTTATCCATGAAAAAACCATCAACTTGATACCTATCATTTTGATAGCAAAATTAAACGCTGTCAACCAGTGCTTTAAGTTCATGCACTGGCTACTTTTAGCCATTGGAGTGAAAATAATTGCTGGCTACACTGCAAGCGATGCCAGCAATCGTAGCGGCTCAGACTTTAAACTGAGCAACCGAGCGGCCCAATTGGTTGGCCAGCCCCAACAAGTCGCGGGTACTGCCCGCCACCTGGCTAATGGCGGTGCTGTTTTCTTCGGCTGAGGCGCTTAAACGACTGATGCCCTCGGCCAGGGTGGCTGAGACGGTGGTTTGCTCCTCGGCGGCACTGGCGGTTTGTCCCATCAGCTCTTTTAAGGTGGCCAGCCGTTGGTCAATTTCCTCAGCGGAGTCGGCCATCAGGCTGGCATCTTCTGCCGTTTTGGCCGACTCGCTGGCGCAAATTTCCGAGTGTTTCGCCAGCGATTGTGACTGACCACGTATGCCATGCAACACTGCCGAGATATCCTGAATGGCATCTTGCACTTTACCAGCCAGTTGCCGCACTTCGTCCGACACCACCGCAAAACCACGACCATGTTCACCAGCCCGGGCCGCTTCTATGGCGGCGTTTAATGCCAGCAAGTTGGTTTGCTCGGCAATGGCGTTGATCACCTCCAACACCTGGCCCACTTTCTGACTGTCGCTCTCCAGGGCTCGCACCTGCTGGTGAATTTCGGCAAAGCTATTGAGCGTTTTGCCAAGGCTTCCCTGACTGCTGGCCAGGTTGTGTTGCAGTTGCTCAGATGCACCTTTGCAACCTTGCAGCTCCGTTAAGGCCTTGCTGGTGTTTTGCCCGATTTCAGCCGCGGCGTAACTCATTTCTTCGATGGCTGTTGCCAGCATGTCGGTTTCTTTTGCCTGCAGTTGAATGCTGCCATCGGCCTGAGTGATGGCGGCTGAATTTTGCTCGGCTGTCATTTCCAGTTGCTGGCCTACCCCAATCAGTTGCTGCACCAACTGCCGTAAACTTTGCTGCATCCGAGCCAGCCACCCCATCAGGTGTTTGTCTTTGTCTTGCGACTCTAGCGGTGTGGTCAGGTCCCCAGCTGCAATCACACTGGTCAGGCGGCACATCAGCTCCGGTTCGCCGCCGAGCGGTCCCAACACAAAACGGCATACCTGCTGAGCCGCAACAAAGGCCAGCGCAATGGCCAACAGACAAATCAAGCCCCCAACCCACAGCATACGCTGCGCCGGTGCCAGCACCTCGGCCCGGTCAATTTCTGCCAACAGCGCCCAACGGACACCGAAAACATCCAGCGGAGCAAAAGCCGAAACCACCCAATTGCCGTTGTAATCGACCACCGGCTGAACCCCGCTTTGCCCTGCCAATGCAAGATGCACCACCTCGGTATCCACCCCATTGGCCTGCACTGTGCCGGCAAAAGACGCCTGAACGGTGCGTTGCTGCGGATCCAAAAAGGAATCCGAGCGCATGCGGAAATCACTGCCCACCAAATAAGTTTCGCCGCTTTGCCCCATGCCTTCTCGGATCTGCATCACCTGGTTGATTTTGTCTATCGACAGCTGCACCGCAACGGTATAGACGCCGTCATGCCATTGCAGCTGACGCCCCAGAAAAGCCGCGGCGTCACCGTTGGAGGGAGCGTAAGGCGCAAAGTCTTCCATCACAATGCTGCTGTGTTGCTGGCTGCGCGTCAGCAAACGCGCCAAACCAGATTCCCGGTAAGGGCCGTGCCGCAGATTGGTCTGGTAATCGGATTCACGCTCGACGGTGTAGATGATGTTGCCCTGCGGATCTATCACAAAAATATCGTAAAAACCAAGCTGCTGGTTAAGCTGCACAAACAAGGCATGCTGTTGCTCGATGCCACTGGGTGTCTGCATGGCTTGCACTGTGGCAGCAACCACTTCCAGGCCATCGGCAAACTCCGTGAGCATCGACTGAATCTGTTGTTGCTTAATTTCACGCACGGACGTCAGGCTTGCTTCGGCTTGCTGATACAAAGCACTGTGTGCCAGGTAAGTAATCACGGCGGTGGCTATGATCATTGGAAAGAGCACTATAAACAAACTGATCCATTTGACTTTTGCTGCAAACGACATCGCGTTCTCCTTAAAATCAGTTTTTCCCACCACAGGGTTGTGGAGGCTGTGTTTCAGGAACAGTCTGAATCAGGATGATGATTTCGTCTCTGCGGGATTATGATATTGTTATGATAAATAACAAATAACATTGATGTTACATTAGTTGCAGTTTACCTAATAAAGAAAAAGCGCCCACAGGCGCTTTTGATGTTTTCCTGTACCGCCAAGACGGCCTGAAGGAAGCGATTATTCGGCAGTAAAGCGTTTCATCCAGTCGAAAACCTCGCTGTACCAACGCACCCGGTTGGCCGGCTGCTGGATCCAGTGGTTCTCATCCGGGAAAATCACCAACCGCGATTCGATGCCTTTGCGCTGCAAATTGGTAAAGGCGCCCAAGCCCTGGGCGTAGGGCACCCGGTAATCTTTTAAGCCGTGGATCACCAGCATCGGCGTTTGCCAGTTGTCGGCATAAGCGGCCGGGTTAAATTTGGCGTAATCGGAGCCCTCATCCCAGGCGGTGCCACCGAGATCAAATTCCGGGAAAAACAGCTCTTCCGTGCTGCCGTAAAAGCTTGGCATGTCGTACAAACCGGCATGATTGACCAGACAGCGGAAAGCATCCGGCCACTTGCCGGCAAACCAGTTCATCATGTAGCCACCGTAGGAGGCCCCCAGCGCACAGGCGCGGTTGCCATCAATCCAGGGGTAAGCGCTTTGCACGTACTCGAAGCCTTTTTGTAAATCGACCAAGGGCTTACCGCCCCAGTCGCGGCTGATGGAGTCGGTAAAAGCCTGGCCATAACCGGTGGAACCATGAAAGTCGACCATCACCACGGCATAGCCCTGCGCGGCCCACAGCTGCGCATTCCAGCGGTAATGGAACATATTGCCAAAGCTGCCCTGAGGACCGCCGTGCACCAGGTACGCCAGCGGGTAGCGCTTGCTGGCGTCAAAGTTGACCGGTTTGACCAGGTAGCCGTAGACGGTGTTGCCTTCCCAGCCCGCAAAGCTAAATTGCTCAAAGTCGCCAAAGGCAATGCCTTCCAGCAAGGGGCCATTGACATGGGTGAGCTGTTGCAAGCGGCTGCCATCGGGCTGAATCTGATAAATCTCCGTCGGCTGGTTCAGACGATGATTGCTAAAGACGATGCGATCAGCCGCCACATTTAAATGGCCGGCCGTACCATCGCCATACACCTTACGCACATCGCCAAAGCTGGTGTTGATGGCATAAATGCTGACCTGGCCGACATCCTGGGTGGTGACATAGATGGTGCGGTTATCCGGTCCAAACTGGTACGAATAGATGGAGCGGTCCCAGTCTTCGGTCAGTACCGTGCGTTGGTTGGTGACCTGATCAAGCAGCACCAGCCGGCGCCGGTCGGATTCCGCTTGCGGTGTGGTCATGGCCAGGTAGGCCATAAAGCGACCATCCGGTGAAAAGGATGGGTGCGAATCCCAGGCCGGGTTGTCGGCGGTGAGGTTTTTCTTCTCACCCCCTTCGATGCTGACCTCAAAAATATCGAAGTTGGTGTGCCAGCTTTCATCCACACCCGGCATCTTGGCACTGAACACCAGATGCTGTTGATCCGGGGTGAAGGCCACTTCGTTGATGCCGGCAATGTCGCTGTTCCAATCGGGCATCAGGTTGCGTGCATCGGTTACCGGCTTGTTATCCAGGCTGGCAACAAAGAGGTGCGTGCGGTAGCCATCGAGCCAGCGGTCCCAGTGCCGAACCATCAGCTGGTCGTACACCATGGCTGTATCGTCACGGGCGGCATCGGCTGCTTGTGCTTTTAAGGTGCAGGCCATATCGCCGCAGCCGGGTTTGTGCCGAAGCGCCAATGCCAGCTGTTTGCCATCGGCGGAGAGCTGAAAGCCCTGCACCGGCAACGGCAGATCGGTGACTTGCAGCGCTTCGCCCCCAGTTAAGTTAAGGCGCCATACCTGAGTGGAGCCAGTACGGTCGGCCAGAAAATAAATAGCACTGCCATCGGCGGCCCAGCGCACCTGGTGCTCACGGCTGCTGTTTTGTGTCAGCCTTTGCACGCTGTTGTTGCGGCTTAAGTCCATCAGGTAGAGATCATGGCTGCTATCGGCCGGCTGAACACCACCGTTTTTTTGTGCAAATACCAGCTGATTGCCGCCCGGCGCCAACACGATGTCACTCAATTGATTGAACTGCGCCAGATGCTCCACCTGCAATGGCGTTTTGGTGCTGGCCTCAAGGCCAAAGCCAGCCATGAGCATGGCTGAGAGTGCGACGAAACGAATGTTCATAGTAGCTTCCCCTGGTTAAAAAAAACCTGCAAGCAAGGCTTGCAGGTTCGGATGCTTTGCACGCTTTTATTTCGCGTCAGCCATTTCTTCGATTTTTACTTTCCAAATCGCCGGGCCTTGTTTGTGGACGTTATTGCCCTGGCTATCGACCGCCACGGTGACCGGCATGTCTTCGACTTCGAACTCGTAGATGGCTTCCATCCCCAAGTCTTCAAAGGCCACTACCCGGGCTTTTTTGATGGCTTTGGACACCAAATACGCAGCACCACCCACCGCCATCAAGTAGACAGCTTTGTGCTGCTTAATGCTTTCCACCGTAGCATCGCCGCGCTCGGATTTGCCAATCATGCCGAGCAAGCCGGTTTGCGACAGCATCATCTCGGTGAATTTGTCCATCCGGGTGGCGGTGGTGGGGCCAGCCGGGCCTACTACTTCATCACCCACTGCATCCACCGGGCCAACGTAGTAGATAAACTTGTTTGTCAAATCGACCCCTTCTGGCAAACCTTCGCCTTTATTCAGACGATCGGCAATGCGCTTGTGGGCAGCATCGCGGCCAGTCAGCATCTTACCGCTCAGCAGCACGGTTTCGCCGGCTTGCCAGCTTTGTACCTCTTCCGGCGTGACGGTATCCAGGTTCACCCGGCGCACATTGCTGCCAAGCTCCCAGGTGACCTGTGGCCAGTCTTCCAGTTTGGGTGGCTTGATATCAGCCGGGCCTGAACCATCCAGATGAAAATGCACATGGCGGGTGGCGGCACAGTTCGGGATCATCACCACCGGCAAGGAGGCAGCATGGGTCGGTACGCTTTTGATTTTAATGTCCACCACCGTGGTTAAACCGCCGAGACCCTGAGCGCCAATGCCCAGCTGGTTGACTTTCTCGTACAGCTCCAGCCGTAGTTTTTCTTCGGCCGTTTCGGCGCCTTTATCGATCAGCTGCTGAATATCAACCGGGTCCATCAAGGACTCTTTAGCCAGCACCGCGGCTTTTTCTGCGGTACCACCAATGCCAATGCCGAGCATACCCGGCGGGCACCAGCCAGCGCCCATTTTTGGCAAGGATTCGAGCACCCAGTCGACGATGGAGTCGGATGGGTTCAGCATCGCCATCTTGGTTTTATTCTCAGAGCCACCGCCTTTGGCGGCAATCATCACTTCCACTTCGGCGCCAGGCACCAAATCCAGGTGCACCACGGCCGGAGTATTGTCGCGGGTGTTTTTACGGGCACCGGCCGGATCGGCCACAATGGAGGCGCGCAGTGGGTTGTCCGGGTTGTTGTAGGCACGGCGGGTGCCTTCGTCGACCATCTGTTGCACTGTCAGGTCGGTTTTGTCCCACTTGACGTCCATGCCGACTTTAACAAAGCAGGTGACAATGCCGGTGTCCTGACAAATCGGCCGGTGGCCTTCGGCCGACATCCGTGAGTTGATCAGGATTTGCGCGATGGCATCTTTGGCCGCTTTGTTCTGCTCTTTGTGGTAGGCCTTTTCCAGCGCCTGGATAAAGTCCAGCGGGTGGTAGTACGAAATGTACTGCAATGCATCTTCAATGCTGTCGATAAAGTCTTGCTGGCGGATGACGGTCATCTGAAATCTGTCCTCTGTCGTAATCACTGCTTCAGGCAGTCGTTCTATCTTTGTTGGTCGACTGGTATCATACATCGCATCAAAAACAGCGGCCAGAGTTTCATCGATACAACCTTGGTCGTGCAATGGGATATTTGCATGCAGCATTACCATATTATTGGCGACGCCCCGACCAATTTGCTGGATTTTTTTGCCCCGTTGGCCGAGCAGCCCTGGGCCATCTTGCTGGACTCGGCCGGGCCGGTCGGTAAAAACAACCGTTTTGATGTGCTGGCGGCAGAGCCGGTTTGCACCATAGAGGCCAAAGATGGCCACACGGTGCTGACCGATGCACAAGGCAGCCATCACTACCAGCAGCATCCATTAACCGTGGTCAAGGCCGCCCTGAAGTGCTACTTCCCTACCCCCGCCGCCAAGCTTGACTTGCCCTTTCAAGGCGGGGCTTTGGGGTATTTCGGCTATGATCTTGGTCGCTACAGCGAGCAGATACCGGCTACAGCAAGCAACGATCTGCCGCTGCCGGATATGGCCATCGGCATTTACCTGTGGGCTTTGGTGCTGGATAAAGAGAAGCAGCAGCTTTGGTACCTGGATTACCGTGGCGATGCCGAGCAAAACTGGTTCAAACTCAATAACCGTTTAAGTCTGTACCGCGAAGAGTCCGCCCCCTTTGCATTAACCAGCGACTGGCAAGCCAACATGGATAAAGCCGGCTACCAAGCCCGCTTTAAGCAAGTGCATCAGCACCTGCTGGCCGGTAATTGCTACCAGATCAATCTGGCGCAGCGTTTTAGCGCCTGTTATCAGGGCAGTGAATGGCAAGCCTATCGAAAACTGCGCGCTGCCAATGCCGCACCTTTTTCTGCCTTTATGCGCTTACCCGAAGGCTGCGTGCTGAGTATTTCACCAGAGCGCTTCTTGCAGCTGCATGGCCGCAAGGTCGAAACCAAACCCATTAAAGGCACCAAGCCGCGCCACAGCAATGCCAGACTGGATGCCGAAACGGCCGAAGCGCTGCGCAACTCGCCAAAAGATCGCGCCGAAAACGTGATGATTGTCGATTTGCTACGCAATGACTTAGGCCGGGTGGCTGAGCCTGGTTCGGTGCAGGTGCCAGATTTGTTTGCCATTGAAAGCTACCCGGCGGTGCACCATCTGGTCAGTACCGTCACCGCCACCCTGCGCGCCGATCTCGATGCCACCGACTTGCTGCAAGCGGCTTTTCCGGGCGGCTCTATCACAGGCGCACCAAAAATCAGTGCCATGACCATTATTGAGCAACTGGAGCCACACCGCCGCTCGGTGTACTGTGGCTCCATCGGTTACATCGACCAAAGCGGTGACATGGACACCAACATCGCCATCCGCACCCTGGTGGCCTGCAACGGCCAGCTGCATTGCTGGGCCGGCGGTGGCATTGTGGCTGACTCCGAAGCCGACAGCGAGTACCAGGAAACGCTGGATAAAGTACATAAAATTCTACCGGTACTGCAAAATACAGCTGAAGACTTAACATGAGTTGGGATACCCACTGGCTGCTAGCCCGCTTTAATACCCAGTTGCCGCCACCGGCAGCGCGAACCTTGCAAAACCAGAGCGGGGCACAACGCGCGGCGGTGCTGCTGCCTTTTTTGCAAGGCCCTCAGGGGTTGGAGCTGGTGCTGACTAAGCGTGCCGAGCATTTAAAGCATCACCCCGGCCAAATCAGTTTTCCCGGTGGCCGTATTGAACGCGGGGAAAGCAGTAAAATGGCGGCGCTGCGCGAAGCCGAAGAAGAAGTCGGGCTATCACCTGCTGATGTGACCATAGTGGGCCAGTTGCCGCCGCAAGCCACCAGCACTGGCTTTGTGATAGAGCCTTGGCTCGGGCTGGTGCATGTCCTGCCCCGCTGGCAACTGCAGCTGGATGAAGTGGCCGATATCTTTCATGCCCCTTTGGCAGAACTATGGCAAGAAGAGCGCTGGCAACAATGGGACTGGCAGCATCAGGGCCGACAATACCCGGTGTACTTTTTGCACTGGCGCCAGCAACTGATTTGGGGAGCCACTGCTGCCATTTTGCATCGGTTAAAGCAACAGCTGGGGCAACCTTAAGCTGGCAATGCCTGGCTCGCTTTCACTACGCCCGGCAAACCAGCGCACTGATCGAACTGTACAAGGAACCAAGTTGCAGCAGCGCGTTCAAATCTGGCAGCTTATCCATCCTTTACCTGAGGAAATAGCATGGAAAAATTACTGCAAAGTAGTCGCATTCTGGTGATTCTGACCATTATCGTCTGTGCGGCTTCAGCTTGTTTGCTCTACGCGTCCAGTGTATCGATCGTTTCCGGGGTCATTGTAGATACCGTGATGACTATTCCGGTCAAAGCGGATGAAGGCAAACGCCTGGCCGTGAAGTTACTCAAAGTACTGGATACCCTGTTAATCGCCCTGACCTTTCAGATCATTGCGTCTGCCTTGTACCGGTTGTTTCTTACCAGGACAGTTGATCGGGATAAAGGCCTGTTAAGAGCGCTGGACATCAAAAGTTTTCATGATTTAAAAATCACCCTGATGCAGGTTGCGTCGGTGATTCTGGTGATTTTGTTTCTGGAGCAAGCGGTGGAGGTAGGCGCAACCCTGGAAACCCTGTACTTTGGCCTGGCCATCGGCTTTGTGGTACTGGCATCGATGACTGCTGCTCGTTTGATGAATCATTAACGCTTGCTGTTAATTGCCTGCTTCTGTGGATAAAGAGGATAGCACTTTGCCGTCAGGGCCGTTATCCTGTTGGCACACTTATACTAAAAAACACTTCAGGAACAGGAGCATTCTATGTCAAAACTCTTCAGCGCTTTAGCAGCCAGCTCGTTGCTGCTGATGGGATCGGCGCTGGCCGAACGCCAGCCGCGCGAGGTCAGTGAACGCGAAGCCTGGGAGCTGCACTCCCGCGTGATCACGCTGGATACCCATGTTGATATTGGCCGTGGTTATGCCACACCACAACTGGATCCGGGCGTGATGACCCGCGCTCAGGTCGATTTGCCCAAAATGCGGGCCGGTGGTTTGGATGCCGCTTTTTTCATTGTCTATGTGGCTCAGGGCAGTTTAACTGAGCAAGGCTACGCCAATGCCCGCCAGCGGGCTGAAGACAGCTACCAGGCCATTAAACGGATGACTCGGGCCTATCGCGACCAAATCGGTCTGGCCCGCACCGCCGATGAAGTGGAAGCCTTGCATGCCGAGGGCAAGCTGGTAGCGCTGATTGGCATGGAAAACGCTTACCCGCTGGGCACCAGCGTCGATGAGATCCCACTTTGGGCCGAACGCGGTGTGCGCTATGTTGGCATTACCCACATGGGCAACAATCAATTCGGTGGCAGCTCCAACCCACGGTTGGATCAAGGCGATAAACCGGATCAGGGCTTAACCGACTTAGGCCGTGAACTGGTTAAAAAGCTGAACGATTACGGCATCATGGTGGATATTTCCCATGTTGGTAAACGCAGCTCGCTGGAAGCCATGGCACTATCGCGCGCACCGGTCATTGCCTCGCACTCTGGTGTGACCGGTGTGCACCCAAACCTGCGGAACCTGGATGATGAGCAGCTCGATGCCATCAAAGCCAATGGCGGTGTGGCGCAAATGGTGGCGTTTCGCAGCTATGTCGCCTCAGTCGACCCACGCATTCAGCGCGGACAAGACGAATTGCGGCAGCGCTACTTATCCGCCGGTTGGAGCGGTGCCACCGATGCCGATGTCCAAGCTTACATGGACGGGCTGGCCGAGCTGCGCCGCACCTACCAGGATGTGACCTTAGCCCAGTTTATCGATCACATCGACTACGCTGTCGATCGCATCGGCATTGAGCATGTCGGCATCGTCTCCGATTTTGATGGCGGCGGTGGCGTTGAAGGCTGGGATGATGCCACTGAAACCATCAACGTCACCTGGGAGTTGATGCGCCGCGGTTACAGTGAAGACGAGATCCGTGCTCTTTGGTCCGGCAATGTGCTGCGGGTGATGCGGGCCGTGGAAGCGGCAGCCAAGCACTAAAGCTGCACCTTGGGTATCAGGGGGAGGCCTGTTCTCCCCCACGTTCAAAAGTTCATTAGAATATTTCATGTAAAGCCTTACTGACAGTACTGCTGCGACTTTGCAGCCGTAACCTGCCCTGACCAGTTTCAGTATCACTTACAGCTTGACCACCTTTGGTATACAATCGAGCTATTCTGTCTGAATTGGCTTTATTTTACTTATGATTATCAGCGCCTTCGATATGTTCAGCATTGGCATTGGCCCGTCCAGCTCGCACACTGTGGGCCCGATGCGGGCTGCCTACCAGTTCACCGAGCAGCTAAAACAAGCTGGGCTTTTGTCGCAAGTCAGCCGCCTGAAAGTAGAGCTCTATGGCTCTTTGGGCCAGACCGGCATCGGCCACGGTACCGGCAAAGCAGTGATTCTGGGGTTAAGTGGTTATTTACCAGAAAGCATTGACCCGGACCTGATCCCAGCACTGCTGGAGCAGGTGCACAAAGAGCAAAGCTTGCAGCTGGGCCAACAGCAGGCGGTGAAGTTTCCACGTGAAGGCGCCATTACTTTTCATCGCCGCAAAACCTTAAAAGAGCACTCCAACGGCATGGAGCTGGTGGCCTGGGACGGCGACACCGAGTTGCTGCGCGAAGTCTACTTTTCCATTGGCGGTGGCTTTATTGTCAAGGCCGAGGACTTTGCCCGCGAAAAAGAAGCGGCCAGCCAGTTTGCAGCCGACAATCCGCCGCCTTTTCCGTTTGAAAGCGCCACCGAATTGCTGGCTTTGTGCAAAGAGCACGGTTTATCGATTGCCAGCCTGATGCTGGAAAATGAAAAAGTGCTGCGCAGTCCGGAGCAAATCAAAAACGAGCTGTTTCATATCTGGCAAACCATGCGTGATTGCATTGAGCGCGGCATTCGGACCGAGGGCGTCTTGCCTGGTGGGCTTAAGGTGAAGCGCCGGGCGCCGTCTTTGTACCGACGGCTTAGTGTGGAAAAAAGCTCGGATCCTTTGCAGGTGATGGATTGGGTGAATCTGTTTGCCCTAGCTGTGAACGAAGAAAACGCCGCCGGTGGCCGGGTGGTGACGGCTCCTACCAATGGCGCCGCCGGCATTATTCCGGCAGTCTTGATGTACTACGACAAGTTTATTCAGCCGGTCACTGCCGACATTGCCGTGCGTTACCTGCTCACCGCAGCCGCCATTGGCATTTTGTACAAAAAGAATGCTTCGATTTCCGGCGCCGAAGTGGGCTGTCAGGGTGAGGTGGGCGTGGCTTGTTCGATGGCCGCTGGTGCGTTAACCGAGATCCTGGGCGGCTCGGTCAGCCATGTGGAAAATGCCGCCGAAATTGGCATGGAGCACAATTTAGGCCTGACCTGCGATCCGGTCGGCGGCCTGGTGCAAGTGCCCTGCATTGAGCGCAATGCGATGGGGGCGGTGAAAGCCATCAATGCGTCACGGCTGGCACTGCGCGGCAGTGGTGATCACAAGGTATCACTGGATAAGGTGATTAAAACCATGTGGGACACCGGCAAAGACATGCAGACCAAGTACAAAGAAACCTCGCGCGGTGGTCTGGCTGTGAATATCATTGAGTGCTAGAACAACAAGCTCTAGTAAAAAGCCCCTGAATACTTTTTATGAAAGCTCAGGGGCTTTTTTGTACTGCCTCTACTCAGCTAAGCTCTCCCAGCCGGGTATCGATTTTTTGCTCTTTGCTACGGAACAAATTCTTAAAGTCTTCCAGTATCACATAAAGCGCCGGGATCAGGATCAAGGTGATGACGGTGGCAAACAAAATACCAAAGGCCAGCGAGACTGCCATCGGCACCACGATTTGTGCTTGCAAACTGCGCTCCAGCACGATGGGGGTTAAGCCCAGAAAGGTAGTCATCGACGTTAGCACGATAGCGCGAAAACGCATGGTACCGGCCTCTTCCACTGCCTGGCGGATGCTGTGACCGGCGGCTCTGGCTTTGTTGACAAAGTCCACCATAATCAGGCTGTCATTGACCACCACCCCGGCCAGGGCAATCAGGCCAAAAATCGACATGATGCTCATGCTCAGCCCCAGCACCATATGCCCCACCACAGCACCAATCAGGCCAAAAGGAATCACGCTCATGATGATCAGCGGCTGACTGTAGGATTTGAGCGGAATCGCCATCAAGGCATAAATCAAGAACAGCGCCAGTACCGCCGCTTTCATCATGTCACGCATGGCATCAATTTCATCTTGACTGCTGCCCTCCAGCGCCGTGGTCACGCCCGGGTAACGCAGCGGCAGTTCTTTCATAATGCCCTCACGTAGTTCACGGACGACCAGGCCAGGTTCAATCCGATCTTTGTCAGCAGCGGCAGTAATGGTCACCGCCCGCTCACCATTGACCCGGTTGATGGCATTGAACGCCGGTTGCAGCTCGTAATTGGCCACCATGCTAAAAGGGACTTCTCCGCCGTCGGCGGTACGAATGCGCATTTGCTCCAGATTGCCAAGCGAGCTACGTTCTTCTTTCGGGTAGCGCACCATGACTTTGACTTCCTCGCCATCCCGCTGCACCCGCTGCGCTTCAGCCCCATAAAAACCATAGCGCACCTGACGCGCCACATCGGATAACGTTAAGCCCAGCAAGTCGGCTTCGGGTTTGAGCAACAACACCACTTCATCGTTGCCACCGCTTAAATTGTCCTGAATATCAAAGACCCCCTGGTATTGCGCCAGCGCGTGTTTGAGCTCTTCCGCCGCTGCTTCCAGCATCGACAGGTTGTCGCCACGAATTTGCAGCGCAATATCGGCGCCCACACCGCCGCCACCGGTTGAGGCATTGATGTTGATGGAGCGTACCCCGGCAATTTCTGGCATTTCCTCGCGCCACAGCCGGGCAATTTCAAAACCATCGATATCACGGCCTTCGGCTTTTTCCAGCTCCAGCACCATTTGTCCCCGGGTATCGCTGTTTAAAAACACCAACCGGTGCTGAATCACATCGGCCTTGT
>JAFIFR010000328.1 GCA_020831935.1 Alkalimonas sp.
GCCAGAACGACAGCATTGATCAGGTGGTGCTCAGAGCGCAGCAGCAACTGGGCGCATCCAATGTCAGTGTGCGCAATGTGATGACCAGCATGCGGCACATCTCAGCCATCGACTGGACGGAATTGTTTGAAAACGTCAGCCTGGTGGATCATCAGCTGGCGGCGGGCAGTCGCTTTGCTGAGATGGATTTTGCCAGTCGCAATCTGTATCGCAATGCCATTGAACAACTGGCTCGCCGTGCCAAATGCGCTGAATTGGTGGTAAGCAGCAAAGTGCTGCAACTCATCCGCTGGGCTGATGCGCATGCCAGCACAACCGATCACAATCCGGTGCAGGCGGCACGTGAAGCCGACTGCGGTTTTTATTTACTGGGCAGCGGCCGTGCGGCCTTAGAACAACAGCTGGGGATCCAGCCCACTGCTTGGCAACGACTGCGCCATGCCATCGCCAGACAAGACGTGCTTGGTTACATCAGCTTGTTTTTGTTGCTGAGCGGTGTTTTGCTGCTAAGTACGCTGTGGTGGCTTGATATCAGTGCTCTCTATTGGCTTTGGCTGTTGTTGCCGATGGCCATTGTGGTCAGTGAGCTGGCCAGCGCCTTGTTGCAGCAGAGTGCCAGCCGCTGTAATCCTGCTCAGCTGTTACCGGCGCTGGCGTTAGCCCAGGGCATCCCGGCAGAGCTGCGTACCCTGGTAGCGGTGCCGGTGTTGTTAAGTGATGCCGCAGCGTTGCGCCAGCATCTGCAGCGGCTGGAAGAGCATTATCTGTCAGCCGGCCGGGGGGCTATCAGCTTTGTGCTGTTGTCTGATTTTACCGATGCACCACAGCAACACCTGGCCAGCGATCAGGCGCTGTTGCAGCAAGCGATCGACGGCATTGCCAGTTTAAACCAGCAGTATGGTCCGCCAGCAGGCCTGGATGCTAGCACTGATGCTGCCGGGCAGCGGTTTTTTCTATTGCACCGCCAGCGTGAATACAATCCCAGTGAACAAGCCTGGATCGGCGCTGAGCGTAAACGCGGCAAACTAAGCGATTTAAATAAGCTGTTGCGCGGCGACTCCAGCCGCTTTTGTCGCAGCAGCGCAACCTACCCACAGTTATCCAATGCAGTACCGGCCCAAGTGCGTTATGTCATTACCCTGGATGCCGATACCCGACTGCCACGCAATGCGGCAGTAAAGCTGGTAGGAAAAATGGCTCACCCGCTGAACCGGCCACAGTTTTGTCCACAGCAGCAACGGGTGATTGCCGGCTACGGTATTTTACAACCTCGGGTGACACCGGCACTGGCGTTAACCGGGCAAAGCTCCCGCTTCTTGCGCTTAAGCTCGGGTCCGGCTGGTATTGACCCTTACGCCGGCGCTGTTTCTGACTTGTACCAGGATCTGTTTGGCGAGGGCTCTTTTACCGGCAAAGGCATTTACGATGTCGATGCCTTTAGTGCCGCCTTAGAGGGGCGGGTGCCCGACAACAGCATGTTAAGCCATGATTTGTTTGAGGGGGTTTTCGCCCGCGCCGGCCTGGCTTCGGATATCGAAGTGGTGGAAGACTTTCCCAATCGCTATGATGTTGCCGTAAAACAGCAGCATCGCTGGACCCGCGGCGACTGGCAGCTGCTTCCCTGGCTTGGCGCCGGCTGGTTGAAACGCCATCAGGCTGCCAGCGCCAGGATCCCATGGTTGGGGCGCTGGAAAATACTGGATAATCTGCGTCGTTCTTTGCTGGCGCCGGCTGGCTTTATCGCCTTAGTGCTGGTGCTGTTGCTGCCCTGGCCGCAGGCTGTCACTGCCACCTTGTTGCTGCTTGTGCTGGTGCTGTTACCGACCTTGCTGCGGCGCCGTTTTACCTGGTTGCCAAAGCACAGTATCTTGCAAAATGGCGGTGCGGTGCAGCTGCGTAGTTTGTATGGCAATCTGCTGGCTGATTTAGGCCAAACCCTGAGCCAGAGTGTGCTGCAACTGGTGTTACTGGCCGATCAGGCCTGGCGTATGGGCCATGCCATTGGCCTTACCCTCTGGCGGCTGTTGGTTAGCCGCAAGCACCTGCTGCAGTGGGTCACCAGCGCGCAAAG
>JAFIFR010000329.1 GCA_020831935.1 Alkalimonas sp.
AATGAGTCAGACACGTTTTAAGGTTGCCGTCCTGGCAGGCGATGGCATCGGGCCGGAAGTGATGGCCGAAGCCCACAAGGTACTGAATGCGGTGGAAGCGCGTTTTGGCCTGACTTTTGAGCGCACCGAGGCCCTGGTTGGCGGCGCTGCCATTGATGCAGTCGGTCAGCCACTGCCGCCCCAGACCTTATCCATCTGCCAGCAAAGCGATGCCATTTTGTTTGGCTCAGTCGGTGGCCCGAAGTGGACCGGGCTGGCGCCGGACCAGCAGCCTGAGCGCGGCTCTTTGCTGCCGCTGCGTAAAACCTTCGATTTATTCTGCAATCTGCGCCCCGGCCAGATCTACCCGGCCTTTGCCGACTTATCGCCACTGCACCCGCGGGTCAGCAGTCAGGGCATGGATGTGTTGTGCGTGCGCGAGCTGACCGGTGGCATTTACTTTGGCGAAAAAGGCCGTGGCGAGAACAGCGCTTTCGATACCCAGACCTACAGCACAGCAGAAATCCGCCGCATTGCCCGGGTGGCTTTTGAAGCGGCGCAAAAACGCAGCCACAAAGTGACCTCCATCGACAAAGCCAATGTGCTGCAAACCAGCATTTTGTGGCGCGAGGTGGTGAGCGACGTGGCCAAAGACTTCCCGGATGTGGCGCTGGAGCATATGTACATCGACAACGCCGCCATGCAGCTGATCCGTAGCCCGCAGCAATTTGATGTGCTGTTGTGCGACAACCTGTTCGGCGATATTTTATCCGATGAACTGGCCGCCATTGCCGGCTCGATGGGCTTATTGCCTTCCGCCAGTTTAAACGGCAGTGGTTTTGGCCTGTACGAGCCGGCCGGTGGCAGCGCGCCGGATATCGCCGGCAAAGGCATTGCCAACCCCATCGCCCAAATACTGAGTGCCGCCCTGATGCTGCGTTACAGCTTTGGGCTGGAAGACGCCGCCAAAGCCATTGAGCAGGCGGTGCAGCAATGCCTGCAGCAGGGCATTGTCACCCGTGATATTCAACCCGATTCGTCCTATGGTACCGCCGATGTCGGCAGTGCCATCGCCAACGCTATTGCAGGAGCCTGACCATGGGCCAGACCTTATACCAGAAAATTTACCAGAGCCATGTTGTCGGTCAGTTAAATGCCAGCACCGATTTGCTGTACGTCGACCGCCACCTGATCCACGAAGTCACCTCGCCGCAGGCCTTTGCTGGTTTAAAGCAGGCCGGGCGGCCGGTGCGCCGGCCGGATCTGACCTTTGCCACCATGGATCACAATGTGTCGACCCAGCGCCGCAGCATGGACGCCGCTGGCGAAACCTCGCGCAAGCAACTGGAAGCCCTGGCAGAAAACTGCGATGAGCACCGCATTCCGCTGCTGGATCTAACCCACCCGGATCAGGGCATCGTGCATGTGATTGGCCCGGAGCTGGGCTTAACCCAGCCTGGCATGATCATTGTTTGTGGCGACTCGCACACCTCCACCCATGGCGCTTTTGGTGCCCTGGCTTTTGGCATTGGTACTTCGGAAGTTGAGCATGTGCTGGCTACCCAAACTCTGCCGCAGCAGCGCGCCAAAACGCTGAAGATCGAAATTAACGGCAGCCTGTCAGCGCATGTGACGCCAAAAGACGTGATCCTGGCGGTGATCGGCCAACTGGGCACCGCCGGTGGCAACGGCTATGTCGCCGAGTTTTGCGGCAGTGCCATTCGCGCCATGAGCATGGAAGGCCGCATGACGCTGTGCAATATGAGCATCGAAATGGGCGCCAAAGCCGGTTTGATTGCGCCGGACGACACCACCATCGCCTATTTACAAGGCAAAGAGCATGCGCCCAAAGCCGAACACTGGGAGGCGGCGGTCAGCTACTGGCAAAGCCTGTATTCAGACGCGGACGCTGCCTTTGATCAGGTGGTCACGCTGGATGCCAGCCAGATCAAGCCGCAAGTCAGCTGGGGCACCAGCCCGGAGCAGGTGATTGCGGTCGATCAGCCGATTCCGGCAGCTGAGTCCTTTAGCGAAAGCAGCAAGCAGGATGCCGCCCGCCGTGCTTACGAGTACATGGGGCTGCAGCC
>JAFIFR010000038.1 GCA_020831935.1 Alkalimonas sp.
TTTTCCACGCCACTCTACCCGTATCAGCTGTCCTTCTTCCATTTTGCTGACATCTGCACTCACTGCAGCGCCAGCCTGGCGAGCCCGTTCACTGGGGCTCCAGGACGCAATAAAGGGAACAGCGGCTCCAATGGCTCCTACCCCGCCCACGACCGATGTTGCAATGGTCAGGAAGCGGCGTCGGCCATGATCGACAGGCGCGTTGCTCATCCACTCATCTCCACATTAACGCTTAAAAACGACGTACTTTAAGCGGCTGTATGCCAGCAATTATTATAAATGAATAAATAACGACGATCATAATGAAAAGCCACGCTTTACACAAGGATTAACCGCCGCTGAATCGCAATAAAAAACCCGACACAAGGTCGGGTTTGGAGGTGTAAATACAGCTTAACGCTTGGAGTACTGTGGACGCTTACGTGCTTTACGCAGACCCACTTTCTTCCGTTCAACCTGACGGGCATCACGGGTCACAAAGCCTGCTTTACGCAGCTCTGGACGCAATGTTTCGTCAAACTCCATCAAAGCACGGGTAATGCCGTGACGGATAGCGCCGGCCTGACCGCTGATACCACCACCTTTAACGGTGATGTGCATGTCAAATTTGCCAACCATATCAACCAGCTCCAGTGGCTGCATCACCACCATGCGGGCAGTTTCACGACCAAAGTACTCGTTCAACGAGCGCTTGTTGATCACGATGTTGCCTGAGCCGGCTTTTAAAAATACACGGGCCGTTGAGCTTTTACGACGACCAGTTCCATAGTATTGATTCTGTGCCATGGGATGCTCCGATTAGATGTCTAAAACTTGCGGTTGCTGAGCAGCATGCTGATGCTCGGCGCCGGCATACACTTTTAACTTACGGAACATAGCACGACCCAATGGGCCTTTTGGCAACATGCCTTTGATGGCTTTTTCCAGCACCATCTCAGGTTTTTTTGCCAGCAGCTTTTCAAAGTTAATTTCTTTGATGCCGCCTGGGAAACCACTGTGCGAGTAGTACATTTTGTCTTTGGCTTTGTTGCCAGTAACCACCACTTTGTCCGCATTGACTACGATGATGTAATCGCCGGTATCCACGTGTGGCGTGTACTCAGGCTTGTGTTTGCCACGCAAACGGGCAGCGATTTCAGTTGAGATACGTCCCAGCGTCTTACCAGCCGCATCAACAACATACCAGTCGCGTTGTACGCTTTCTGGCTTAGCAGTAAAAGTTTTCATTGAAATAGTCCAAAACTTACATAGTTACACCTGATACCCGCAGGGCTATTGCGCAGTATCGTGACCGTACCCCTTCGAGTACAAGTACTGCCTGGCTAAAGGGCAGTAAGGCTGTAACGTAGGCCGGGCGCGGATTATAATGCATCTACAACAAAAGATCAGCCCTTATGGTTAAAAAATATCAATTTTTTCTGCGCAGCGGCTTGCTCAAGGCAGATGGGCCCGCGCCAGATACTCGTGTGATTGCATTTCCTGCAAGCGGCTGATGCAGCGCTTAAACTCGAAGCTCAGGATACCGCCTTGGTACAAGTCGTCTAGCTCGGCTTCGGCCGACAAAATCAGGGTAACATTGCGCTCGTAAAACTCATCGACCAGGGCGATAAAGCGCCGGGCGACATCGTCATTGTGCTGCCCCATCCGCTTGACACCGGACACCAACACCGTGTGGTAGCAACGGCTAAGCTCCATGTAATCGTATTGACTGCGGGCACTTTCACACAAGGCACTGAAGTCAAACCAGACCACGCCATCGGCTTCATGTCGGGCCTGAATGGTCCGGTTTGCCACTTCAATGGCAGCATTCTGCTGCCGTGGCTCATCCGACAAAGCGTTAAAATACTCCGTCAAATTCAGCTCGGCTTGCTGATCCAGCGGGGCATGAAAAATCTCAGCCTGCTCCAGCGTACGTAGCCGGTAATCAATACCGCTATCGACGTTTACCACCACCGTGTATTGCTTGATCAAATCAATTGCCGGTAAAAAACGGGCCCGTTGCAAACCATTGCGATACAAACCGTCCGGCTCAATATTGGAGGTGGCCACCAGGGTAATGCCCCGACGAAACAACGCCTGCATCAGGGTACCCAGCAGCATTGCATCGGTGATGTCGGAAACAAAAAACTCGTCAAAGCAAATGATATCGGCTTCTGCTTTAAAACGATCAGCAACCAGCTCGAGCGGATTGCTCTGGTGCTGCAAGCTTTTTAGCTCTTCATGCACCCGATGCATAAAGCGATGAAAATGCACCCGCATTTTACGCTGTAAAGGCAGGCACTCGTAAAAAGTATCCACCAAATAGGTTTTGCCCCGACCAACGCCGCCCCAAAAGTACAAGCCCATCACCGGCGGTTTGGCTTTTTTACTGAATAACTTTTGCCACAAGGTATCCGGGCAGTGATAGCGCTGCAACAGCTCATCGTACAACCGCTGCAAATGACGAACAGCCTCCGCCTGAGCAGCATCGGGCTGGAAATCCTGACGGGTTAAATCTTGCTGATATTTTTCCTGAGGTGATGGCATACCGACTCTGCTTGAAATCAAATTATTCAGCCACAATTAAGATGAATATCTTAACATGCCTTACCACTGGAACTGAAAAAATCGGTTACACTTAACCTTAAGACCGATGCCAACCGGATTCGGAAATCCTGTTAGCGTCGAATAAACGTTTTCTTTGATCTGGATGCAGGAGCAACTATGACCCTAACAATGACTTTAGTATGGCTGGCAGTAGGCTTTGTATCGGGTGGTGTTTTGGCCTGGTTTTTTGCCCTGCGGCAGCACAATCAGAGCCAGTTGCAGCAAGAGCTGACTCAAACCCGCAGTCAACTGGAAAAATACCGCAGCGATGTGTCGAATCATTTGGAAACCACCAATGAGCTCATTACCCAGCTGCAGCAAAATTACAGCAAAATCGCCAACCACTTGCAGCAAAGCAAAATGGAGCTGGTAGAAAAACCCATGCTGGAGAAAAAAGCTGAGCCTATCTCCTATCTGTCATCGGATACGGCCAATCAGATCCGCGCTTCCATGCACCAACTGGATGAGCGCAAGCCAACCTTCTCCGAGTCCTACGAGCAGCCGAAAGATTACGCCGGTGGCGCCAGTGGCCTGCTGAAGGAAAGCAGCAAAAAAACAGCTACAGCTGAGGGTTAATCGCACACCACTGAACTTTTTTATGCACTGAGCGTCTTTAGCAACATTCTGAACCATAACTTTTATGCTCAGTGTGTTTGATGGAGAACTGCGTGTATGAAAAAAAGTGTCCTTACTGTTAGTAGCCTGCTTGCCAGCCTGTTTTTAACCGTTGGGCTGGCACAGGCAAACCTCCCATTAGCGCAACTAAGCCAGGGCGAAACCCCAACCCTGGCTCCCATGCTGGAACAGGCCACACCCGCTGTGGTCAACATCTCTGTGCAAGGCAGCCGCGAGGTACGGCAGCGAATGCCGGATGCTTTTCGGCACTTTTTTGGCCCCAGAGCACCAGGTGAGTTTCGAGAAGAGCGGCCCTTCCGTGGTTTAGGCTCCGGCGTCATTATTGATGCCGAACATGGTTACATCGTCACCAATGCCCATGTCATTCGGGACGCATCCGATATCGTGATCAACCTGCAAGATGGTCGCACCTTCACCGCAAAAAAAATCGGCGAAGATCCGGAAAGTGATGTCGCTCTGCTGCAAATTGAAGCCAAGGATCTGGTGGCCTTGCCCATCGCTGATTCGGATCGGCTTCGGGTCGGGGACTTCGCCATTGCCATCGGTAATCCTTTTGGCCTTGGGCAAACCGTAACTTCCGGTATTATCAGTGCCCTAGGCCGGGGCAATCTGGGTATGGAAGGCTATGAAGACTTTATTCAAACTGATGCAGCCATCAACAGCGGCAACTCGGGCGGTGCTCTGGTTAATTTGCGCGGTGAACTGATTGGCATTAATACCGCTATCTTAGGCCCACACGGAGGCAATGTCGGCATTGGCTTTGCCATTCCCTCCAACATGATGAAGAACCTGGTCGACCAAATGATTGAGTTTGGTGAAATTCGTCGTGGCAGCCTAGGCATTCGCGGCATTGACGTCACCTCGGAGCTTACTGAAGCGATGGGGCTGTCGGTCACCCAAGGTGCCTTTGTCAATGAAGTCTTGCCCGACTCGGCTGCCGAAGAAGCAGGCTTACGCTCAGGCGATGTCATTGTTGGGATGAATGGCAACCGCATTCTGAATTTCCGCGAGTTAAGAGCCAAAATTGCCACCCTGGGGGCTGGCCGCGATGTGCGTTTGTCCGTTTTGCGTGATGGCCGGACGCTGGATATCGATGTCACCCTGCGCCGGGCCGAACAAACCCAGGTGGCCGCCAATGTCATCCATCCAATGTTGGAGGGAGCCACCCTGGTGAATGATCAAACTCAGGATGGCAAAGCCGGAGTGCTGATCAGCGAACTGGAACGAACGGCTCCTGCCGGCCGTATTGGCCTGGAAAAAGGGGATGTCATTATTGGCGTCAACCGACAACGGGTCCATAACCTGGCCGAGCTACGCAAAACCTTGCAAGAACAGCGCGGTGTGGTCGCGCTGAACATTCAGCGTGGCAATCAGACGCTGTACATCCTGATCCGTTAACCCACATCCACCCAGCAAGCAGTAGCGCCAGTCGCTACTGCTTTTTTTAATTTAATGATATCCTTAGCGCATGGTTTTTTTCTGCTAAGCGAATGTCAGTGCAAAAGTTTCTGTTATTGCTGCTCCGAAGTACAGCCTATGGCCTGGCACTGGCCTTTGTGTTGTTGCTGCTGTTTCCTCAGCAACTCCGTTTCCAGTGGCCAGCGCTCACTCAGAGCGAGACCGAGCTTCAACCAGCCCCGGTTTCTTATGCCCGGGCCGTTCGCAAAGCCGCCCCATCGGTCGTCAACGTCTATACCCGCACCACCATTTCGCACCCGCGCTCATTGCGGGCCCGCACCATAGAGCGGCAAGAGCTCGGCTCCGGCGTCATCATGAGCCCCAAAGGCTACATTTTAACCAATCACCATGTGGTCTACGGTGCCGATCACATTGAGGTCGCACTGCAAGATGGCCGCCTGCTGGAAGCCTTGCTGATAGGGCACGATGAAATTACCGATCTGGCTTTGCTTTATGTCGAAGCCGAAAACCTGCCCGCCATACCGCAAGAGCCGCAACTGCAATCCCAGGTTGGCGATGTGGTGCTGGCCATCGGCAATCCATTGAACTTAGGCCAAACCATCACTCAGGGCATTATCAGTGCCAATGGGGTCGATGGTTTGAGCTCTCGGGGTTACATTGATTTTATGCGGATGGATGCCGCCATCAATGCAGGCAACTCTGGCGGTGCGCTGGTCAACAGCAATGGCACTTTGGTCGGTATCAATGCCGGCACCTTTCAACGACAGAATCAGGATGTACAGGGTATTTTCTTTGCGGTGCCCTACAAGCTGGCCTACCGGGTAATGGAAAAGCTGATCCAGCATGGACGGGTTATCCGGGGGCATCTGGGCGTTAATGGTGAGCCGGTGATCAATGCTGCCGGTGATCGCTTAACCTCCAGTGGCCAGACGCTGTACGGTGTTCAGCTGACATCCATCAGCCCGCACAGCCCGGCAGCTGAGGCAGGACTGCAGGTTAACGATATTTTACTTGAGATCGACGGCCAGCCTTTGCAAAGCACCCAGCAAGCTCTGAATGTCATTGCCGAAACTGCACCGGATACCGTGCTGAAACTGACCATTAAACGAAACAATGAGCGCCTGGTGATCCCGGCACTCATCCGCGAATTCCGCTAACGCAAACTGGCTTTCTACTTTTTAAGAAAGCCAGCGAATCACCAGTAAAATTAGCCTACTCGCTCGATGCGTGCACCCAAGGCAGCCAACTTGTCTTCAATCCGTTCATAGCCGCGGTCGATGTGGTAAATGCGATCGACCACGGTGGTGCCATTGGCCACCAGGCCGGCGATCACCAGACTGGCCGACGCCCGTAGATCCGTTGCCATCACTTGGGCAGCGGTCAAATGCTCGGTATGCTGACACAAGGCCGTATTGCCTTCCAGCTGAATTTTCGCCCCCATCCGTTGCAGTTCAGGCACATGCATAAAGCGGTTTTCAAAGATGGTTTCTGTCACAGTTCCCACGCCCTGAGCGACCACATTCAATACGGTAAACTGTGCCTGCATGTCGGTTGGGAAGCCTGGGTGGGGAACTGTTTTCACCTGTACCGCTTTCAGGGAGCGGCCAGCCATATTCAGCCGGATCCAATCGCTTCCAGTACTAATGTCCGCCCCGGCCTCGCGCAGCTTATCCAACACCACTTCCAGCTCTGCTGGCTGGGTGTTGCGGCAGGTGACATCGCCACCGGTTACCGCCGCAGCCACTAAAAAGGTGCCGGTTTCAATCCGATCCGGCAGTACCCGATAGGCACCGCCGCCCAGACGCTCGATGCCTTCAATCCGAATGGTATCGGTACCGGCACCCTCAATACGGGCGCCAAGGGCGATCAGGAAGTTGGCCAGATCAATGACCTCCGGCTCGCGGGCGGCATTCTCGATGATGGTGGTGCCACTGGCCAGAACGGCTGCAGCCATCAGGTTTTCGGTACCGGTCACACTGACCATATCCATCACAATGTGGGCGCCTTTTAACCGGTCAGAGCGGGCTTTGATGTAGCCATTTTCGACCACAATCTCAGCGCCCATTTTACGCAAACCGTCTATATGCAAATTCACCGGGCGGGCACCAATGGCACAACCACCGGGCAAGGAGACTTCGGCTTCACCAAAACGACTGAGCAAGGGACCTAAGGCCAGAATAGAAGCCCGCATGGTTTTCACCAGATCGTAAGAGGCCTTGTGGCTGTGAATCGGGCCGGCATTGATCAAGACCCGATGCCCATCGCGCTCGACGGTTGCGCCAAAATCACGCAGCAGTTTAAAAGTGGTATCAATGTCCTTCAGCTCAGGCACATTGTCGATGACAACCTGGCCATCGGACAGGATGCTGGCAAATAAAATAGGTAGGGCTGCGTTCTTGGCACCGGAAATGGTAACCTCGCCACGTAGTTCAGCACCACCGGTTACAAGAAATTGCTGCATAGGTGATTACATCGGTGAGTTAAGTAGTTTTTCTCTACGCCATTGCTCTGGGGTAAAGGTGCGTATTGAGACCGCATGAATGCTGCCATCCTGAATGGCCGCCATCAAAGGCCCATAAATCATTTGCTGTTGCCGCACCCGACTGACATTGGCAAAGCACTCACCAACAGCCCGTACCGAGTAATGCGACCCTTCAGCTTTAACTTCGACTTCAGACAGCTGCAATTGTTCCTGCAGCAGTTGCTCTATTTGTTGAATATCCATGATTGTCCGGTTTTATTGTGCAATGGGTAGCAACTCAAGCACATCACTGACCCTCGCCAGAGAGCGCAGTTGCTCAGGAACCTGCTGCAATTGAACCACCAAGCCCGCCTTGCTGGCAAGTGCTAATTGCTTTAGCAACCACGCAAGACCAGCCGTATCGATGCTCTGCAGTTCAGAAAAATCAAATACCACGGTGCCGGACAGGGTATTCAGCTGCTGAAATGGCCAATAGTTCAGCAAGGTGTTTCTATCCAGCACGCCCCGAAAGGTCAGCCGCTGCGGTTGCACGTCGATGGTCAGCACCGCTTAATCCTCAGGCTCAGACAACTCGATGGGTTGCTTGGCCCGCTCCTGCAGCAGCTCTGTGACACGGGTCAGGCCTTGCTGACGAATCATGCTGCCCAATTCAGCGCGCTTGCTGTCCAACAGCGAAATACCTTCGGCGACCATATCAAACACCTGCCAGTATTCGCTGTCACGATGACGGATCAATTTAAACTCGATGGTAATATCAGGCTTGCCAGGGTCAATCACCCGGGTACGAACCGTCGCAATACGACGATTGCCAACATCCTGGCCGGGTTCCACCACCACCTGCTGATCCCGGTACAAGGTAAAAGTGCCGGCATAGGTTGAAATCATGTATTCCTGAAAAGCGCTGACAAAAGCATCGCGCTCTTCTTCAGTGGTATTGCGAATGTGATTGCCAATCACCCGGAAGGCAGCGTAACGCACATCAATGTAGGGCAGTAGCTCCTGATGCACCATGGTTCGCAGAATTTCAGGGTTTTGCTGGATATTGTCTTTTTCCTCTGCCAGACGACTGAAGGCATGGTCTGCAACCACAGTGATCATCTGATAAGGATCGGTAAAGCGCTGCACTTCCGCCTGCAGCGCGGTGCTCAGCAGCACCGCTGCTGCCAGCATCATTTGGCTTAGTCGTTTAAATGCTTTCATGATTAGTTCCGGTTAAAAAGAAATTGACCAATTAATTCTTCCAGCACCATGGCTGAGCGGGTGTCTTCAATCAAATCGCCATCTTGCAACAGATGCACGCTGTCATCGATAAAACCTGGCTGCAAGCCCAGATACTGTTCGCCCAACAAGCCCGAAGTCAGAATCACCAGCGAGCTGGTTTCAGGGAAGTTATCGTATTGCCGGCTGATTTCAAGCCGTACTCTGGGGGTGTAATACTGTTTATCCAGCTCAATGGCCGCCACACGGCCAACCACCACACCGCCCACTTTTACCGGCGAGCGGGGTCTTAAACCGCCAATGTTTTCAAAATCGGCGTACAGGGTGTAGGTATCGCCGGAGCCGGTAAAACCAGCATTGGCAACTTTGAATGCCAACACAAAAAAAGCGCCAATAGCGAAAGCCACAAAGACACCGACCAGAAGTTCAATTTTCCGAGAGTTCATCTTATCCACCAAACATAAGTGCGGTTAATACAAAGTCAAACGCCAGCACGGCCAAAGAGGCTGTCACCACCGTTTCTGTGGTTGCTTTGGCAATGCCTTCCGATGTAGGAACAGCATCAAAGCCCTTGTGCAACGCAATGGCCATCACCACAAAAGCAAAAACGATGCTTTTGATAATGCCGTTAAACACATCCTGATGCAGATCCACATTGGCCTGCATCGACGACCAATAACTACCGGCATCAACACCCAACCAATCCACGCCAACCAGGTGACCACCCAGAATGCCGACTGCAGTAAAAATAATCGCCAGCAATGGCATGCTGATCACCCCAGCCCAAAAGCGCGGTGCAATAATGCGCCGTAATGGGTCGACCGCCATCATTTCCATGCTGGAAAGTTGCTCTGTCGCTTTCATCAAGCCAATTTCAGCCGTTAAAGCGCTGCCAGCCCGACCAGCAAACAGCAAGGCTGTGACGACAGGCCCTAATTCACGCAGCAAACTAAGCGCGACCAAAGGGCCTAACATCCCCTCGGCACCAAACTTCACCAGCACAGTGTAGCCTTGCAGGCCCAGCACCATGCCAATAAAGAGGCCAGAAACCAGAATAATCAGCAGCGACAAAACCCCGACCACATAAAGCTGCTTGATTAACAGCGGCAGCCCTTTGCGAACATTGGGTTTGCCAAAGACGGCTCCGGCCAGCATCAGCGCTGCCTTTCCCAGTCCGGCAATGCTCTGCAGCGTAGTAGCGCCTAACCGTTGCACTCGATCCAGCAACATCACAACAACTCCATCAATTCATCGGCATACGGAGCCGCTTTGTAGTGGAAAGGCACAGCCCCATCGGCTTCCCCTTTTAAGAACTGCTGCACCAAAGGCGATTCGTGCTGGCGCAACTGCTCGGGCGTTCCTTCACCAATCACCCGCTTTTCTGCCACTAGATAGACGTAATCAGCAATGCTCATCACTTCGGCAACATCATGCGAAACGACAATGGAGGTCAGTCCCAGGGCATTGTTGAGCTCACGAATCAACTTAACCACAATCCCCATCGAAATCGGGTCCTGCCCGGCAAAAGGTTCATCGTACATAATCAGCTCCGGATCCAGGGCAATGGCTCTGGCCAGAGCAGCGCGACGTGCCATGCCCCCGGAGAGCTCCGATGGCATCAAATCCCGGGCCCCGCGCAAGCCTACAGCTTCCAGTTTCATCAACACCATGGTGCGGATCAGACTCTCTGGCAATTTGGTGTGCTCACGAATAGGAAAAGCGACGTTATCAAACACCGACAGCTCGCTAAACAAAGCGCCGCTTTGAAACAACATGCTCATTGACTTACGGGTTTGGTACAGCTCGGCCCGACTCATCTTCGGAATGGAGCGGCCTTGAAACAAAATATCACCCTGATCAGGCTTAAGTTGGCCACCTATCAGTTTCAGCAGCGTGGTTTTACCGATGCCGCTCGGCCCCATGATCGCAGTGACCTGGCCACGTTTAACCCGCATGCTCATGCCGTCGTAGATCAGCCGATCACCGCGGCTGAATGTCAGATTTTGAATATCCACCATCAAATCGGACAAGGTTCTCTCCATTCATTGCTGCACCGTGCCGGATGCAGTGGCGCACTATACCCATGCCAACTGGCTATTTCAATCGCCAAACCACGATGCCCGGTAGAGCTGTGGGCTGCTTTGCTGAGGATTGTAACAAAATTACCTCAGCAACACCTTCCTATAATTCGTAACAAGTCGTTGCAATCCATCGAATGGTTCAGCACCTTTCAAGCAACTGAATTGCTGACCCGACCACAGTTAGTTTTGCTTTTCCAGTCAATAAACGGGAAAATGCCTTCACTGGATCCATGCATTAAGGAACAACAGGTGTCTCCGTTAATTGCTGCCACCTTTTTTGTGCTGGTGGGCTTGGTATTGCTGATTTGGAGCGCAGACCGTTTTGTTTACGGTGCTTCATCGATCGCTCGCAACCTGAATATCTCTCCAATGATCATTGGCCTAACCATTGTTGCCATGGGCTCCTCCGCGCCTGAAATCATGGTCTCGGCTACCGCCGCCTGGCAAGGCCGCCTCGATACTTCTGTCGGCAATGCTTTGGGCTCCAACATCACCAATATTTTGCTGGTGATTGGCGCCACCGCACTGCTAAAACCCATTGCCGTCGCTTCCATGACGGTAAAGCGTGAGTTTCCCTTGCTGATTCTGGTGACATTGCTTGGGTACCTGTTTTTAGCCGACCAAAGCTTAACCCGCGCTGAAGCGCTGATTTTTCTTGGCTGCTTTGTGCTGTTTATTGGCCTGATGGTGTATTGGGGCAAACATGCCCGGCCGGATGACCCGCTGCTGGCCGAGTACGAAGCTGAGCTGCCAGAGCAGATCCCAAGCTGGAAGGCGATAGGCTGGATTTTGTTAGGGCTGGCTTTTCTGCTGGCCAGTTCTCAATTGTTGGTGCATGGTGCTGTTACCATCGCCAGCCATTTTGGGCTCAGCGATCTTATCATCGGCCTGACCATTATTGCCATCGGCACCAGTTTGCCAGAACTGGCCGCCAGTTTAATTGGCATTCTTAAAGGCGAAGATGACTTGGCTCTGGGCAACATCATTGGCTCCAACATTTTCAATATCCTGGCGGTACTGGGCATTGGCGCCCTCATTGCGCCCGGCGTCATTGACCCCTCTGCAGCCGGCCGTGATAGCTACGTGATGCTGGCCGCTACCCTGGCTTTATTGCTGATGAGCCTGCGACTGGGAAAACTTCGACGGATTAATCGGGTCGAAGGCTTTATCTTGCTGGCCGCCTTTATCGGTTACCAATACCTGTTATTTGTCAGTTTCCATTGATGGACTCCCCATGACTACAGATTTTAAACAACAAGCGTTGCAAGTCCTGCAGATAGAAGCCACCGCCATCAGCGAGCTGGCACGTTTTATCGACCAGGACTTTGAACAAGCCTGCCAGCTGATCCTAACCAGTACTGGACGGGTTATCGTCTCAGGCATGGGCAAATCAGGCCACATCGCCAATAAAATTGCAGCCACCTTTGCATCCACTGGCACGCCAGCCTTTTTTGTTCACCCGGGCGAAGCTAGCCATGGCGATCTTGGCATGATTACCAAAGACGATGTGGTACTGGCCATCTCCAACTCAGGGGAAACCGGAGAAGTTCTAACCATCATTCCTGTGCTTAAGCGTATAGGTGCGCGTCTGATTGGCATGACCGGCAACCCAGCTTCGACTTTAGCCCGGTTGGCCGATGTGCATGTCTGTGTGCAGGTGGAACAAGAAGCCTGCCCACTCGGACTGGCCCCGACGGCCAGCACCACAGCGACACTGGCCATGGGCGATGCGATGGCCGTTGCGCTGCTCAATGCCCGCGGCTTTTCTGCCGATGATTTTGCGCTGTCACACCCTGGCGGTAGCCTGGGACGCCGCTTACTGTTGCGGCTGGAAGATGTGATGCACACCGGCACCACCATCCCGATGGTGCCGATGAACGCCACCATTAAGGCCGCCTTGCTTGAGATGTCGGCCAAAGGGCTCGGCATGACCACCGTGGTCGATGAAAACGGCGTCTTGCAGGGTATTTTTACCGATGGTGACTTGCGGCGTATTCTGGATCAACGTTTTGATATCCATGAGACACCCATTACAGCGGTAATGACACGGGATTGCATTACTGCCAAACCTCAGATGCTGGCCGCTGAAGCTTTAAAACTGATGGAACAACGAAAAATTAATGGCCTGGCCATTGTCAACGACCAGCAACAAACGGTAGGAGCCATGAACATGCATGATTTACTGAAAGCTGGGGTGCTGTGATGCAAGCATTATTTACCCAGTGCTATCAACCAATTACCGATGCGATGTGGCAACGAGCGGGTCAGGTCCAGCTGTTGATTTGCGACGTCGACGGCGTTTTTTCCGATGGCCGAATTTATTTAGGCAATCAGGGAGAAGAGCTGAAAGCTTTTCATACCCGTGATGGTTTTGGCGTCAAAGCTTTGCGTAAAGCGGGTATCGAAGTTGCTATCATTACCGGTCGCCAATCCAACATCGTTCGCGATCGCATGCAATCACTAACCGTCCCTTACATCTACCAGGGACAAGAACACAAAACCCCCGCTTTTCAGGAGCTGCTGGAAAAAGCGCAGTTGGCACCAGAACAAGTGGCTTACATTGGCGATGACTTAAGTGACTGGGAGGTGATGCAAAAGGTTGGACTCAGTATCGCCGTCGCCGATGCTCACCCCTATTTACGCCTGCACAGCCAGTACGTCACCCAATGCCCAGGCGGCTTTGGCGCGGTGAGGGAAGCAGCCGATTTGTTGCTGATGAGCCGGGATGCCTTTAATCAGTTTCAAGGCAGCAGCTCATGAGACGTTGGTTGTTGCTGCTGCTTGCTGTGACGCTGTCGGCCAGCTTCTGGTATTGGTGGAGCCATAGCGATGATGATCAGCGGCCAGCCACCGAACCGGAACTGATCCCGGACTTTATTGCCGAAAACCTGACCCGAATCGTTTACGATGAACAGGGTCAACTTAGCGAGCTGGTGCAGGCTGTACGGATGGAGCATTACGATCTGCTCGGCTTTACCCAGTTGGAAAAGCCGGTATTTACCTTGCTCGACAAGACACAGCAGCGCAATTGGCAGCTGTCCAGCAACAGCGCCGTCTTGTATCCGGATGATAAGCTGATTCTGGACGGAGCCGTGCTGCTGCAGAACCTGTCCGCCGACGCATTGATTGATCAAGTGCAAACCGGTTATCTTGAAATGCTGTTACCTTCAGAGCAACTAGTCACCGATGAAAGGGTCGAACTGGTTGGCGATGGCTTTTCAATTGTTGGCCGAGGTCTTAGGGCCAGCATCGTGCAACAAAGCATCGAACTTAAAGAACATATTCGGACGGATTACCATCATGAACCATAAGATCACATGGCTCGCATTGTTATTCACCCTATCGGTGGCAGCATCGACCCAAAATGACTTCCAACAGCCTTTAAGCATCGACTCGGAAGCCTTTTTTACCGACCTGCAAAGTGCCAATGTAGTCTATGAACGCAATGTTCTGGTGCAACAAGGCAGCCTGATCATTCGGGCTGACCGATTGGAGGTTGATGGCTCCGCTGGTAAAGGCCTGGAAATCTTTATTGCCACCGGCAGCCCGGCCACCTACAGTCAACAGATGGAGGATGGCAGTCTGGTCGAAGCCCAGGCACAAGAGGTCCGCTATGACCGCGCCAGCCGTATTCTAATCATGACTGGCGAAGCCGAACTTAAGCAAAGCGGCAGCCTGGTGCAAGCTGCTCGCATTGAATACAACATGGAAAGTCAACAGATGCAGGCAGAGCGCGGAGAAAATGGCCGGGTTCGCACTATTTTTGCGCCGGAAAGCTTGCCTCAGCCTGAACCCAAACCCGAGAATCAACAACCATGAAGTTAACGGCCAGTCACCTTGCAAAGAGCTACAAAGGTCGCCAGGTGGTGAAAGATGTCAGCCTGGAAGTTAGTGCAGGTCAAATTGTTGGCTTGCTTGGCCCGAATGGAGCCGGCAAAACCACCACCTTTTACATGATTGTGGGTTTGGTCCCCAGTGACCGCGGTGAAATCCGGCTGGGCGAGCAAAATCTAACCGATCAGCCCATTCATCAGCGTGCCCGGCTGGGCATTGGCTACCTGCCGCAAGAAAGCTCCATTTTCCGCAAGTTGACGGTTCGTCAGAACCTGATGGCAATTCTGCAAACCCGGTCGGATCTCAATGCCGCAGCTCAGGAAGAGACCGCAGATGACTTACTGGAAGAGTTTCACATCGGCCACATCAGCAACAGCCTCGGCATGAGCCTGTCCGGCGGTGAGCGGCGACGGGTTGAAATCGCCCGGGCACTGGCAGCCAATCCGGGCTTTATTCTGCTCGATGAGCCTTTTGCCGGTGTCGATCCCATCTCGGTGCTGGATATCAAAAAAATTATTCAGCACCTCAGTCAACGGGGTATTGGCGTTCTGATTACCGATCACAATGTGCGGGAAACGCTGGATGTCTGTGAAACGGCTTACATCGTTAGCCATGGTGAATTGATAGCCAAAGGTTCCCCTGCCGACGTCCTGGCAAATCAGCACGTCAGAGATGTATACCTAGGTGAGCAATTCAGGCTATAGTTAATGAGTCAGGCTTTTTCATTTTTGCAGGAGCATAAGTCACGTCAATGAAGCCATCTTTGCAACTTCGTCTTGGCCAGCAACTTACGATGACCCCCCAGTTACAGCAGGCAATCCGGCTGCTGCAGCTGTCGACCATCGAGTTGCAACAGGAAATTCAGGAGGCACTGGATGCCAACCCGCTGCTGGAATCGGCAGAGGACTATGAGTCGCAAAATGGCAGCGATGAGCATGGCCTGGGTGAGCTGGCGGCAGATGCCCACAAAGAACACACCAACAGCACAGACGACAGCAACGACGAACCCATCGAGCCCGATACCGGTGAAGCCATGACCAGCCAGGACATCAGCGACGACTTGCCGCTGGACAATCACTGGGATGATCTGGTCAGTGCCGCCCCAGTCAGCACCGGCAGTTACAATGGCGAAGACGACAGCCTGTATCAAGGCGAAACCACCGAAACCCTGCAAAGTTACCTGCGCTGGCAAATGGAGCTGACCCCTTTTTCCGACACCGATCGCGCCATTGCCGAAATTATCATCGAAGCCATCGATGAAAGCGGCTTTCTGACCATCAGCTGTGACGATATTCTCGAGTCTTTGGGCATGGTCGATGTGGAAGCCGATGAAGTTGAAGCGGTGTTAAAGCGCATTCAGTTGTTTGATCCCATCGGGGTTGGCTCGCGCAGTGTGCAGGAGTCTTTGCTGGTTCAGCTGCGTCAGTTTGAGCCAGACACACCGATGCTGGCGGAAGCAAGACAGCTGATCAGCCAGCATGCCGACTTGTTGGCGAACCGGGATTTTCGCACCCTGATGAAGTTAACCAGACTCAAAGAGCATGAACTGCGCGATGCGATGAAGTTGATCCACAGCCTAAATCCACGGCCTGGCACCACAGTGATCCGGGAAGAGCAAAGCTACATTATCCCGGATGTTACCGTGAAGAAGGTGAAAGGTCGCTGGCAGGTGGAACTTAATCCAGATTCGATGCCCAAAATACGTATCAACCAACAGTATGCGGCCATGAGCAGAACGGCGAAAAACTCCGCCGACAGCCAGTTTATTCGCTCGCACCTGCAAGAAGCCAAGTGGTTTTTAAAAAGCATTGAAAGCAGAAACGACACCCTACTCAAAGTCGCCAATTGCATTGTGCAACAACAGCAGGGATTTTTTGAACATGGGGAAGAAGCGATGCGACCCATGGTGCTGAATGATGTCGCTGAAATGGTCGGCATGCATGAATCCACCATATCCAGGGTCACCACACAAAAGTTCATGCACACCCCACGCGGGATTTTTGAACTGAAGTTCTTTTTCTCCAGTCATGTCAGTACTGAAAACGGCGGCGAGTGTTCTTCGACCGCCATTCGGGCACTGATTAAAAAGTTAGTGGCGGCGGAAAACCCGACAAAACCACTGAGCGACAGTAAAATGGTGGAAATTTTGTCGGATCAGGGCATCAATGTTGCCCGCAGAACTATTGCCAAGTACCGCGAGGCCTTGCTTATCCCGCCGTCAAATCAACGCAAGACCTTGATCTGAGTACTTAACAAGAAGGAAACAGGCTATGCAAATCAATCTTACCGGTCGTCATGTCGAAATTACAGAAGCCTTAAAAGACTATGTAGACAACAAGTTTGCCAAGCTCGAACGCCACTTTGAGCACATAAACAATGTACATGTGGTGCTAAACGTGGAAAAATTACAACAGATTGCAGAAGCCAAGCTCAACCTGAATGGCGGCGAAGTCTTTGCCGTATCTGAGAGTGAAAATATGTATGCTGCCATTGACCAGTTGATCGACAAACTGGATCGCCAGGTCATTAAGCATAAAGAGAAATTAGCCCGACACTAATTAAGATGACAACACTAAGCACCATGTTATCGCAGGACTGCACCAAAAGTGCAGTCCTTTTTAACAGCAAAAAACGCATTCTTGAATACATCGCAGAGCTGGCCCATCAGCAACTGCCGGATACCTCTGAATATGCCATCCTGGAATCGCTGATGACCCGGGAACGCTTGGGTTCAACCGGCATTGGGGGCGGCATTGCGATTCCGCATGGCAAGTTAAAAGACGTCGAACAGCCAGTGCTGGTCTTTGTCGTCAGCCAGGATCCGATACAGTTTGATGCCATCGACAACCAAGCGGTGGATATTTTCTGCGCCATTCTGATCCCGGAAAATCAATGTCAGTTGCATTTGAACACCTTGGCATCCATTGCCAAGCTGTTGTCAAAGAAAGAGCTGACCCGGAAAATTCGCCATGCCCAATCGGATCAAGATTTGTATCAAATCCTGCTCAGTGCCAATCAGGAAACGGAGCGTTAAATGAAGCTTTTGGTCGTCAGCGGTCGTTCAGGATCCGGCAAGTCGGTTGCCTTACGAGTGCTGGAGGACCTCGGTTACTACTGCGTTGACAACATTCCGGTCAACTTGTTGCCTACCCTGGCCAATGCCGTGATGGACAAGTACGAGCGAGTCGCGATTAGCATTGATGTGCGCAACTTGCCGGAGGATCCGGATGAACTGGCCGAAATTCTGACCTACCTACCCCGCAAACTGGAACTGACCATTTTGTATCTGGATGCCGATCACAACAGCCTGATCAAGCGATTCAGTGAAACCCGTCGTATGCATCCATTATCGCATCAATCGATGTCACTGGATGATGCCATTTTACGTGAGCAGCAATTGCTGGATCCTATCGCCAGCCGGGCCGATCTCTACATCGATACCACCGACCTGAATGTCTACCAACTGTCCGATCAAATTCGCGAGCGTTTATTAGGGCAGCAATCAGGCCGCCTGGTGATCCTGTTTGAGTCGTTCGGCTTTAAATACGGCATTCCAAAAGATGCAGACTTTGTGTTTGATGCCCGCTTTTTACCGAACCCACACTGGGAGCCAGAGCTAAAGCCACAAACCGGATTGGATTTGCCAGTGCAGCAGTACCTGAGTGCGAAGCAGGTGGTGCAGGACTACATTCAGCAAATCCATCAATTTGTCAGTCAATGGCTGCCTGAACTGGAAAAAAACAACCGCAGCTACCTGACCATCGCCATTGGCTGCACCGGTGGCCAGCACCGTTCTGTTTTTATCGCCGAGCAATTGACCGCCCTGCTGCGTGAACAGCGCAGCGACATTCAAATTCGCCACCGCGAACTGGTACGTCATCATGGCCACAAGGTGTAGCACTCAGGTCACCATTGTCAATGCGCTGGGGTTGCATGCCCGCCCGGCAGCCAGGCTGGCACAGCTGTGTCAGCAGTTTCATAGTCGGATTGAACTACGCCAGGAAACAAAAACTGCCGATGCCAGCAGCGTGTTGGCTTTGTTGATGCTGGCAAGCAGCCAAGGCAAGTCGGTTGAAGTGATTGCCGAAGGCGACGATGCCGAAACCGCAATGCAGGCGGTGGTGCAGCTGATCGCCAACGGTTTTGAGGAAGGTTAAGCCGCTGCTGTATTCAAACCGGCGGCGATTGACTGGCACAACCCGGAAGCGCCAGCAAAGCGCTCCCGGCTCTCTCACTTAAGGGCGCTGCTGCTGCGCCTGACGCACCATCTCCAGCAAGAAGCCATACTCTTCAGC
>JAFIFR010000288.1 GCA_020831935.1 Alkalimonas sp.
TAAAAGCCGTGATGGAGTGCACCGGCCTGGCCCGCTCAACCGTTTATAAATTTATCGCCGAAGACCGCTTTCCAAAGCCAGTGAAACTGGGTACCCGGATGGTGGCTTGGGTTGAGAGTGAGGTTCAGGAATGGATTCAAGAGAAAATTGAGCGGCGGCAGCTTATCTCAGTAAAGTGACCAGAAATATCATCTGAGCTTGCGAAGCTCGTTTAAATACTGCCTAGGCAGTTTATTCGTAAAGCTGTTGATACTATCAGCAGATCCAGCATAGATTGCCTGCCCCACTTTCAGACACTCAGTCAAACCAAGTTCATAAACAAACCTCGATGCAACGGGATCTTTTTTAGGCGTGGTATTCCAGCCTTTATCTAGCCAATGTGCTAAGCGCTCATCTTGCGGTACCAGTAAATGCAGTTTTTGTTTAGCTCGGGTGATGCCAACATAAAAAAGCCGCCGCTCTTCTTCCAGCGAGTCTTCATTGGTAACATCTTGTGTTGCAACGTGTGAGGCTATTTCTAGCGGAGACGTGGCTGGAAATTCCGCATCGTTTAATCCGGTAATAATAACAGTGTCGTACTCCAGCCCTTTAGCCGCATGGAAGGTTGCTAATGTAACAGGACTAAAGCTACTGCTTGCTGTCTGAGGGTTTAGTACGGCAGATAGAAACTCTCCAGCGGTTATTTTGCTCGATTGCAAAAACTCTTTGATTCGAAACATACCTCTGCATTGATCGTTAGACTCGCGCCGTATCGATGATTCTTGGCCAATATTCTCAGTAAGGCCGGCCATCGCTATTTTTTGATATACTTCAGCAGCCAAATCAGTTTCTCGCGCAGATCCCTTTAGTGACAGTAAATCTTTTAATTGAAAACGATGTTTACGGCCATTCTGGAAGATTTCACTCATTATCTGCCAAATATCAGCGCTCTGATTTAACAGCTTTGCATTTGCATCTTTCATCTGGCCAGTTGCCCAGTTAAAGCCTGCATCCCAAAGAAAACCGGCAATGATGGTTCTTCTATCGTTATGCCGGCCAAGCCGTTGTAAGTTACCATCGATAGTGAGCAAGAATGCTACCACTAGCACGCAAACTTCTCGTCGTTTGAACAAGGTGGTTTTTTCAGACTTAGTGCTTTGTTCGGCGTTATCAGAAGGGTATGTATAAGGGATTTGGCATAAACGCAACGCTAGCTCAGCTTCTGCGAGGTGAGCATTCGTTCTTGCCAAAATTGCGGCTGAGCCTGTTCCCTTAGTTAACAGTAATGGCGTTTTAGAAAGGCATAGCCCAGCATGAATCGCCACATCTGTTCGGGGTGTTTGGCTTGGATGGCTTACACAAAGCTTTGTCGTTTTATGAGTGTTTTTACCAATAAGGGAATTGGCAACAAGTGATAGCATATGACCAAACCTGAAGGTGCACGATAAATGAAACACTTTTACAGGCTGAAACTGTTGCTCAAAAATACCGTCGATAAAGTCAGGCCGACTACCGCGCCATTGATAAATGCTCTGATTGATATCCCCAACAGCCATCACCTTGGCATGTTCACCTGCTAGCAACCGAATCAGTTCATGTTGAACTAAATTAACATCCTGATATTCGTCTACGATTACGTGCGTTAGCTGACTAAACAGATGTTGCTGTTTGATGATGATTTGTTTGGCTTCAGCGAGCGTGATGTCAAAGGTACGTAAACGCTGCTCCTGTAACAATTCGACAAACCGCTGGTATGCCTTAATGTGTTCTTTAGGTGATTTATCAAATGCAGGATCAAATTGTATTTCTTCAGGCGAAGAACCATCGGCATGGCAGCGATCTATAAATAGCTGTAACTCTTGTATCTCATGCTGTTCTACGAAGCTGTCTTCAGCAGCATAGCCATACTTATACGCCTCTCGAATGATGCGGTTGTATTCTGGCATATCAGGTGTAAGCAGATTCTTATGGTCCAATTCACCTCTTTGCACAGCCTGTTGCACAATCTCAAGAGCAAGGCTATGAAAGGTCCGAACATCAGGTAATCGATACTGGTTTTTTAGAGTTAGATTTAGTTTTTCTGAAAAGCTTATCTGGGCTGCTTTGTTATACATTAATACCAATATTTGCTCTGGCATAATTCCGTTTTGGAGTAAGCGTTGCACGCGTTTTACTAAGGTCGTGGTTTTGCCACTACCCGGTACTGCTTTAACCAAGGCATGTGAGCCATTGTGTTCGATGATAGTGCGCTGCTCTTGAGTCACTTTTTTGTTCTGTGCACTCATTCGACTGACCTATATTGTGCACACAACTTTGCTTCGGTATAGGGGACCTTAGCGTGTTTCTTGTTGCAGTTAAGGTGCCCATCATCCCAGTTACTTGCGTAAACACAATTAACGCAGTTTGCGTGCATTCCTGCCGGATCGGCCTTTTGTATCAGGTCCCTCAACTGTGTTAGCTGCTCTTGGGGCGCTAAAGATTTCGGCCAGGCGAAGCTCGGGTTCATTTCGGTATGATTAACATCCTGGTAGCTGCTTGTTTGTCTTTGTAATCTGCCATTAGGACTAAGCTTCCAGATGTCTATTTCAACCTGGGCGTTTCTGCATTGATCCAGGCATCGGTCTAAAACACGACTTGCGAGTTTAAAATTGTAGTGTGTTAGGTCCGTTTCTTCAGCGTTTAATTCGCTGTTTAGCAGTGCGGTGATATCTGCCTCTGATGTCACATGAAACTCAAGAATGGGCACACCGGAGCTTATTTTTTCTGTAGAGCATGGGCTAGTGACATATATTTCGATATAGCACTTAGCTTTTGTGCTTGTATTGGTAAGTAATACATCCGGTTTTAGCCCAGTGTTGACGTCATATTGCTCAAGTTCAACCTGGTTGAAAAGGGTCTTTAAATTATAAAGCGCTGGGATAGCCACTTTGCAGCGTTCATAAAGGCCTGCAAGCAAATCAGCTTGAGGTGATTTGCATTCGGCTTCGCGCATAAGTTTCAGCGGTACTGTCTCTTCAGTTGACAGGCGATGATATATCGCTATTTTTGCCGCCTGGTGCAAATAGCTCTCATATGAGCACACTGCTTTATGGTGACGAAAATGTTTAGCCTTATGCTTGCCTAGAACAGGTATCATTAGCTCTTGGCAACTTAAGCAAAAGTACTTTCCATGCTTTACAGCTTCACCAATGTGAATTAGTTTATTCTCATCTGATTTGGCATATGAATACTGAACCGACGGCTCATTCCCTGGCATCTACAATCCTAATAACTAATCTCAATACACTGACTGTGTGGTGATGTAGTATTGTTGACAGCTAAGCGGTTCCATTTCAAGGGAAAAATTGAATCAACACAACTAGTGTTAAATATCACTGCTTGGTGAACTATAATACTTGCCTGCTCGTCAACAAATTTGCCAATTCCCCAACTTTCTCATACCATCAAATTTCTGCCAGAAAGAGATTTAGCATGGCCGATAATACTTTAACCATTCATGAGATCGCGACCTACCTCAAGCTGAGTGAGAAAACGGCATATCGTTTTGCAAGTGAAGGTAAACTACCTAGCTTCAAAGTTGTTAGTAGCTAGCGCTTTAAGCGTAGTAATTTAGAGAAATGGATTGAAGAACAAAAACAAAAATAAGGATAGTTAATGATCCCAAGTTATCAAGACTTTATGCGGCCCTTTCTTGATATTGCGCATCAAGCGAATGGCAAGGAGGTAAAGCTTCGAGATGTTATTAATCAATTAGCTAACCAGTTCAGTTTAACCGAAGCAGAGCGAGAGGAAACACTTCCTAGCGGTAAACAGAGCATTCTTGATAACCGCGTTGGCTGGGCCAGAACATACCTTACAAAAGCAGGCTTACTAGAAACTACTCGTCGTGCACATTTTGTGATAACGGAGCGTGGTATTGCAGCGTTGCAAGACCCAGGCATCAAAATTGATAACGACTACCTTAAACAGTTTGATGAATTTATTGCGTTTAAGCAAAAAACAAATGATTCAGATACGCAAGCTGCTGTATATGAATCAGAAAAAGACATTACACCTGACGAAGCGCTTCGTGCCGCTTATAAAAAGATTAACGATGCTCTAGCGCAAGATATCCTTGAGCGCACTCGAAAAGTTACTCCTGTTTTTTTTGAAAACCTACTTATCGAGTTACTGGTTGCTATGGGCTACGGTGGCACAGAGGAGGGGGCAGCACACGCACTTGGGAAATCGGGGGATAACGGCGTTGATGGTGTCATTAATCAAGACCCTCTGGGAGTCGATCAAATTTATATCCAAGCAAAACGCTATGCTGCAGGTAATAACGTCAGTGCTGCTGATATACGAGACTTCTTTGGTGCTCTTAATCTTAAAAAAGCCCATAAAGGTATTTTTATTACCACGTCAGATTTTACCCCCTCAGCCAGAGAAACCGCACAAAATCTAGGTACCCGTATCGTTATGATTAATGGTACTGAGCTTGCCAAACTCATGCTACGTTACAATATCGGCAGCCGAGATGAGCAGGTATTACACCTGAAAAGAATTGACGAAGAGTTTTTTGAAGGCTAGGGCAACAAAGGCGGCGATATGGATAAGAAAACACTGTCAGAAAGAGATATATGCACCAAATATATAACGCCGGCTATTGAACGAGCGGCCTGGCAGCAACACCAAATCCGTGAAGAAGTGCAGCTTACCGATGGCCGTGTCATGGTGCGTGGAAAAATGGCTGCTAGGGTTAAAAATCCTGAAGTAAAAGGCGGCCCTAAACGCGCGGACTACGTACTTTACGCGAAGCCTGATGTTCCTATTGTGATTGTTGAGGCTAAACAGGCTAAATTTTCTGTTGGCCATGGCATGCAACAAGCGTTAGCGTATGCCGAAATGCTAGATGCCCCTTTTGCCATAAGTAGCAATGGTGATGGCTTTCTTTTGCATGACCGCACTGGAATAACCCAGCCAATTGAGCGTGAATTATCACTAGATGAATTTCCAACACTCGCCGATCTTTGGCCTTTATATCAGCAATGGAAAGGTCTGATAGAACCATCAGCGGTGAAGCTTATCGAACAACCATTTCATGCCGATGGCAGTGGGAGAGAGCCGCGCTATTATCAACGTGTTGCTATTAATCGAAGCATCGAAGCCATCGCCAAAGGCCAACAGCGCATCTTACTGGTAATGGCCACAGGCACAGGTAAAACCTATACCGCTTTTCAAATCATCTGGCGCTTATGGAAGGCCAAAGCCAAAAAGCGTATTCTGTTTCTGGCCGACCGCAATATATTGGTTGATCAAACCATGCAACAAGACTTCGCACCGTTTGGCGAGGTAATGCATAAGGTCACCAATCGTGAAATTAAAAAGAATTACGAAATTTATTTGGCACTATACCAAGCTGTAACAGGCCGAGAAGAATGGAAACAAATATATCGCCAATTTCCTTCAGATTTTTTTGATCTTGTTGTTATCGACGAATGCCATCGTGGCAGTGCAGCAGATGATTCGGCCTGGCGTGACGTATTGGATTATTTTAGCAGCGCAACACACCTTGGATTAACTGCCACCCCAAAAGAAACTAAGGATGTCAGCAATATCAACTATTTTGGTGAGCCAATTTATACATACTCACTGAAGCAGGGTATTGAAGACGGTTTTCTTGCACCATACAAAGTGATTCGTATTGCCACCGATGTGGACGCCGTGGGTTATACACCCGAGAAAGGGAAGCTTGATAAGCTAGGACAATTGGTAGAGCAGCGCCAATACAACACTAAAGATTTTGACCGCAATCTGGTGCTTGAAAGACGCACTGACTTGGTAGCCAGTAAAGTGTGGGAATATCTCAAAGCGACTGACCCGATGGCAAAAACTATAGTCTTTTGTGATGACCAAGACCATGCTGAGCGTATGCGGCAGGCCTTGGTTAAACTTATTCCTGCTGCTGCCAGCAATCGCCGCTACGTGATGCGTATTACCGGAGACGACACTGAGGGTAAGGCCCAACTGTCGTACTTTATTGATAACGACGAGCCATACCCAGTTATTGCTACTACCTCTAAGCTACTAACTACTGGCGTAGACGCCAAAACCTGTAAGCTCATAGTGCTTGATCAAAATATCAACTCCATGACTGAGTTTAAACAGATTATTGGTCGAGGCACCCGTCTTAGAGAAGATTACCAAAAGTTATATTTCACTATTATGGATTTTAAAGGAGCGACAAGGCTGTTCGCGGATCCAGATTTTGATGGTGAACCAGTGGTGATCTATGAACCAGAACCAGACGAACCCGTTGTGCCACCTGACATTATAGATACGCCGGGAACCAGTGAACCCAAACCACCGCCCTATGATCCCAATCCTAATGATGGTGATGAGCCACCCTCTGGAGGTGATACTGGAGGAGGACAGGGCCGCACCAAATATGTTATTGACGATGTTCATGTAAAAGTAGCCGTTAGCCGTGAACAGTACTTAGATGCCGACGGCAAGCTCATCACTGAAGATTACCGAGTACTTTTAAAAGCTGATATTCAAAAAGCGCTACAAACCGAATTTGGAAATCTTAACGATTTTCTAAGGCGCTGGAATGACGCAGAGCGTAAGCAAGTGGTGCTGGAAGAACTTGCGGAACATGGTGTGCCACTAGGTATACTCCAGCAAGCTGTTCCAAATGGCACTGAGCTGGATGCTTTTGATTTAGTAGCCCATGTGGCGTTTAACCAAAAACCACTTACCCGCCGTGAGCGCGCCAACAAGGTTAAGAAGCGCGACGTATTCGGTAAGTATGGTGAGCAAGCCCGTGCCGTGTTGGAAGCGCTACTGGATAAATTTGCTGAGCACGGCGTACAAAATATTGAAGATGCCAAAGTATTAGAACTGCCGCCGTTCGATCAGTTTGGTAGTAAAACGCAAATTCGTCGTGGTATTTTTGGCGGTATTGAGCAATACACCAAGGCGATTAATGAACTTGAACAAGCGCTTTACGATGATCAAAGTGCTTAATTGGATACATAGATAGGAAAGCAAATGAACTTAAGCAGTACCATTAAATCCATTCAGGACATTATGCGCAAAGACGACGGGGTCGATGGTGACGCCCAGCGCTTAGGCCAACTAACCTGGATGCTTTTCCTAAAAGTGTTCGATCAACGCGAAGAAGAATGGGAAGACGATAACGAGAACTACCAATCGCCGCTACCGAAAGAATTTCGCTGGCGCAATTGGGCTGCCTATGTGCCAGGTGTTGATGGTAAAAAAGCACCACAAAAAGCTGCTAGTGACATTATTGGTTTTGTAAATAACCAGTTATTTCCTGCACTAAAGGAATTGGAAATACCGGCGAAAAATAAGGACAAGGATAATGAAAAATTTATTGCCTTGTGCAAGGTAATTCGCAGCGTTTTTGAAGATGCCAACAACTATATGAAATCTGGCACTCAGTTCCTAGCTGTGATCGAAAAACTCGAAGAAGCAATAAACTTCCATGATTTTAAAACCCGTGCCAATATCGGCGATGTTTACGAGCAGTTGCTGAACGACCTGCGCGGTGCTGGTAATGCTGGTGAGTTTTATACCCCACGCGCGATCACGGCTTTTATGGCCGATCGCGTTAATCCACGTTTGGATAAACGGGAAACGGTGATGGACCCGGCATGTGGTACTGGCGGTTTCTTAACTGCCGCCATCGACCATCTGCGCAACCAGCTAACCACCAAATCCAGTGCAGAAGACAAACGTGCTATTGAAGATCTCATCCGCGGCATAGAGAAAAAGCAACTGCCACATTTATTGTGTACCACTAATATGTTGCTGCATGGCATAGATGTACCCAGCCAGATAGAACACAAGAACACCCTGGGTATTGGCTGGAACGAATGGAACGCCAACCAAAAGGTCGATTGCATCATCACCAACCCACCGTTTGGTGGATATGAAGATGATGGCGTTGGTGGTGATTACCCAACTAATTTACAAACCCGTGAAACCGCCGATATGTTTATGGCGCTGATTATCAAAAAGCTATTAAAAGAAAATGGCCGCGCTGCTGTGGTATTACCCGACGGCTTTTTGTTTGGCGATGGCATTAAGGGCACTCTGAAAAAACTCCTGCTGCAAGAATGTAATTTGCACACCATTATTCGCTTACCCAAAGGCGTTTTTGCCCCTTATACCACAATCAAAACCAACCTACTGTTTTTTACCAAAGGCCCCCGGGTAGACGACGGTAGCGAACACTTTCACACCGACACCATTTGGTTTTACGAACATACCTATCCGAAGGGGTATAAGAGCTACTCAAAAACAAAGCCCATTCGAATTGAAGAATTTGATCCCATTAAAGAGTGGTGGGGCGATGAAGCTGATGGTTTTGCAAAGCGTGAACAATACGATGCTGACCCTGATAATCAGGATAAAAAAGCCTGGAAGGTAGATTTTAAATCCAAGCGTGAACAAGCAGAAGCGGCGGCCAAACCTCATTGGAGTAAGGCAGATCAATTAAATAATGAAGCGAGTGTGCTGGATAATCGCGTCCGCGATTTGCGTGATTCAATCAAAGGCATCAAAGATAAAACACAGCGCCAAAGTGTTGAGGACGAAGTTGAAGGATTGAAAGCCGAGATAGACGTTTTAAAGCTAAAAGCACGCGATGCACAAACCGCTGGCGATCGGCTTTATTGGCCTATTTTTAACCTCGATTTAAAAAATCCTTACGCACCGGAAGAAGAAAGCCACGATCCGGACGAGCTGCTAATTAAATACAAAAAGCTATTAGGTGAAATTGAAGAAACCGAAAACCAGCTAAAAAGTGAACTGACCGCTGCGCTGTCCCATCACTTTAGTGGTGAGGAGGTCTAATGAACGCCAAACAGTTTTTGGCTGAATTTGGCCATATCGCGAATGCACCGGGTGGCATTGCGCGATTACGGGAGTTGGTTTATCAATTCGCGATTACGGGACGACTAACATTACAACGGGAAGAAGATGGCAGTGCGGATGATGTTCTCACCAATGTTGCTAGTATTCGCCAACGTTTGATTGCCGAAAAAAAATTCAAACGTTCACCCAAACTGGAGTCAGCCCTACTGACACCGCCAACAATTGATCTACCGCTCAGTTGGCGTTGGAGTCGTTTACTGGATCTGGGGGAAATTAATCCACGCAATCAGGTTGAAGATGATTCTGAATCAGTGGTCATGGCTACATTTGTCCCAATGGCAGCAGTTTCCGAATTGCACTCAGAGCCCATAGCTGGTGAAATTAGACCCTGGGCAGACATCAGCAAAGGCTACACACACTTCGCTAACGGAGATGTGCTACTGGCAAAGATTACCCCGTGTTTTGAAAACGGAAAGTCGGCTGTAGTTCAAGGTCTTGAGCACAATATCGGTGCAGGCTCTACGGAATTTCATGTTTTCCGCCCAATAAGCAAGGATGTTAATCCAGCCTATGTTTATTTATTCGTTCGCTCACTATTATTCAGAGTAAAAGGCGAAGCCAGCATGACAGGCACCGCTGGGCAAAAGCGTTTGCCAACGGAATACTTTGCGCTGTGCGCAATGCCGTTGCCACCATCCGAAGAACAATCACGGATTGTTGCGAAAGCGGATGAGCTTATGGCGTTATGCGATCAGTTGGAAGCACAGCAACAAAAACGGCGTACCCTGCAAAACCAATTACGCCAGGCCACCCTGCAAGCCGTCGCAGTCAGCCAAAGCCCGCTCGAGCTAAAAGAGAGCTGGCAACGCCTGGAGAGCAACTTCGGCCAACTGTTTTCCTCACCGGAGGATGTAGTTGCTTTTAAAGGACTGATACTCGACTTGGCTGTGTCAGGCAACTTGTCAGATATTGAATATCGCCATCATTCAACGGGAGCAAAGTTATTAGAGGCGATAGCTGAAAAGCGAATAGCTTGGTCAAACGAAGCAGAAGATCAAGATAAAAAAGAAGCGCAGACCATGCTTAGAAAACTGCGCACACAAAAAGTAAACTTTCCCGAGACAGGCCTTCCAGAACATTGGTCTTGGGCAACTTTTCTGCAAGTTTCACAGGCGGTAGTTGACTGCCATAACAAGACAGCCCCCTATGTAGCAAAAGGTATCCATTTAGTTCGAACAACGGATATCCGAAACGGGGAAATGAACCTCACAAATACCAAGAAAATAACCGAAGAAACTTTCGACTACTGGGCGAAAAGAATGGTGCCAAAAGCAGGCGACATTTTTTTCACTCGAGAAGCTCCAATGGGTGAAGCTGCGATAGTTCCGGATGGTGAAAAGGTATGTCTTGGTCAGCGCACCATGCTACTTCGTTTATTCCCCGAGTTATTTAACAATCGTTTTTTACTCTATGTGATTCGAAGCCCCAGTTTTCAAACACGAATGGCTGAAGCGGCTATTGGGATGATAGTTAAGCACTTGCGTGTTGGCGGCGTTGAAGACCTTGTAGTTCCGGTCCCACCGAAACAAGAACAAGATTCAATAGTCAATATCATCGATGCACTTTTTGCAGTATGTGATCGCTTTGAAAAGCTGTTATCAAAAAAGCAGCGAGTTGCGAAGAACTTAGTTTCAAGTTCCGTAGCCTCTATCACCGGCACTGCAATCGAACAAGAAGAGGAACCTATGAAAGCCCCGAAAACTGAGCTGATCGCCCCAGTGCGATTAGGTACCCAACCAGCTGTAAAAGACCTGGCTCCATTGGCTACTATTCTTGCTCGTAATAGTGGTGAGATGAATGCCGGAGATTTATGGAGGGGGTTTGGATTCGAAAAAACAATTGATGAGTTTTATGCGCAGTTAAAAACTGAAATAGCTCACGGCTGGATATTAGAGCCTGCGATACTAACTGTTAAAGATGATCTAGATGTAAAAACTACCTGCTCGCAAGATGGTGCGAAGCTAATTCAAATAATCGAAGATCTCGGTGGCGCAGTTTATGAGAATAATTTATTTAAGAAGTTTGACCAAAACAAAGTTACTTTTGAAGAACAGTTACAGCTTGAATTAAAAAGCGGTTGGATTATTAAGCGCTCTGTAGCTGAGGCGAAGGTTGTTCAAAAAGATTAGGGGATAAAGTGGAATGCAATTAAAAAAATTAAGGATTCCTGCATTTCGAAACCTCCTTAATCTGGAGATAAGTTTTGCAACCGAATTTGAAAAAAACACAAACACCAGTGAATCACTAAAGGGGCAGAAGCCACTAAAACGAATTCGCAGCCATGCGATAATTGGCCAGAACGGCACTGGCAAGTCGAACTTAATTGAAGCTTTGATTACCATATTTCGCGATATTGATCTCGACCGGGAAGCAGCCTTTAGCTATACACTAGAATATGAAATCCGCGGACATACCGTAAAAATTGAAGCCGATACGGCGAAACAAAAAAGACCTTTTGTCTGGGTGGATGGTGATCGGGTTACTCAAGAATATCTGACTAAAAATGACCCGCCAGAAAAAGTAGTAAAAGATGAGCGTCGGGGGCCTCGACTACTGCCCACGCATATTTTTGCCTACTATTCCGGTCGCAATGAACGGATTGAACAATTATTTCAAGACCATCAGAAGCGTTTTACGCAAGCCCAAGAAATCACAACAGATGAGTTGTATTCAGATTTTCAGTTAAGTTCTTTTACCAAACCTCCAAGATTAATTGAACTTCAAGACTTACTTAGAGAATTTGAAGGAAAGTCTTTGAGTGATTTTGCAGAAGACGAACGTGAAAGATATCAAGCAATTTCTGACGAGCTTAAGTCAATCGAAGCGGAACATGCGAAAGCTTTTGAAAGAGCAGAAAAACAGAGTCAAAAACGCCAGGAAAGATTCGGGGACGACCGACTTCGTCGCCTGTTTTATTGCAGGGGGGGCCATAGCCAACTGGTGTTACTTGCCTGTTTACTCTCAAATGACGAAGTATTCAAAAAGTTACTAAACAATCTTCATGTCGAATCGCTGGAGTCGGCACTATTCATTCTAAAAGAACCACATCGCCTTCGCGAAAAAAGGCGGAGCGGCAAGTTCGATGAAAGCGACATCATCGATGGAGACTCTAGATTTTGGTATGCCCGAGGAAATGTCGTCAGTAAATTTCTAGACAAACTTTGGCAAGTCGCCTGGGCACCAATAGAACAAGAAACCAGCAAGCAAATTGATTTTCGTGGCCGCAGCGAAAAACAAAAGCAGCTGTATTTATACGTGCCTGACAAAACCAAATTAAAACAATTGGGCGATATGGTTGGCGGCCCTGACAGCTTCTTCCGCTATGCAGAAGGTGCTTATATTGGCGACCTGATTGACGAAGTGCGAATCATGGTTAAAAAGCGCGATGAACACGGCGGTAAAGTGAGCTTCACCCATTTATCGGAAGGCGAGCTACAAATCCTTACGGTACTTGGCCTGATGCGTATTACCCGTGAAGATCACTGCTTATTTCTGTTAGATGAACCCGACACGCACTTGAACCCCATTTGGAAGCTTCGTTACTTCGATGATATTGAAGGTGTTTTGAGCTCTGATTATGAATCACCAATAGATGGCGAATCGCAAATCTTGGTAACGACGCACGACCCCATGATGGTGGGCTCTCTCAGGAAAGAACAGGTCCGAATTATTCGCAAAAGTGAAAGTGACACCATAGTTGAACAACCAGATGAACACCCACAAGGTATGGGGGTATCTGGCCTGCTTAAAAGTGAAATGTTTGGTTTGCCTTCCACTTTAGATCGTCAAACCTTAAACACGCTGCAACGCCGTAACGATTTACTCGCCAAACGTAAGCACGAAGGTTTAAGTCTGGATGAACAGCAAGAGCTTGATTGCTTAGTCATACGCCTTGACGATTTGGGGTTTTCAAGAGAATACCGCGATCCGATGTACCAGCTCTTTATTGAGCAAATGTACAAAGTTCGCAGTAAGCCGCTTGATGAATTATTAAGCAAAGAAGAACTACAAGAACAAAATGCCTTGGCTGAGAAAATCATGGAAGACTTAGTAAAAGCACAACGGAAAAATGACTTGTCATCATTAGCGCAAGAACTGGCTGCGAAGTTGAAGGGGTAAACATGCGCAAAGTCGTTATTACTGGAGAACCACCAGCTGATTGGGTAGCCGAAGCTGATGCTATTAGCGCACAGCTGCAAGCTGCGGCTGATGAAGTAACTCGCCAGCTCATTCTTGACAGACACGAAGGATTTTGGCGAGATGCCCGCATTCGGGATTGGTTAATGAATCAGTTTGCCAATAAATGCTGGTACACCGAAGCGGAAGAATCGATTTCTCCTATTCATGTTGATCACTTTAGACCAAAAGGCCGAGTAAAAAACCTTGATGGCTCTTACGAAGATGGTTATTGGTGGCTGTCTTTTAACTGGAAAAACTATGTCATCGCCGGACATCTTATCAACTCAAAGAAGAGCGATTTATTCCCTTTGATGGAGGGAGAACGCCGGGCAGCAGTTAATTGTCCTGAAATGCAATTAAGATTAGAAGGCGCTGTACTCATCGATCCACTAACAGAACAAACACGCTTGATTTCTTACGATCGAGACGACGATGGTTGCATCGCTGTGCTTGCCGGTGGTATTGACGACCTCGAAAGATTCAAAGCCGAAAAAACCATTGAAATTCTGGGTCTGAACCGAATAGATCGTTTAAACCAAAAACGTGGCATTAAATGGGATGAATGTCTGAAGCACATCCAAGACTATCGAGGTGCCAGAGCTCAAGGCGCACAAGCTTTGATTTGGCTAACAAAGGAAATGTCGATTGCACAGCTAAAAGACAAAGTGAAATATGACGCTGAGTTTTCGTCAATTGCTGAGGCGTGTATACGTAAAAAAGCCCCTGAATCTTTGATTGCAGCGGTATTCCAGAGATAAAAGGACTTTACAAGTGAAGCTTATTGCAAATGGACTTAACAAACAATTTTTAGCTTCTTTTGTGCCAAAGATTGACGATGAGGTCGATGGTGTATTGGCGGCGATCGCCTATGGCGATGACACAGACACTCTACTTAAAAATTGTCTGGAAAATAAGTATCGACTAGATATTTGGATGCGTTATGACCATACAGTTCCAGTGCAGCCAAGGTTGCTCTCACAACTTTTAGATAACTTAAAAAATAATGTTTTTTGTCAGCTTATCCCGGATGTGCTTCATTCAAAAATTATCTGGTGGCAAGGCTACGGTGCTTATATTGGCTCTGCAAACTTAACTAACCGGGCTTGGTGGAGCAATATTGAAACTGGAATGTTCTTCACCGAGGAAGAGCTCGTTGCTAATAATTTAATCCCGCAGCTCGAAACTTTCTTTCTTAACATCAGTGAGCTGGAAGAGGCGACTCCACTGACTCAAGAAATTATTAATGAGCAAAAAGCAATTCTGGCACTACGCAAAAGTTTAGGTAGTGATGAAATTGAGACTAAATCAAAGTTAAGGAGAAAAATACCATTTTTTCAGGGTGTTAGTGATTACACGAAGACCAAAACTGTTGATAAGAGAAAAGACTCTTTCCGTAAGGAATGGCAGGCAACGATAGCCACAATCAACAATATTGCCTCACAAATTAATGATTTCCGTCCGATATGGGTATCTCATGACACACCAGTATATTGGCAAGTTGATCAATTTTTACATGCTTACTATTACAACCAGGTAAAACAACCGGATAACACTTATCCTTTTGAGGATTATTACCAAAAGCATCAAGGCAACCCGCAAGCAGCATTATTGAATGCACTTGCGTGGTGGAAAAACCAAGATAGTGCCCCATCAAATGAAGACGATACCTTTAAATACAGCGCGCCAAAATTACGTGAATTACTCGCAAAAGATAGACTTATGTCGCTGACCATAAGCGACATGGAGCAGGTTTTTTGGTGTACCCACGCTACAAAAGATCACATTATCAAGATGAAAGCGTCCACCTTGGGACGCTTTGATGCTGAATCATTGCCACTTGCGGAACGAGTTCCCTTATTTACCGAATGGTTTATGAAGCAAAAAAATCAAAAGGGGCAAGACATTCGTGGTGTACTTTACGATGTTCTTTACTCAGGCAAACCTGAAAATATTTGGGAACGGATTTATGCCTCAAGCAAAACAGATGAATTGTGGTTGCCGCATTACGGCATAAATTCAATCGCTGAAGTGGTGGGCTGGGCTCAGCCAGAAACAACACCACCTCGTAACGGTAGAACAAACAAAGCGCTAAGAGCTTTAGGGTATCCCGTTCGAGTTCATTTCTAGTTACTTTTTCAATCGCATTCAATTCCGGAAACAAATTTAGTTTAAGCCAAGTTTACTAAAAACGCTGATATCAGATAAGTACTACCCAGTGGCACAGGGGGAGTACATCAGGTTTCAGTGAGGACAAGGAGCTGATCTGCCAGAATCGGCGGCAGTCAGACAATGATAGGAAGTTAATATGAGTAGTTTACCGCTAATTGAGTCTATTTTGCTTGAGATCCGCCAAAGTGCAGGGATTCAAGGTTATCCAACAAAGAAGAAAGATAAGTTTGCCAAGGGCCAGTTAAGCCTGGATATGTACAGGGTGATGGGCGAAGAAACGCTAGAAGCTGTCTTTGACGCCTTTGGCATGGATCCGCAGATGCAACTCGATGCAATGCATAACCTAATGGAGTTTGCTAATGCTTATAAGCAGATTGAGCTCAATACATGGACCTTTGCTGCAGACCAGCGGCAAATTGTCTGGGATATGTTGGGCTATTTTCTCGTGCCAGGCTTGGCACGTCGGGTCGCATTCTGGAACCTACCTCAACCGTTAGATGCGGGAATGCCGGGCGGTCGTTTCTGGTATCTTCCTGAGATTATTGAACAAAGCGGGAAGGCCACTTTATATATGCCAGTTGCGCAAGTGGTTGACTGGTTGCTTGACTTGCTAGGAATGCCGCTAGAAGTCTTCTCGGACAAGCGCCGCGATACTACCGATGGCCTGCATGAAGGGCTGAGACGTTCCCTATATAACTGGCGATCTACCACACCTATCAGCTCTGATTCTATCGAAAAGTATTTTGCAGATGATGCACAGCTAAGCTTCGAAGGGGCATTTAATTTTAACGATACTCAAACACCTGCCCAGCAGTTCGATACCGCGCTAGCCTTTGTTAAAGGTAAAAACCTTTCAGCTGAGCTGCTGCGTATGGAAATCCCGATGGCTCAACCAGGCGTGTTGGAGGCTATTTTAGTTGGCAGTGCCAGTGAGGAGGAGCAAGCTAGCTTTGTTAAATGCATCGCGCAACGCTATACATCACCATCAATGAAAACCATACGCCAACGTTTTCTGCTTGCGCGCACCGTGCAGGATGGCTATTGCCGTTTGTTGAAATTTCTTTGCCCTGGTATTGATCGCCAATGTGTTGATGAACAGCAAAACAAAGTACTCCAACTGTTTAGTATCTATAAATTCGTTTATAACACCACAATTGCAGCATGGCGCAATTGTGGTGATCAAGGTGAAGCGGCAGAAAACCGTTGGTTTGAAGAGCAGCTACCAGAGTGGGACAAGTTTGGTATTTTCCTGTCAATTCTACCGTCACATCATACAACTGCAAACCAGCAACTTGCACAACTGCTGACACGTCGTTTTTATGCCATGAAACCTGGCGAGGATCTGGAAGACCACATTGGCATGAATCCAGAGTTGGTAGCGAAAATTATCCAGCGTAATGTTGAGAGAGATGAATCGTTCTTTTCTGAAATGGAAAGATCTGAGCAGCTACTATCAAGGATGCAAGTTGCCTCTCCCTGGAGGGCGCTACAGCATGAACAGAGTTACTGGGTGATAAGTCAGGTTGCTGTGCATCCCCGGCTTTCTACCCATGCAAGAAACCTTGCTGCAAATCGTTTGCGCGAGTTGGCTGCTTCGCCTGCTGAAACGGTTCAAGCTATTCTTTTTGAGCTTGGTAGCTATTTGAATGGCGAGCGTAAGCAAAGACCAAAAGACACTGCCGAGAAAGTTGCTGTGCTTCTAGCTGAGGCAGAGGAAAGCCAAGGCTATGAACTCTGGAAAGCACCTATTCTCCAGTACAAGGCGAAGCATCTGCTAGCTTGTAATAAATTTGAAGATGCGGGGAAATATTTCAGGGAAGCCTTAGATGCTGTAAATGACCGCAACTATGGTCGGATGCGTGGCGAGATTGCCCGAGATGCCTTTGCATTAGCGGTCGCCAATCAAAAGCTGATTCATAACAATCATGAAAAGTTTTATCGTGAGATGCTTGCCGGTGGAATGATGAGTGAGTGTGAGCAATTTCCTTCAATTGAAGATACAGCTCGATGGGTATCAGAATATTTTTGGGGAGCCCTCTATAAACCATATCCAGGCGAACCGGCTAGAGTAAGAGGTAACAGCAAGCAGTTTGATCGTGCTTTTAAAGAGCTACTGAAATTGCTTGATGCAGGTACAGAGAGCGAGCTTGCACAATGGATTAAATCTAACCGAAAACTGCTCAATTCAAACTTACCTGATGTGGATGGCAATTCTGTATTAATGCTGCTTTTTAAAATGAGAAGTAGCTTTGTTGAGAGGTTACCAATTATTAAGCAAATGGCACCTTTTGAGTTACAGGGTGAAGTGGGCAGATTTAATTTGTTCCTCAAAAAGTGGCGAAACTTTATTGGCCAGCTTGCAAAAGAACATCCTAAGCAACTGAATATCATTGATATTAAGGGCCAAACACCTCTCATGCTGGCGGCTCAGGCGGGTGATGCCGAGCTGGTTAGGAGCATGCTGGATGCTGGCGCAAATCCAGATTTGCAAGATATTCAAGGTATGACAGCTCTGCATTCAGCCACTAAATCAAACAGTATTGATTGCGTGAACTACTTATTAGATTCGCCATGTTGTTTAGATTTGGTCACCATTGATAGGCGAACTCCACTTCATACTGCTACCTGGATGGGTAATCTGGAGGCTGTGCGGCAGTTGATTTCAATCGCGCCCAAAATGGCTTGGCAGCGTGATGTCGGCAATAAGACTCCATTAGAGTTAGCAGAGCATTTACTTGAAAACCCAGACGAGTTTGAGCAACTGTCAAAGGAGAGAGCAAAATTTGGTGCCAGATGTGCGACGCCCGAAGAATTACAGCAAGTAGTGCGGGCGTTAGAAAATGTGGCCGCGGTTTCTTAACGGGCCGAGCTATTGCGCCCGAACAATAGGCGCTTTCATGGCAATTGTGAAAACATTTAAATTTTAACTTTGAGGAAAACTAGTATGAGCCGAACAGCAAACGATGATCGTAGTGATAGCATGAATCCTAATAATGACGCCTACTGGGATAGTCTGGACAACCATGCTAACCAGTTAAATCCTAATCATGATGAGTACCAAGGCTATGATGAGGATGATAATTAAATAAGTGATATTTCATCACCATCACACTGCCTTTCTGGCTTGTGATGGTGATGTACCAGTTTTAGGTGGTGTTAACCTTCAATGATGTTTCTTAAATGTCCTGCCAACTTAGCCAAAGCCTCCTTCCGCTCATCAAAATAATCATGCTGATTATAAATCCCCTCAACGCCCCTCAGCTTGTGA
>JAFIFR010000330.1 GCA_020831935.1 Alkalimonas sp.
GCTTGTTTAACCGCGCCTTTTACCAAAGCTGCCTGAATGCACTGCGCCCGGGCGGTATTCTGGTGCAACAGAGCGAATCGCCACTGATTCACCTGCAACTGCTGACCGATATGCGTCAGGCCATGCTGGATGCAGGTTTTGCCGCGCTGCAAACGCTGAATTTCCCACAAATGATTTATCCATCCGGCTGGTGGACTTGTACCCTGGCACGCAAGAGTGAAGGCTTTAACGGCTTTCGCGAGGCTGATGCCGAGGCTGCAGATTTGGCCACCGAGTATTACAACGTTGGGATCCATAAAGCAGCCATGGCGCTGCCCAACTTTGTGCAAAAGGCCTTTGCGCATCAGAAGTAAATTCTGCACCTATTCACCAAGAAGCAAAAATGCGAGGAAAACCCCGCTTTTTGCTTTGCTCCAAAAGTCAGCTTGTTAACACAAGCAGACAACAACCAAAAAAACCAACTATTGTTGACTTTTAATTGACAACAACAACCCGATTTATTACCCTTTATCAATATCAACCTCTAAGGGGGCGTAATGCGCGTTATTACACTCTTACTCGGTTCCTCTTCCCAAGTTACTACCAAAGACCGGAAAAAAGCCGAGATTGCAAAAAATTCACAGGGCGATAATGTTACCAATATTAACCGGCTAACAGCTGCAAGAATGCGTAATGCATTAAACAAAGAGGTCATAAGACTCGAGCGAACATCCGTGCAGGATTTTCGACAATTACTTGAGTTTCAGGGGCAGAAAACCAATCATTTAGATGATCTAACACTCACTCTTTTGTTACGTGAAGAGATACATCATCTAAGAGCCCTTACAGTTAAACTTTTACAGCAGGATATCATAGGTGCTAACACGCCTATCATAATAGCAGGTACAACTAAAGGAGCTTTGGGCATAGCCACTAAAATACTAGGCCCAACTACAGTAGCAAGCTGGAACCCGTTAAGTATTAATGTCTGGTGGAATTGTCAGGTCGGTTGCAAAATCGACTCCATTCATTTTTATAATGCCAACCAACAGATACACTTCAGACCATGAACCTCCTCAGACTCTTTTTAACAGCTTTCTTGTGTATTGGTTGTACTAATGCTGTTGCGATCAATTATCACTTTATGGGGTGCGACTGGCAAATCCCTACTGAGTTTACACAAATCTCAGATAGAGAATTTCGTTTTGATAGTTCAAAAACAAGCCAACACAGAGAGCTTTCGGGCATTCTCTTTGGTGACTCCTTTAACCCCAATCACTTCGAAGTTTTATCACAGATTTATGGTGCCAACATTTTTGCATTTAGACACCAAAGCACCACAGATTTTGATATTACCTCGGTGTTTACCCGCTCCCAGCGCTTACCAACAAATGAGTTTATTAGCGATATCATTACCATCAAAGCAGGAGCTCAATACACTTCTTTGATCGGATTAACCGAGAAAGAGGCGTCTGTATTCTTAACAAACTGCGTGGATGCCACAGTAATAGAGAAGCACCAGTCGGTCCTGAAGCAACTTCAACAAGACTTTACTGAGTTTAAGACTGGCTCACATCAGCTTGAAGTTATTCTTCCATCCAGTAGCACCCATTAAGAAAACCTGCCGCGGCAGGTTTTTTTTAGTGGGTGCATAACTTAGCTTTCAGTCACCGGCTCGATATGAATTTCCACCCGGCGGTTCAGTGCCCGGTTGGCTTCCGAGGTGTTGGGCACCATCGGGTAGGTCGGTCCAAAGCCCTGGGTTTCCATCCGGATTGGCAACACGCCCTGGGCAGCCAGGTAGCTGCTGACGCTATCGGCCCGCTGCAAGGATAAGCGCATGTTGAAATCGTACGGGCCGGTATCGTCGGTATGGCCAGAGATAATCAGCATAGTTTTGTCGTAATTGGCCAGCACCCTGGCGATATCGTTCAGCACCGGATACAGTTGTGGCCGGATATCCGAACGGTTAATTTCAAAAGTCAGCTGAGATGGGATTTCCAGCCGCAGATTATCACCTTCACGGTGTATCTTCACGCC
>JAFIFR010000331.1 GCA_020831935.1 Alkalimonas sp.
GTCAGCGACTCGGCGTTAAGTCAGCTCGGTGTGCGGGGCCCCATTCAGGCTGAGTTGACGCGGCTGCAGATCCCTTACCAGCTGTTTGACCAAATCACGCCAGACCCTACCAATGCGCAAATCGAAGCCGGCTTCCAGGTGCTGCAACAAAGCGGGGCTACTGCGCTGTTGGCCGTTGGCGGCGGTTCGGTGATGGATGCCGCCAAGCTGATTGCGGCGCGGGCTAAGAATAACAAGTCGGTATTAAAAATGAGCGGCTTGCTGCGGGTGTCGCGTGGCATGCTGCCGGTGTATGCCATTCCAACCACCGCCGGTACCGGCTCGGAAGCGACCATCGCCGCCATCGTTTCCGATCCGGCCAACAAGCGCAAACTGCCGTTGATTGATGTCCGTCTGCTGCCGACTGCGGCGGCGCTCGATGCCAGCCTGATGACTGCTTTGCCACCCGGCATCACCGCCAGCACCGGTATGGACGCCTTAACGCACGCGGTGGAGGCCTTTGTCTCACGCAACGCGACCCGAACCACCGATCAGCAGGCACTGACCGCAGCCAAAGCCATCTTTAATTATTTACCGCGCGCCTACCAGAACGGAGCTGATCTTGAAGCGCGCCAGCAGATGGCTGAAGCAGCACATTTAGCAGGCAAAGCTTTTACCGTGGCAGGTGTCGGTTACATTCATGCGATTGCCCATCAGCTTGGGGCCTATTACCACCTACCGCACGGTCTGGCCAATGCCATGGTGATGCCAACAGTGCTTCAGTACTCAGAGCCCAAAGCCCGACGAAAAATGGCGCTGCTGGCCAAACACTGCCAGTTGGTGGGCGCGGAGACCACAGAGCAGGAAGCCGCCCAGGCCCTGATCACAGCCATTCGGCAGCTCAATCAGGATTTTGGCATTGCCGACAAGGTCGCCGAATTGCAAGCGGCCGATATCCCGGCCATCGCCCGTGCAGCGCTGAAAGAAGCCCGTTTTACTTATGCAGTGCCGCGCTATCTGAACCAACAAAGTGCCGAGCAACTGATAAGTCAGCTATTGCCAGCGGCTACGGCTGCCTAAACAGGTAATCCAGAGCCCCACCAATGGCTGCCTGCTGCGCCTGAATGCAATTATCCGGTGTGCTGCGCGAACTGTCGGGGTAGACTTCGGTGGTGGTGACAAAGGCTGCATCCGTCATGCCGGCGCAAAGGCCGGCAGCCTTGGTGTCGTACAAAATCACCCCAGGCTGCACCACAGGCTCGCCAATCAAACAGCCCTGTTCATCCGGTTCGGCAATATGGGTTACTTTGGCCACCGCTTCGATAATGGCTTGCTGAAAATCAGCGGCCGGCTGTTTGGTATCGCCGACCAGATAAAAGCCATCCGGGATGTTCCAGTTGGTATTGACAGTACCATCGCGGGCAGCTTTGGCCGGGCGAAACTCGCTGTTGTCGCTGTCGGTGGTCTCGTGCAAGTCGATGTGCGTCAGCCAGTGCTTGCTTACCGAGCACACATAGGCCATCGCCAGCGCCGACTCAGGTACTGGGCTGTTGCTGATAAAGGAGCGATTGGGATCAAGCGCTTTGGGGTTCCAACGGTTGATGGTTTCATAGCCCCAGGGGCTTAAACATGGCAGCACCAAAAGATTGAATGCCTGGCTGTACTTAGACGCCTGCTGCTGCAAAAACGCCAAAGCACCCTGCACCCCACTGGTCTCATAGCCATGCACGCCACCCGTCACCAGTACCGAGGGTTTGGCCGGATCCCATACACGGCTTTTCACTGCATACAGCGGGTATTCGCTGGCACCAAAGCGGCGGTAATCGAGTTGGCCGTAACAAACCAGCTCAAAACCATCCGGCAATGCGTCCAGCTGGCTGGCCACTTGCTGCAGATAGCTGCGCTTAATGCTTTGCTGACTTAACCACAGCGCTTTTTCCGCCTCCCCCCAAGGGGTGCCCACCGTGCCAATGGCATAAATTGATTCGGTCATCACAATTCACTTTTGCAAAAAAAGCCAATGCTACACCATGAT
>JAFIFR010000039.1 GCA_020831935.1 Alkalimonas sp.
GCTAAGTCGGCATTTCTTGCCCGCATGAGCCATGAAATCCGCACCCCGATCAATGCCGTAATTGGTCTCAGCCGACTGGCGAGCAGAGACTGTCGGGATCCAGAGCAGCAGGACTACCTCAGCAAGATTCGAGGCTCCGGCGAGATGCTGCTAAGCCTGATCAACGATATTCTGGATTTCTCGAAAGTCGAAGCCGGCAAACTCAGTCTGGAAAAAAATCGATTTTCGATCAGTCCTGTGGTGCAACAAGCCATCCATATGACTGCTCTAAAAGCACACAGCAAAGGCCTTGAACTGGTGGCCGACTTGTCAGCGGAGATCCCAGCCGAACTGATAGGCGACCCGCTGCGGATCCAGCAGCTGTTGGTAAATTTACTCAATAACGCCATTAAGTTCACCGAAAGCGGCTCCGTCTGCCTGATGCTGCATGGCACCTCTCAAGCAGGCGGTCGCTACAAACTGCACGGTTCGGTCACAGATACCGGCATCGGCATGACCGAGCAACAACAAAAACGGCTGTTTCAGTCCTTCAACCAGGCCGATGAGTCCATCACCCGTAAGTACGGGGGATCTGGCCTTGGCCTCACCATCTGCAAACAACTCTGTGAATTGATGGAGGGGGAAATCTGGTTGGAGAGTGAGGCCGGTTATGGCACCACCTTTTACTTTACCATTGAGTTGCAAGCCTCAGAGTACCAACCTCAGCAAAAATATCAGGCACTGATAAAGCGCCAGCTACGCGCCCTGGTGGTGGATGACATGGCACTAACCCGCATGGTCTTGCTAAAACAACTGGATGAACTGGGTGTGCAAGCAGAGCAATGCAGCAATGGTCAGGATGCCATAAGGCGCATAGAGCAAGCAGAAAGCAGCCAGCACCCCTACGACTTTATCCTGATGGACTGGCGCATGCCAGGGATGGATGGCATCGAAACCGCACGCAGTATTCAGCAGCGGCTGGGATCACGCAGCCCCCATATTTTGATGGTATCGGCCTACGATAAAGCCCAAGCCAAAGCCAGCATGAAAGATGTGAAAATTGAACAGTTTTTGGAAAAACCGGTCAACTACTCCATGTTGCTGGATGCCATCAGCCCCCTGCTTTACCAACAACAAGGTGCAGCGGCGCCAACAGCGCCGTTGGGCAGCGAGGTTCCAAACTTACAGGGCAAGCGCTTGCTGCTGGTAGAAGACCACCTTATCAACCGTCAGGTTGCACTCGGTTTCTTGCAAGATACAGAAGCGGACATCGACTGCGCTGAGCATGGGCAGGCAGCGCTTGACCTGCTGCAGCAACATCACTACGACCTGGTACTGATGGATATTCAAATGCCAGAAATGGATGGTTTAACAGCCTGCCGGAAAATTCGTCAGGAGCTAAAGCTCACCGAGGTGCCGGTGATCGCCATGACCGCGCATGCCTTGCAGGAGGATATTGAGAAAAGCCTGGATGCCGGGATGAATGCTCACCTGACCAAACCCATCGATCCCGACCAGCTGTATCAGACTCTTGGTCGTTTCTTGCCCGGCCAAAGCAAGACGGCTCCCTCCGGGCCCCCACCTGAACACCACAGCCCGGGTACAGAGCCCCCGTTGCTGGATGAGCAGCAGGCCAGGAAAAACCTCGGACCCCAAGCGGCCATCTACAGCAACTTGTTGCCTATTTTTTACAACGAACACCAGCAGTTGCTACAGAAAATGCGGCTTCAATTGCAGCAGCAAGACTTCAAAGCCCTGCAGCATGAAGCTCACTCGCTAAAAGCGGCAGCTGCTTACATTGGTGCTTTTGGCATTGCTGCACTGTGTGAACAGTTGGAAAGCCAGCTACGACAAACGCCGCCTCAAACCCAGGCCCTGCCAGATTTGCTGTCGCAATTGGAGCAGCTACTGGCGTTGTTGCACCAGCGCCTCGGTATTAGCAACAGCGCTGCTTCGCAAGTCCTGAGCAATCAACAGCTCAGGCAGAAACTGCAAGCTCTGCTGCCGATGCTGCAGCAATCTGATCTGGCGGCGGAACCGATGCTGGAACGTTTGCAGCAACAATTGGGGCAATCTGTCTATGCTGAAAAAGTTGCCGAACTCAGCCATACTGTAGCCAATATCGAGTTTGAGCAGGCTTGCGAGCTGCTGCAAGCCCTGTTGCAACAATTGGAGCCCGAGTGAAATGGATTCTGCCACATCAATAGAGTCTGGCGTCAACCACCGGCAACGGGTGCTGATCATCGATGATCAAAAAACCAATCTGAAGATTCTGGCAGATATTTTGCGTCAGGATGTCGATGTGACTTTGGCGCACTCGGCAGAGCAAGGGTTGCGAAAAGCCAACGAGTACCTACCAGACTTGATCTTACTGGATGTGATGATGCCCGGCATCAGTGGTTTCGAGCTGATTAAACGATTAAAGCACCACAGCCTGACCAGTGCTATCCCGGTTATTTTTATTACCGCCCTAAACGACAGCAGCCATGAAGAACAAGGGCTACGCCTTGGTGCTTGTGATTACATCTACAAGCCCTTTCATGCCGCCATAGTGCAGGCCCGGGTCCGACTGCATCTGCAGCTGACCCGGCAGCGAAAAATGCTGGAGCAACTGGCCCACATCGACCCACTGACCGGCATTGCCAACCGGCGTCGCTACAGTCAACTGCTGGAACAGTATTGGCGCAGCGCCATCCGTCAGCAAAGCCAGCTTTGTGTGGTGATGCTGGACATCGATCACTTCAAAGAATACAACGATCACTATGGTCATGCTGCCGGCGACAAGGTACTGCACCAGGTTGCCCATTGCCTGAAAGACAGTTTAAAGCGCCCGCATGATTTTATTGCCCGTTATGGCGGAGAAGAATTTGTCATGCTGCTGCCAGACAGCACCGAACATGGCAGCCAGCAACTGATTGAGCATTGCTTTGCCGCCTTGGCTCAGCTGGCCATTCCCCATGAGTTCTCCCCGGTCAGCGATCTGATCACGTTAAGCGCTGGGGGTATCTGTTGCTCGCCGAACCGACAATACAAGCTGGAGGATTGCCTGAAGCAAGCGGATGTTAGGCTGTACCAGGCCAAACAGCAGGGAAAAAACCGTTTGTGTTGGTATTGCCCAGAGTAAATCAGTAAATCAGTAAATCAGCCGCTTTAAAAACAAACAAGGAGCCGAAGCTCCTTGTTGTTAATCGATAGCTTTTAGCTTTTAGCCCGGCTACGGTATTCGTCGGTCCGGGTGTCAATTTCAATCCGATCACCGGTTTCGACAAAGGCTGGCACCATCAGCTCAAAGCCAGTGTCCAGCTTAGCGGGCTTCATCACTTTGCCAGTGGTATCGCCTTTGGCCGCAGGCTCCGTGTAGACCACTTCCCGCACCACGATGGTCGGCAAATCTACCGAAATAGGACGCTCGCCATAGAACACCAAAGTACACTGCATGCCATCACCCAAATACTTCAGGGCGCTTTCCATGTTCTCGGCTTCAACTTCGTACTGGTTGTACTCTTCGTCCATAAAGACATACATAGGATCAGCGTAGTAAGAATAAGTGACTTCTTTGTTTTCCAGAATCACTTGTTCAAACTTGTCATCAGCACGGTAAACTGTTTCAGTTCCCTGGCTGTTCAGCAGGTTTTTCAGCTTCATTTTAACCACAGCCGCATTGCGACCGGACTTGTTGTACTCTGCTTTTAAAATAACCATTGGCTCGCCAGAGACCATAATCACCTGACCAGCGCGCAATTCTTGTGCAGTTTTCATCATAACAGTAGTTTCTTCTTGCCTGGAAAATTTGGCATTAGTATAAATTTATTTTCAACAAAACGCACCAGATTCTTTGCCAGATCCCCCTGCAGGTTCAGCCGGCTATGCCATTTTGCACAGTGCTGCTGCCAATCTGGTAATAGCGGTAACACCTGTTGCCAATCGACAACAACCCCCTGTTGGTTATTCCAGTGCAGCCACAAAGACCAGAGCCGCTGCTCCAGCTCAGATGGCATATCAGCGGTAAACCGCCGCCAAAACGCCGCCAGTTTGGTCAACTGCTGGTCTTCATCTTGCCGGTACAGCTGCCAGACAAAGGGTTTGCCCGCCCAGATCGCCTGCACCAGTGAGTCTTCACCGCGAATAAAGTTCACATCGGCGCACCAAAGCAGTTGGTCAAACTGTTGTTGTGGCAGGTAAGGCAACAGCTGCAAACGCAAGCGGCCAAGTTGCAGTACATCGGTGTGGATTAGCTCTGGCCAGAGCTGACGCAACTGCTCCACCAAAGCCCCGGCTGGTACCAGGCAAGTGACAGGCTCAGATTGCTGTCCCCATGAGGTCAGCAATGCAGCGAGTTCAGGGTGACTGTAAGCAAAAAGACAAATCAATTGATTGCCGTGCTCAGCTTGGGGGACACCAAAATGACGCAGCAATTGCGTTCTGCCACCTTGCGCCAACCAGTGCTGCAATTGCCGCCCTTGTTCAGGTCGCTGCAACAAGCCGCCGGTTTTGTCGGTAAAGCCGGGAAAGAAAAAGTACTTCTGCAGCGGCAGCTGAGGGTGCGGTGAAGGCAAACCATGGCACTGCTCGACCCAATCTTCGGCCGACAAATAATCCAGGTTCAACCAGACCGGTGGCACCTTGGCCTGCACCATGGCGTTGAGGTAACTGGACGGCAGCTCGCAAGCAAAAGCTTCAATCACCACCTCGGCGCTCCCAGCTTCAGCGACCAGCCCATCGACATCCTTTGTCCAATGCAGCACTTCGACGCCAACGGACAGGCTTTGATGGGATAACGCTGGCTTCACCTCGCTGCAAATACGCTGAAAACTGACTAAATCATCCACCCAGAGCCGGATATTCAGGCCATACTCTTGCCGCAACTGACTGGCCAGGCGCCAACAAACACCGATATCACCAAAGTTATCGATCACCCGGCAAAATATATCCCAGCGCATCCATTAGGCTCCAAGCAACAAGCGCATCAAGCTGCCAAAACCCACCCGCAATCCCAGCACGGCGATGGCAAGCAGCAAACCGCTGGTCATCAGCGCCAGCAGCAGGTAGCCCAACCGCACCACCCTGGCTTTCAGTCGCTGCCAGAAGCCCATGTCGCTGGTAATCAGCGGAGCTGGTGTTCGAAATAATTTAATCACCAACAAAGCCGCCAAACAAACCAGCATCAGCAGTAGCCAGAACAGCACCGAGCTTTGATGTGGCGCGCTGCTGTGCCACAGCTGCCAAACAAACACCAGACCGGAAGCAAGAGCTCCGGCAAACACCAACCAAAAACCAGGTGCCAGTAAAGTAGCCATCCGGTGATAAAAATTCAGCATTAGGTCCTTTCCTTTTGCTTGTGATGCACTTGCTGTAAAGGAGGGTAAAGCGCCAACAACCCGCTTTCTCCAAGCATGTCGCCAATCACCCAGACCTGCTCAAAAGGGTGTGAGGCCGGTAGATGCAGTCGTGGAAAATGGGCCAGCATTTCATCCCGGGTCCACAAGGGGTTGGCATTGCGAATCACCAACCAGACACGCTTGCTGTCGTAGCGTTTTTCAGCCTTACTGGCCAATAAACTGTTCAATGCGGCCACCAGCCGGGCCTCCGCCGGCATTCGCATCAATTGCAGTAGTTCACGGTGGGTATGCGGACTGAGCTCACGTCCCAGGATATGCATGGCTTCGGCTTCACTGCCGTACAGGTGGGCAATTTCCAGATCCAGCTTTTGATCGTCGTAATAGCAGGAAACATCAGGTCGGCGCGGTTCATTGTGCCAGATATGACGCATTTTAACGCCAAAGTCGCGCTCATACAGCCGCATAAAAATACGGGCCGCTTCGTGCTCCAGCTCTATTTTTTCGTCACGTCCCGATGCCATCTTGCTGTTCCTGCTGCTGCCCCACAATGCCTTGCTGTCACTGCCTCGACAGTGGTCAATGGCAACTATCGCAATTGGTAAACTTCGAAAATACCAAGCAACTTTCTGATTTTCAACTAGGATTATTAAGGTTAAAGCCAAGAAGCGCAATCAACAAACCGAGGTGTTATGCAACGGATCATCGGAATTGCAGCTCTGGTCGCCGGAGCCATCTTACTCTATTTTTCCTACACCGAGTACCATTCAACCGCATCGCAAATCAGTGAAGTTCTGACCGGAAACCCCACCGACAACACGGTGCTCTATCTGGTGCTGGGTGTCATTGCCGTCATTCTGGGCTTGGGTTTGCTGCTGCGAAAAGGTCGCTAATCAATAAAAAAGGGCCATGCAAGCAGGCCCTTTGCCAGACAAAGCAGCTGTTTTATGAAGCACCGTCGTTCCAGCTGTCACGTAAGCCAACAGTACGGTTAAATACCGGGCGCTCTGGTGTCGAGTCCTGGCTGTCGGCGCAGTAATAGCCCTCGCGCTCAAACTGATACGCTTTGCCAGCTTCGGCCTCTGTTAATGATGGCTCGACCCAACCCTGTTTTACCACCAGCGAATCCGGGTTCAAACACTGCAAAAAGTCTTCTTCGGCAGCCGGGTTCGCCACCTTAAACAAACGATCATAGACCCGGAACTCTGCGGCCACCGCCTGACTGGCTTCAACCCAGTGGATCACACCACGAACTTTGCGGCCATCGGCTGGGTTTTCACCCAGGGTTTCTGGTAAATAGCTGCAGACCAACTCAATGATGTTGCCATCGTCATCTTTAACAACTTCTTCGGCCTGAATCACATAGGCATTGCGCAAACGTACGCAGCCGCCGGTCACCAAGCGCTTGTACTTTTTATTGGCTTCTTCCCGAAAATCAGCCTGATCGATGTAAACCACCTTGCCAAACGGCACTTTCCGCTGTCCCAGGCTATCATCGTTCGGGTGATTGGGCGCGTCCAGCCATTGCAGTTCATCATCCGGATAATTGCAGATGGTTACTTTTAACGGCTCCAATACAGCCATGGCGCGTGGTGCCCGCACATTCAAATCATCCCGAATGCACGACTCCAAAGCGCTCATCTCAATGATGTTGTCCTGCTTGGTAACACCAATGCGCTTGGCAAACTCGCGAATCGACTCTGGGGTGTAACCACGGCGACGCAAGCCGGCTATGGTTGGCATCCGTGGGTCATCCCAGCCTTGCACCAGTTCTTTTTCCACCAGGGTTTGCAGCTTGCGCTTGCTCATCACGGTGTATTCCAGATTCAGGCGGGAAAACTCAATCTGCTGCGGGTGACAATCAATGCTGATGTTGTCCAGGATCCAGTCGTACAAACGGCGGTTGTCCTGAAACTCCAAGGTACACAAGGAGTGGGTAATGCCTTCCAGCGCATCCGAAATGCAGTGGGTAAAATCGTACATCGGGTAAATGCACCATGTATCACCGGTTTGGTGGTGATGGGCAAATTTCACCCGGTACAAGACAGGGTCCCGCATGCAGATAAAGGGCGATGCCATGTCGATTTTGGCTCGCAGCGAGCACTCCCCTTCTTTAAAGCCACCGGCCCGCATTTTCTCAAACAATGCGAGGTTTTCTGCCGGCGAAGTATCACGGGTCGGGCTGTGCTTGCCTGGCTTGGTCAGGCTGCCACGGTACTCGCGCATTTCTTCCGCATTTAAGTAACAAACATAGGCCAGGCCTTTGTTTATCAACTCCACAGCAAAGCCATACAACTGGTCGAAATAATCCGAGGAATAATGCACCGGCTCTTGCCAGTCAAAACCCAGCCATTTCACATCCTGCTGGATGGAGTGCACAAAGTCGATGTTCTCTTTTTCCGGGTTGGTATCGTCAAAGCGCAAATTGCAGCTGCCCTGATAATCATCGGCGATGCCAAAGTTCAGGCAGATGGACTTGGCATGCCCAATGTGCAAAAAGCCATTGGGCTCTGGCGGAAAACGGGTATGCACCGAGCTGTGCTTGCCACTGGCTAAGTCTTTATCAATGATTTGACGAATAAAATTGGTGGGGCGATGATCAACGTCCGCCATGATACTGATAATCCTCTGCTAATTCACTGCATCTGCAGCTTAAGAATGCAGGCATTATAACACCAGCATGGCTGCTGGCTAGTGCTCTCCAAAGCGATGACAGCAAAAGCATGCAAATAAAAAAAACCCGCTGCAAGCAGCGGGTTTTTTAAAGCAAAGCCTAGGCTTACCAACCGGTCAGCTCGCGCAGTGCCTTGCCGATATCGGCCAGAGAGCGCACGGTTTTAACACCAGCGTCTTCCAAAGCACGGAACTTGTCATCAGCAGTGCCTTTACCACCAGAAATGATGGCACCAGCGTGGCCCATCCGCTTACCCGGAGGAGCGGTCACACCAGCAATGTAAGAAACCACAGGCTTGGTCACATGCTCTTTGATGTAAGCAGCCGCTTCTTCTTCTGCGGTACCACCGATTTCACCGATCATCACGATGGCTTCGGTTTTCGGATCGTCCTGGAACAACTTCAGGATGTCGATGAAGTTTGAGCCTGGGATTGGGTCACCACCAATACCGACACAGGTCGACTGGCCAAAGCCTTCGTCGGTGGTTTGCTTGACCGCTTCATAGGTCAGGGTACCAGAGCGGGACACGATGCCCACTTTACCGGCTTTGTGGATATGGCCTGGCATGATGCCGATTTTGCACTCGTCCGGCGTGATCACGCCTGGGCAGTTTGGACCAATCATCCGCACGCCTTTACGGTCAATGTACTCTTTGGCAAACAGCATGTCGATGGTCGGGATACCTTCAGTGATACAAACGATCAGCTCAATACCCGCATCAGCTGCTTCCACAATGGCATCTTTACAAAATGGTGCTGGCACGTAGATCACAGTCGCAGTGGCGCCTGTGGCTTCTACCGCTTCACGCACGGTGTTGAATACCGGCAGGCCCAGATGGGTAGAACCACCTTTACCCGGGCTGACACCACCGACCATCTGCGTACCGTACTCGATCGCTTGCGTGGAGTGGAAAGTCCCCTGGCTGCCAGTGAAACCCTGACAGATCACCTTGGTGTCTTTGTTAATCAGAATGCTCATTAGTTGCCTCCTGCAGCTTTAACGACAGCCTGAGCCGCTTCGCTCAGTGAGTTGGCTGCAATGATGTTCAGACCGCTGTCTTGCAGCTTCTTAGCGCCCAGATCGGCATTGTTGCCTTCTAAGCGAACCACTACAGGCACATTGACACCCACTTCTTCCACCGCACCGATGATGCCTTCTGCGATCATGTCACAGCGCACAATGCCACCGAAGATATTGACGAAGACAGCTTTCACAGCAGAATCCGACAGGATGATTTTAAAGGCTTCAGAAACACGCTCTTTGGTCGCGCCGCCGCCAACATCCAGGAAGTTGGCCGGCTTACCGCCGCTCAGCTTGACGATGTCCATGGTGCCCATGGCCAAACCAGCACCATTCACCATACAGCCGATGTTGCCTTCGAGTGCGACGTAGTTCAGTTCCCACTGAGCAGCACGGGCTTCACGCTCGTCTTCTTGCGATGGATCGTGGAAATCACGCAGTTTTGGCTGACGGTACAGCGCATTGCTGTCAACGACCAGCTTGGCATCCAGACAGTGCAGGTTGCCAGCAGAGGTGATCACCAGAGGGTTCACTTCGATCAGCGCAATGTCCAGATCCACGAACATTTGTGCCAGACCCAGGTAGATTTTGGTAAATTGCTTGATTTGCTCTGGGGTTAAGCCCAGCTTGAAACCAATTTCACGCGCCTGGAAAGGCTGAGCACCCACCAAAGGATCCACCGCAACCTTGATAATTTTTTCCGGGGTTTCTTCAGCCACTTTCTCGATGTCCACACCGCCTTCAGTCGATGCCATGAAGACAATGCGACGGCTGGAGCGATCGACCACAGCACCCAAATAGAGTTCTTTCTCGATATCGGTGCAAGACTCAACCAGGATTTTGCTGACCGGTTGGCCTTTCTCATCAGTTTGGTAGGTCACCAGGTTTTTACCCAGCCAGTGCTGCGCAAAATTACGAATTTCTTCTTTGGAAGAAACCAGTTTCACACCACCCGCTTTACCGCGGCCACCAGCGTGAACCTGTGCTTTAACGACCCAGCGATTGCCACCAATACGGTCTGCAGCTTCAGCAGCAGCCTGAGGAGTTTCCTCCGCAAAGCCTTCAGAGACTGGTAACCCGTACTCGCGGAACAGCTGTTTTGCCTGATACTCGTGCAAATTCATGGCTATTTTCCGTTCTTTATGAATGAAAGCTGGCCTAATGGCACAGCCTGACCTACAGATCGGCGCATAGTATAGCGCTTCACTGCCTGATTCGGAATGCTACATACGTCTGACTGCAGCATTATTTCGCATTTTTTTGGCATAACAATGCCAAAACGACGCGAGCAGTCACCAGGGACTGCTCGCATGACCACTGAAGGCTAAAGCAAGCTTTAACCCGGTTGCGGTTGTTAGATATCCAGCAAGATACGGGTTGGGTCTTCCAGCAACTCTTTAATGGTGACCAGGAAACCGACCGACTCTTTGCCATCGATGATGCGGTGATCGTACGACAGCGCCAGATACATCATTGGCAGGATCTCAATCTTACCATCCACCACCATGGCACGATCCTGGATCTTATGCATACCAAGGATAGCAGATTGTGGTGGGTTGATGATGGGGGTGGACATCAGGGAACCAAAAACACCACCGTTGGTGATGGTGAAATTACCGCCTTGCAGATCATCCATCGACAATTTGCCATCGCGGCCCTTGATGGCCAAATCTTTAATGGCTTTTTCACTTTCAGCCAGGTTCATCTTGTCGCAATCACGCAGCACCGGCGTCACCAGTCCGCGCGGCGTTGAGACCGCAATGCTGATATCAAAGTAGTTGTGGTAAACAATGTCGTCGCCATCAATGCAGGCATTGACCTCCGGGTAACGCTTCAAGGCTTCGGTTACGGCTTTGACGTAGAACGACATAAAACCCAAACGAATACCATGGCGCTTCTCGAAAACCTCCTGGTACTGCTTGCGCAGATCCATAATCGGCTTCATGTTGACTTCATTGAAGGTCGTCAGCATGGCGGTGGAGTTTTTCGCATCCAGCAGGCGGTTGGCAATGGTTTTGCGCAGCCGTGTCATCGGCACACGCTTCTGGGTCCGATCGCCACTAACAGGCGCAGGCGCTGCAGCCGCAGGCTTGGCAGCATCTTTGCTACCAGCAGAAGCCAGGTGTTTTTCCACATCGTCTTTGGTGATACGGCCATTCTTGCCACTGCCTTTGATTTTGCTGGCATCCAGACCTTTTTCAGCAATCAGGCGACGAACGGATGGGCTCAATGCATCGTCACTGCCCTCGTCAGCAGCATCGGTGTTGCTGTCTGCTTTGCTCTCTTTGCTCTCGGCTTTGGCATCTGACTTGCTATCCGACTTGGCTGGGGCCGCACCGGCTTCCAGCTTACCAATCACCTGCTCAGCCTGAACGGTCGCACCGGTATCTTCCAGGATCTCGCCCATCACGCCATCGGCCTGAGCGACCACTTCCAGGACCACTTTGTCGGTTTCTATATCGACCAGGACCTGGTCGCGGGTCACAGCTTCCCCTGGCTTAACATGCCAGGTGGCGATGGTTGCATCAGCAACGGATTCAGGAAGTACAGGTACTTGAATGTCCACTTGTTCACCTTTTGCGGATTGTTCAGATTGAGAGGATTGCGCTGGTTTATCTTCGCCAGCTGCAGAAGCTTTTTCAGTGCCAGCGGCTTTGCCGCCAGCACCCAGTGTTGCTAAAACTTGCTCGGCGGTGACGGTATCACCTTCCTGATGCTGGATGGACTCAATAACACCATCTTCCGGCGCTGCGACTTCCAGCACCACTTTATCGGTTTCAATGTCGACCACGATTTGATCGCGGCTGACCGCATCGCCTTCCGCCACATGCCACTTGGCCACAGTTGCATCAGCAACCGACTCGGGCAGGACTGGAACTTTAATATCCGCCATTATTTTTCCTCGTGATTCAGCGTCAGAGCATCGTTGATCAGTGCTTGCTGCTGTTTGTTGTGCACAGACAAATAGCCAACAGCCGGTGAAGACGAAGCTTCACGACCAGCGTACGTCAGATAGCCCGCTTTACCAATGGCATGGCGGAAGTGGTGCTGACTGCAATACCAGGCGCCCTGGTTTTGTGGCTCTTCCTGACACCAGACGTAGTCAGTGACATGGCTGTACTGGGACAAAACTTGCGCCATTTCATCGTGCGGGAATGGATAGAGCTGCTCAACCCGGATGATGGCGATATCGGTGATCTCACGCTTGCGACGCTCTTCCAACAGCTCGTAATACACTTTACCGCTGCAAAATACCACCCGCTTCACATCGGCCGGTTTGATGTCGTCAATTTCACCAATCACATTGTAGTAGCGACCGGAAGCCAGCTCTTCCAGCGTGGAAGTGGCCAACGGATGACGCAACAACGACTTGGGTGACATCACAATTAAGGGACGACGCATCGGCCGTACCTGCTGACGGCGCAACATGTTGAATACCTGCGCCGGCGTGGTCGGTATACAAATTTGCATGTTGTGATCGGCACAAAGCTGTAAGAAGCGCTCCAAACGCGCCGACGAGTGCTCGGGGCCCTGCCCTTCGTAGCCATGCGGCAGCAACAGGGTCAGCCCACACAAACGCCCCCACTTTTGCTCACCCGAGCTCAGGAATTGGTCAATCACCACCTGAGCACCGTTGGCAAAATCACCAAACTGACCTTCCCAAATCACCAACGCACGCGGCTCAGCGGTGGCATAGCCGTACTCAAATGCCAATACCGCTTCTTCAGACAAAGCCGAATCGTACACTTGGAATGGGCCCTGCTTATCCGAGATGTGCTCCAACGGCACATAGGTGCTGCCATCGGTCTGATTGTGCAACACCGCATGGCGATGGAAGAAAGTACCACGGCCAGAGTCCTGCCCGACAATACGGATACGGCTGCCTTCATCCACGACAGCGGCATAGGCCAAAATTTCAGCAAAGCCCCAGTCGATTTTTTTATCGCCTTTCAGCATCTTGGCACGGTCTTCGTAAACCCGGCCAACCTGGCGCTGCAAGGTATGACTGGCCGGAATATCAATGGCGCGTTCACCCAGTGCGACCAACTGCTCCAGTGGCATGCTGGCATCGTAAGCACTGTCCCAATCGTGATTTAAGAATGGGGTCCAGTCCACCGAGCTGGTGTGGTCCATCTGACGCCACTCATCCACCACGCAGTCGCCTTTGTCGAGTGCATCGCGGTAGCCGTCCATCATGGCTTTGACATCGTCATCGTTCAGCAAACCTTCACGACGCAGCTGATCGGCATAGAGCTCACGCGGCGTTGGGTGCTTCTTGATTTTTTGATACATCAACGGCTGAGTCGCATTCGGCTCATCGGCTTCGTTGTGGCCATTGCGGCGGTAACACACCAGATCGATGACCACATCGCGCTTGAAGGTGTTGCGGTAATCCACCGCCAGCTGAGAAACCAGTACCACAGCTTCCGGATCATCGCCATTAACATGAAAAATAGGGGCCTGCACCATCTTGGCAATATCGGTACAGTATTCGGTGGAGCGGGTATCTTCGCGGTTCGAAGTGGTAAAACCAACCTGGTTGTTGATGACAATACGGACCGTACCACCCACTTTAAAAGCACGGGTTTGCGAAATATTGAAGGTCTCCGCCACCACGCCTTGGCCCGCAAAGGCCGAGTCACCATGAATGGTAATAGGCAGCGCCTGAGTACCATCGCTGCAACCACGACGATCCAGACGGGCACGCACCGAGCCCATCACCACCGGGTTCACAATTTCCAAATGCGACGGATTAAAGGCCAGCGCCAAATGCACATTGCCGCCTTCGGTGGCAAAGTCGGACGAGAAGCCCATGTGGTACTTCACATCGCCGGCACCCACCACGGTGTATTTGCCGGCAAACTCATCGAACAAATCCGATGGGTTTTTGCCAAGCACATTGATCAAGGTATTTAACCGACCACGGTGTGCCATGCCGATCACACAATCTTTAGCACCCTGCTCCCCAGCTCGGTGGATCATGGTTTTCAGCATCGGGATCATGGCATCGCCACCTTCCAGGCCAAAGCGCTTGGCACCCGGGAACTTCGAGCCCAGGTACTTTTCCAGGCCATCGGCAGCAATCAGATTTTTCAGAATGCGGGTCTTGGTTGCTTTATCAAAGGATGGCGTGGAATGAATGCTCTCAAGCCGCTGTTGGATCCAGCGTTTTTCGTCGGTCGAAACGATGTGCATGTACTCGGCACCAATGGAACCACAGTAGGTTTTTTCCAGTGCCTTGTGCAAATCGCCCAATTTCATTTTTTCAGGACCACCGGCGAATGATCCAACATGGAACTCAGTATCGTAATCAGCTTCAGACAAGTCGTGATACGACAGTTCCAGATCACGTACCCGAGGCTGTTTCCATAAATCCAGAGGGTCCAGCCGGGCATGCTGATGCCCACGGAAACGATAGGAGTTAATCAGTTGCAGCACCTTCACCTGACGGGAATCCGCCGCCTGAGCACCCTGCACCGTAACAACTTCACGGTGTTTGTTGCGGGCCAATTCGGCAAATTGTTGTCGGATATCCGTGTGACGGACCTCCAAATCGACGCCATCAAGTTTCGGCAGCTGAGCAAAAAACTCTCGCCATTCATCCCCTACGCTGGTAGGTTCTGCCAAATAGGATTCATACAGCTCATCGACATAGGCCATGTTGCCACCGCCCAGATGAGACGACTCCAGCCAAGCCTTCATCACACCTTCGTGCATTTAGTTTCCCTTATTTCTGCGCACCTGGAAGAAACGGCAAAAAACGAACAGTAGAGCCTCTGTACCATTCGTTGATTGCGTGCATCAGTTACTTGCTCAACAGGGGCGCTTTACAGCGCCCGGCTTAACAACATGGATTTGATCTGACCAATGGCCTTGGTCGGGTTCAGGCCTTTCGGACAAACGTTGACACAGTTCATAATGCCATGACAGCGAAATACGCTAAAGGCATCATCCAGGTCGTTCAAACGTTCTTCCGTCGCGGTATCTCGGCTGTCTGCCAGGAAGCGGTAAGCATGCAGCAAACCGGCCGGGCCAATGAACTTATCCGGATTCCACCAGAACGACGGGCACGAGGTCGAACAACAAGCACACAAGATGCACTCGTACAATCCATCCAGCTTAGCCCGCTCTTCCGGCGACTGCAAAAACTCACCTGCTGGTGGCAGCTTGCTGTCGTTGATTAAGTAGGGCTTCACCTTCTCGTACTGAGTGTAGAACTGGCTCATGTCGACCACCAGGTCACGCACCACAGGCAGACCAGGCAAAGGCCGGATGACAATTTTTCCACCCTTTAAGCCGACAGCCGACAACGGTGTGATACAGGCCAGGCCATTCTTGCCGTTCATGTTCAGACCATCGGAACCACAGACGCCCTCACGGCAAGAGCGACGGAACGACAGGGTTGGATCCTGCTCTTTCAATTTTAACAGTGCATCCAGCACCATCATGTCCCGGCCTTCCGGGTTGTCCAGCGTGTAATCCTGCATGCGAGGTGCATTATCGACATCAGGGTTGTAACGATAGACGGAGAATACTAACTTCTTCATCGCATGGCCCTCTTAGTAAGTACGCGCTTTGGGTGGGAAGGCTTCCCGGAACTTAGGCTCCAGATTGACTTTCCGCTTAAACATCGACTCGGTATCCGGGCTGTACACACTGTGGCACAACCAGTTTTCATCGTCACGGTCCGGGAAGTCAAAACGGGCATGCGCGCCACGGCTTTCGGTCCGGAAGTTTGCAGCAACCGCTGTGGAGTATGCCGTTTCCATCAGGTTGTCCAGCTCCAGACACTCAATACGCTGGGTATTGAAGTCCGAGCTCTTGTCATCCAGACGGGCAAACTGCAAGCGCTCACGGATGGTTTTCAGCTCTTGCAAGCCTTCCGCCATGGCTTCACCTTCACGGAACACCGAGAAGTTCAGCTGCATGCAGTTTTGCAAGTCTTTCTTAATTTGCACCGGGTCTTCGCCCTGACCAGGCTTGCTGTCTTCCCAGCGGCGCGTGCGCGCCAGAGCAGCATCCAAATCCGACTCGGACGCAGCACGGCCTTCGGCTGTCGCAGCCAGCGCCTCGCCCAGATGCAGGCCGGTAGCACGACCAAACACCACCAGATCCAGCAAGGAATTACCGCCCAGACGGTTGGCACCATGCACCGAGACACAAGCAATCTCACCACAAGCAAACAAACCAGGGACCACGGCATCATTGCCATCGGCCGTTGGCTTAATCACCTGACCATTCACGTTGGTTGGAATACCACCCATCATGTAATGGCAGGTCGGAATCACCGGGATCGGCTCTTTGACCGGATCGACGTGGGCAAAAGTGCGTGACAGCTCACAAATACCAGGCAGACGGCTTTCCAGCACCTCTTCGCCCAGATGATCCAGCTTCAGTTTAATGTGCACGCCCCAAGGGCCATCGCAGCCGCGGCCTTCACGAATTTCAGTCATCATGGAGCGGGCAACCACGTCACGACCCGCCAGATCTTTGGCGTTCGGCGCGTAACGCTCCATAAAGCGCTCACCGTCCTTATTCAGCAGATAACCACCTTCACCACGGCAGCCTTCCGTCACCAGCGTACCGGCACCGGCAATACCGGTTGGGTGGAATTGCCACATTTCCATGTCCTGCAGCGGCACACCAGCCCGCAGCGCCATACCAACCCCGTCACCGGTATTGATGTGGGCATTGGTGGTAGAGGCATAAATACGGCCGGCACCGCCAGTTGCCAACACGGTGGCACGGGCTTTGAAATAAACGATTTCGCCGGTTTCAATGTCAATGGCAGTACAGCCGACCACGGCACCATCCTGGTTTTTCACCAGATCCAGCGCATACCACTCACTGAACACCTGGGTACGATTTTTGACGTTTTGCTGGTACAGCAAATGCAGCAAGGCATGGCCGGTACGATCCGCCGCTGCGGCAGTACGGGCAGCTTGCTCACCACCGAAGTTTTTCGACTGGCCTCCAAATGGACGCTGATAGACCCGGCCGTTTTCAAAACGGGAGAATGGCAGACCCATGTTCTCTAATTCCGTAATGGCTTCAGGGCCGGTTTTGCACATGTATTCAATGGCGTCCTGGTCACCGATGTAATCGGAGCCTTTGACGGTATCGAACATATGCCATTCCCAGTTGTCCGGATGAGAGTTGCCCAAAGCAACGGTAATACCGCCTTGCGCCGACACTGTGTGCGAGCGGGTTGGAAATACTTTTGATAACAGCGCACAGGTTAAACCGGATTGGGTGATTTGCAGAGCAGCACGCATGCCGGCCCCACCAGCACCAATCACAATGGCATCAAATTCACGAACTGGAATACTCATTTACACACCCCACAACACAAAGAGGCCAACAGCGACATAGCTGAAAGCAACAACGCTGACCAAAAACTGCACCACAGCGCGCAGACGCGAGCATTTGATGTAATCGGTCACCACTTGCCACAGGCCAATGCGGGCATGAATAGCAACCGCCAGCAAGGCCAGCAGCGTAAAGATTTTCATCCACAGCTGGGAGAAAAGACCTGTCCAAACCTCGTAGGTAACCTCAGGCGTTACCAGAAAAAAGCCCAGAATAAAGAGAACGTACAAACCCAATACAGTTGCGGTTGCACGAATAGACACATAATCCTGTACGCCATCGCGTTTTAAGGATGCTTGATTTAAAACCATAACCAACCTCCTGCCAGAACGGCTAATACTACCCAAAGGCCAATGGCAACACGTGCGCTGGTGTTGCCAGAAGACAGCTCTTCCCAGTAACCCAAATCCATAATCATGTGGCGGATACCACCAATCAGGTGATACAACAGCACCGTAATGGTGCCCCAAGCCAGGAATTTGGCAAAGTGAGAGGTCATTACAGATTTCACCCATTCAAAGCCTTCAGGCGAAGACAGTGAGACAGCCCAGGCCCATACCACCAGAATCAAGGCAATAAACATTGCCACGCCGGTTACACGGTGCAGGATAGAGGCTTTGGCAGATGCCGGAAGTGAAATTGTGGTCAGGTCGAGGTTTACAGGTCTTTGCTTTTTCACAGTTTCTTGTCCATCGACGCCCGTACACGAGC
>JAFIFR010000332.1 GCA_020831935.1 Alkalimonas sp.
GGCATTATTTCTGAGCTTACCCGCAAAGCCGATGCGGCAGTGGAAGTGGCTGAGAGCGGTAAAGGCGATGCCGAAAAAGGGGTTGCCATGGTGGCCGATGCCGAAAACATGCTGGATGGCATCAGCCAGGCCATTAACAGCATCGCTGCTATGGCGATGCAAATGGCGACAGCGGTGGAGCAGCAGGCGCATGTGGCCGATGATATCAACCGTCAGGTGGTCAGTATTTCAGAGCTGGCGCACGACAGCACAGGCAAAGGTGAGCAGGCGGCGCAAAGTGTGTTCCGTTTGCAGGATACAGCCAATGATCTCAAAGATCTGGTGCAGCGCTTTAGTCGCAGTCACTAGTGCTGGCAGAGCATAAAAAAACCGCAGTCCAACAGGCTGCGGTTTTTTTTATGGCAGTCTGGCATTAAGCGTGCTCGTGATAGCGCTCGCAGGCTTCCAGGGTATTTTCAATTAAGCAGGCAACCGTCATCGGGCCAACACCACCAGGGACGGGGGTGATAAAAGCGGCGCGCTGAACTGCGGCATCAAAGCCGATATCGCCCACCAGCTTGCCTGTGTCCAGCCGGTTGATGCCAACATCGATCACCAGAGCTCCGGGTTTGATCCACTCGCCCGGAATAAAGTTGGGTTTACCCACGGCAACCACCAGCAGCTCGGCCTGACGTACATGGTACTCCAGGTCGCGGGTAAAGCGATGACAGATGGTGGTGGTGCAACCAGCCAGCAGCAGCTCCAATCCCATTGGGCGACCGACGATGTTGGAAGCTCCAACTACCACGGCATGCAAGCCTTTAATGGGGTGTCCGGTGCTTTCCAGCAGCGCGATAATGCCCTTGGGCGTGCAGGGGCGAAGAGCCGGCATCCGCTGAGCTAAGCGCCCAATGTTGTAGGGATGAAAGCCATCGACGTCTTTGTGGGGGTGAATCCGCTCTAAAATCCGCGATGCGTCCAGCCCGGCTGGCAGCGGCAACTGCACCAGGATGCCATCGACCTCGGCGTCCTGATTGAGTTGATCGATCAAGTCCAGCAGTTGCTGCTCAGAACTATCGGCAGGTAAGTCGTAGGAAAAAGAACGAAAACCAACTTCGTCACAGCTTTTACGTTTACTGCCGACATAGACTTGGGAGGCCGGATCCTGACCCACCAGCACCACGGCCAAGCCAGGCACCCGCTTGCCTTGCTGAATTCTGTGTTGTACCTTGGCGGCGACTTGATCTTTAATGGACTGGGCGACGGCTTTACCATCGATCAATTGGGCGGTCATAGCTTCTCTCAATCTTAGTAGATGCTGTTATTTTCTCATACCCATCGCAGGATGACCAGATGCATAGGGTTGATCCAAGCGAACAAGCTGCCCGTAGTTCTGCTAGCTTCTGGTTAAAGGTTTTCAAGCCATTTGATGGCTTGGTATAAATAAGCAGCAATCAAAGGCCTGGACAAAAAAAAGGTTTGACGATCCATCGTCCGGGCGTTAATATTCCGCCCCGTTGCAGCGATGCAGCACTGTCGGTGATTGGCGCAGCTTGGTAGCGCACTTGGTTTGGGTCCAAGGGGTCGCAGGTTCAAATCCTGCATCACCGACCACTATCTCTCCCGCGTAGGCGTTTGACATGTGCGCCCGTAGCTCAGTTGGATAGAGCAACGGCCTTCTAAGCCGTGGGTCATAGGTTCGAATCCTATCGGGCGCGCCATTTGGGTGCAAGGCAAGTTTATAATGTGGTGGTTGTAGCTCAGTTGGTAGAGCCCCGGATTGTGATTCCGGTTGTCGTGGGTTCGAGCCCCATCATCCACCCCAACTCGTTCGAAATGTCGGTGATTGGCGCAGCTTGGTAGCGCACTTGGTTTGGGTCCAAGGGGTCGCAGGTTCAAATCCTGCATCACCGACCATTTCCCCTCTTGCAGTATATTCACTTGGTTTGGGTACTCTTAGCCCGAACGGGTCACAGGTTCAAATCCTGCATCACCGACCATTTCCCCTCTTGCAGTATATTCACTTGG
>JAFIFR010000040.1 GCA_020831935.1 Alkalimonas sp.
ATCGCGGCCGGTCATTGTAAGGCCACCACTGAAATCATCAAATCGTACCTGTCCGCTTATTACCAAAACCTTGTCTTTTTGCAGCAGGGCTTCAAAGGTTTCAAACTGGTCCGGAAACAAGCGCACATCCACCCGGGCGGACTTATCGTCCAGGGTGAGCAGTGCCCAACGCCGGCCTTTTTTATTCACCAGCACCCGCACCGCCACCACCAGACCGGCCACTGTAATGCTCTGCTCACCGCGGGTCGGTTGCAAATCAACCAAACGACAGCCGACATAGTGGGACAGCTCATCCAGATAACGGTTGATAGGATGGCCTGTCAGGTAAAGCCCCAGGGTTTCCCGCTCGCCTTCCAGCCAGACTTCATCCGGCCAGGGCGCCACCTGACGGAAAGATTGCATCGCTTGCTCTGGCTCAGGCGTTAACGCACCAAAGAGGTCATCCTGACCAATGGCTTCGGCACTGGCCTGTTGCTCAGCTGCCCTAACGGCGTCTTCCAGCGTAGCCGCCAGTGCAGCCCGGTGCGGCCCCAGCTGATCCAAAGCACCGGCCATAATCAATTTTTCGATGACCCGCTTACCCAACTTCTTTAAATCCACTTTGTAGCAAAAATCAAACAAGTCGGTAAAAGCGCCGGCGCGCTGCCGCGCTTCGATAATGGCAGCAACCGGCCCTTCGCCGACTCCCTTGATGGCACCGATGCCGTAGATAATTCGGCCCTGATCATCCACGGTGAATTTGTATTGGCCAGCATTGACATCCGGTGGCAGCAATTTGAGCTTCATCCGCTCGCACTCATCCACCAGAGTGACAATTTTATCGGTGTTGTCCATATCGGCCGACATCACAGCCGCCATAAACTCAGCCGGAAAGTGGGTTTTCATCCACAAGGTCTGGTAGGACACCAGCGCGTAGGCTGCCGAGTGCGATTTGTTAAAACCGTAACCGGCAAATTTTTCCACCAGGTCAAAGATCTTGATCGCCAGGTCGCCGTCGATGCCGTTGTTGCGAGCCCCTTCTTCAAAGACCGCCCGTTGCTTGGCCATCTCTTCCGGCTTTTTCTTACCCATAGCGCGTCGTAACAAGTCGGCGCCACCCAGCGTGTAGCCGGCCAGCACCTGAGCAATCTGCATCACCTGCTCTTGATACAGAATGATGCCGTAGGTCGGCTCCAGAATAGGCTTTAAGGATTCATGCTGGTAATTGGCATCCGGATACGAGATGTCTTCTCGTCCCTGCTTGCGGTCAATGAAGTTATCCACCATGCCCGATTGCAAAGGGCCGGGCCGGAACAAGGCCACCAGGGCAATCATGTCCTCAAAACAGTCTGGCTTTAACCGGCGGATCAAGTCTTTCATACCGCGCGATTCCAGCTGAAACACAGCTGTGGTGTCCGCCCTTAGCAGGGTTTGAATGCTCCTTGAGTCGTTCAACGGTATGGTGTTGATATCCACCAAGGGCTGATTCTGCAGCTTACGACGGGCATTGACCATATCGACCGCCCATTGCAGGATGGTCAGGGTACGCAGCCCCAGGAAGTCGAACTTGACCAGACCGGCCGTTTCCACATCATTTTTATCGAACTGGGTAACCGGGTTCTTGCCTTCATCATCGCAGTACAGCGGTGAAAAGTCGGTAATCTTGGTGGGCGCTATCACCACACCGCCGGCATGCTTGCCAGCATTACGGGTCACCCCTTCCAACCGCCGCGCCATATCAATCAGATCGCGGACCTCTTCATCCTGCTGGTACAATTCTGGTAAGCGCGGCTCTTCTTTAAAGGCTTGCTCCAGTGTCATGCCAGGGGTGGGTGGAATCAGTTTGGAGATGCGATCGACGAAGCCATAGGGATGCCCCAGTACCCGACCCACATCCCGGATCACGGCCTTGGCGGCCATGGTGCCGAAGGTGATGATTTGCGACACTGCTTCCCGGCCATACATCTCGGCGACGTGCTCGATGACTTCATCACGTCTGTCCATGCAAAAGTCGACATCAAAATCCGGCATCGAAACCCGCTCAGGGTTTAAGAAACGCTCAAAAAGTAAATCGAACTCCAGTGGATCCAGATCGGTAATCTTCAGCGCATAAGCCACCAAGGAGCCGGCACCAGAGCCCCGCCCCGGTCCCACCGGAATACCGTGATCTTTGCTCCACTGAATGAACTCCATCACCACCAGGAAGTAGCCGGGAAAACCCATCTGGTTGATTACATCAAGCTCGATCTGCAAGCGCTCGTCGTATTCGCCTCGGCGGGCGGCACGGACTTCGGGCTCAGGAAAAAGCTGCTGCAACCGCTGCTCCAGACCTTCACGGGACTTGAGCACCAGAAAATCAGCGTCGGTCATGCCCCCGGTTGGAAAAGCCGGTAAAAAATATTCATGCAAGCGGATGGTGACGTTGCAGCGCCGGGCGATTTCTACCGAGTTTTCCAGCGCTTCAGGCAGATCGGCGAACAGCGTCTGCATTTCTTGTTCGGTGCGCAAATACTGCTGCTCAGAGTAGTGTTTTGGCCTGCGCTTATCATCCAGCGTGAAGCCGTCATGGATGGCCACCCGGATTTCGTGGGCTGCAAAGTCATCGGCCGTTAAAAACACCACCTCGTTGGTGGCAACCAGCGGTAAATCAGCAGCCGATGCCAGGTCAACCGCCAGCTGAATGTAGTTTTCTTCATCGGCTCTGCCGGTGCGGATCAACTCCAGATAAAACCTATCCGGAAAGTATTGCTGGTAAAACTGCACCAAGTCTGCCGCCTGCTGCCGATTTTGTTTCAGCAGCGCCTTCCCCAGCAAACCGTCCTTGCCACCGGACAACAAAATCAAGCCCTGATGGTGTTCGGCCAGCCACTGATGATCGATTTGAGGCTTGCCCTGTACATGGCCCCGTAAATAGGCTTTGGAGAGCAATAAGGTTAGATTTTTATAGCCGGTATTGTCAGCTGCAAGTATCAATAAACGGCCAGAGTCCTGGCACAGCTCTTCGTCTTGCACCCAAAAGTCGGCCCCGATGATGGGTTTAATGCCCGCATCGATGGCACCACCGTAGAAGCGCACCAGCCCACAGAGGTTCATTTGATCGGTCAGTGCCAATGCTGGCATCTGCAAACTGGCCGCGGCTTTGAGAATGGGTTTGACCTTGGCCAGACCATCGACCATGGAAAAGTCGCTGTGCACCCGAAGGTGCACAAAGGCAGGTGCGGTCATAGCGGTGCTCCAAGCTGCAGCTGCACCGGTTTAAAACTGCGGCGATGCTCTGGCAACACACCAAATTGCTGAATAGCCGCTAAATGCGCCGGTGTTGGGTAACCTTTGTGCCGATCAAAACCAAAGCTTGGGTAACGCAGGTGCAAGGCATGCATTTCTTCATCCCGGGCAACCTTTGCTAAAATAGAGGCGGCACTGATTTCAGCAACTTTGCTGTCGCCTTTGACCACCGCAGTGGCGGGTACGGCAAAATCCGGACATCGATTGCCATCCACCAACACCCACTCTGGCTGAATGGCCAGGCCGGCAACAGCCCGCTGCATCGCTACCAAAGTGGCTTGCAGAATATTCAAGCGATCAATTTCATCCGGCTCTGCCCGCCCCAGGCTCCAACACAAGGCCTTTTGCCGGATCTCCAGCGCCAACTGGTTGCGCTTTTTTTCACTGAGCTTTTTCGAGTCGGTCAGCCCGTCAATCGGCTGCGCCGGGTCCAGTATCACCGCAGCGGTGACCACAGCCCCCACCAAAGGGCCTCGACCCACTTCATCGACGCCACAAAGCAACTGCACCTCTGGCCGAACAAACTCAGTCATGACCAGCCCCCTTCGGCAGCAAAGCAAAGAGTGCATCAGCGGCTTGTTGACTGGCATTGCAGGCCAGTTGCTGATGCAGCTGGGTAAACTGCTGACGTAAGGCATCGCCTTGCTCATTCAGTAAGGGCAATACCGCCTGCACTAAATTGTCAGCCGTCACCTCAGCCTGCAACAACTCAGGGACCAATGGTGCATTGGCCAGTAAGTTGGGCAAACTAAAATAATCAATCTTGACCAATCGCTTGGCCAGCTGATAAGTCAATGCATTCATTTTGTAAGCCACCACCATCGGGCATTTAGCCAACATGGCTTCCAGAGTGGCGGTGCCCGAGGCAATAAAGACTGCATCGGCTGCGCAGAGCAGCTGACGCGACTGGCCTATCACCACTGTGAGCCCAAGATCAGCGGCATAGTGCTGATGCAGTTGCTCAAAGAGTACGGCTTTTTGCTCCGTGACCATGGCACAGACAATTTGCAACTCAGGCTGCTGCCTTTTAAGCCGCTGCGCTGCCTGCAAGAATTCAGGGGCCAATAATTTTATTTCGTTGCTGCGACTGCCGGGCATCAGAGCCAACAGCGGGGCATCGCTCAGTCCAAGCGCTCGACGAGCGGCTGCTTTGTCAGGCACCAGCGGCATTTGATCGGCCAGCGTATGGCCGACAAAGCGACAAGGCACCTGATGCTGATCGTAGAAGGCTTTTTCAAACGGCAAGAGGGCAAGCACCAAGTCGGTGGCAGCAGCAATCTTATGAATGCGCTTTTGCCGCCAGGCCCAAACCGAGGGACTGACATAATGCACAGTCGTCAGACCGGCCTGTTTTAAGCGATGCTCAACCGGCAAATTGAAATCCGGTGCATCAACCCCCAACACCAGATCCGGTGGGTCGGCCAACAGCCGCGCCAGCAATTGTTTGCGAACGGACAACAAGCGGGGCAATCGTCCCAGGACTTCGACCAACCCCATCACCGCCAGTTCTTCCATATCGAACCAGGCATCAAAGCCTAACGCTTGCATTCTGGGGCCGCCGATACCGAAAAACTGAATGTCGGAGCGCTGCTCGAGCATGGCTTTCATCACTCCAGCGGCAAGGATATCGCCGGAGTGCTCACCAACAATAATGGCAACACGCAATAGGGAAACTGAAGAATCGACTGTCGACATCTGCGGGGTCCTGAGCATCAGCTTGGCTGCTACCGGAGCAGCCGTGCTAATGATTAACGAATAATACCGCGCTGGGATTGCTCGATAAATTGGGTTAGGCGCTTGATCTCCGAGTTGGCTTGGCTCTGCTCAGCCAAAGCCGCCAGGGCTTCCGCAACGGTGTTGCCTTTGCGGTAAATTTCTTTGTAGGCACGACGGATCTCCAGCAGGGTTTCAGCAGTAAAACCACGACGCTTTAATCCTTCGCTGTTGATGCCGACCGGTACAGCAGGACTGCCGTTGGCCATCACAAAAGGTGGTACATCTTTAAGCACAATGGCACCACCACCAATAAAGCTATGAGCACCAATATGGCAAAACTGATGCACGCCACTCATGCCACCCAGAATTGCCCAATCACCAACATGGACATGGCCGGCGGTGGAGGCGTTGTTGGCATAAATAACATTGCTGCCAATCACGCAATCGTGCGCCACATGGGTGTAATTCATAAAAAGGTTATGACTGCCAATCACAGTCTTGCCTTCATCCTGAATGGTGCCACGATGCACAGTGCAGCCTTCACGGAAAATATTGCAGTCACCCACAATGAGCTCTGTTGGCTCATTCTTGTACTTTTTATCCTGGCAAGCTTCACCAATACTGGCAAATTGGAAAAAGTGATTGCCCTTGCCAATAATGCTTGGGCCTTTGATCACCACATTGGATTCGACAATGCAATCATCGCCCAACACCACATCAGCACCGATGTAACTGAAAGGACCAACCGTTACATTGTTTCCCAGACGAGCCGTTGGCTCTATCACAGCAGATGGATGAATCACTTTAGAATTCTCTCCTAGCACACATCAGCTCTGCACTGCAGACCAGCTGATCATCGACTTTGGCTTCGCCGTAAAACTTCCACATATTGCGACGCTCTTTTAAGAATTTTACTTCAAGTACCATGGTGTCGCCAGGAACCACCGGCTTTTTAAAGCGGGCATCATCAATAGCAGCGAAAAGGTAGAGCTCATTTTCAGAACGCTCGGCAGCCGTTTTGAAGCCCAAAATGCCGGTAGCTTGCGCCATGGCTTCTAAAATTAATACCCCCGGAAAGATGGGACGGCCTGGAAAATGGCCTGTAAAAATTGGCTCATTAATGGTGACATTTTTAATCGCCGTCAGACTTTCCCCAGGGGTGTAATCAAGCACCCGATCAATTAATAAGAACGGGTAGCGGTGCGGCAATAACGCCATAATGTCCTGGACTTCCAGGGTAGAAATCGGATTAGCCAAGGTTGATCCTCAGTAGTAGGTAGACTTAGTTGCTATCTGTCAGAACGTAATCAAGCCGTTGCTCAAGTTCTTTGACGCGCTGATAGAGTTGATCAATTTTCCGCAACCGGGCTGTGTTTTTTCGCCACTCGGCATTGGTGGTGGCCGGTATACCTGAAGTATAGACGCCTTTTTCGGTCACAGGCTTCATCAACATCGCCATACCACTGATTTGAGCGCCGTCACAGATATCGATGTGGCCATTGATCACAGCGGCTCCACCAATAATGCAGTAGCGGCCTATAGTGGTGCTACCAGCTATGGTAGTACAACCGGCTATGGCTGTGTGATCACCAATCCGCACATTGTGTGCTATCTGACATAGATTATCGATGATCACATTGTCGCCAATTACGGTATCTTCAATAGCCCCACGGTCGATGCAGGTTTGGGCACCGATTTCACAGTCATCACCAATGAGAACAGTGCCGACTTGTGGGATCTTCAACCAGCGACCACCTTCATTGGCAAAGCCAAACCCATCGGCTCCCAACGTAGCGCCACTGTGCACTATGCAATGCTTACCAAGCTCAACGCGATGGTAAATGGTGACATTGGGCCAAATCCGACAGCCTTCACCCAATTTGGCACTTTCGCCAACAAAACAGTGCGCGCCTATTTCGCTGTTATCGCCAATCACAGCACCCGCGGAGATAACGGCATAGGGACCTACCGATACGCCTTTGCCCAGAATGGCGCTGGGATCAATTTGCGCACTGGGGTGAATACCAAGTGCAGCTGGTGGAGTCGAGTCCAGTAACTGGGCTAATTTGGCAAAAGCCACATAGGGATCAGCGACCAGCAAAGCCGCCCCGGACCAGAGCGACTGAGCATCAGGCCGCAGCAACAAAAGACCCGCCTGGCAGGCCGGTAGCAAATGTTTGAGCTTGGGGTTCGATAAAAAACTAACCTGATCTGGCCGCGCCCGCTCCAGGGTACCGACACCGGTAATTTCCAGGCTTTCAGAACCAACGAGCTCAGCATCGAGATGCTGAGCCAGTTGCAAGGCAGTCCAGGCTTTCATTTAGTTACCGCTGGTAATTTGACGAACCACAGCAGCAGAAATATCGTAACTCTCTTTGGCATACACAGCGGCACCAGAGTTCAGTACGATGTCGTAATTGCCCTGCTCGGCAACAACGTCAATGGCATTTTTAATCAAGGCCAACAGCTTATTGCGCTCTTCAGCCTGACGCTGGCGCATTTGCTCATCCAGTGGCCGCGCCATTTGCTCGTACTGCATTTGCTGACGTTGGATGGTTTCAGCCAACTGCTGTTGTTCATCTTCACTCATGGTCGGGCCATCGCGACGGATTTTTTCCACATTGAAGTTGATATCCCGCTCCAATTGGCCGATGGCCTCAATGCGCTCGCCAAACTCAGCCATGATGGTTTCCTGAATTTGCTGCGCCTGTGGCAACTGGCTGGCAATCGTCTGCACATCAACAAATGCAATTTTAGTAGCATGAGCGGCAGTAGCGCCCAGTAAAAAAACACCGAATACTAAGGTTGCTGCAGTTTTAACGAATAAATTTTTCAAGGTTGTCTTCCTATGTTTTTCTGGATCAGAACGTAGCGCCGATATTAAAGCTGAAGTTTTCCTGCAAGTCACCCTCATATTTTCTAAGGATACGTGCAAGGCTAAAGGTCAAAGGACCCATCGGTGAAATCCATTGCAAGGATGCACCGGTGCTGATCCGTATCATAGTCGGATCAGAGTAATCTGCCAACAGCGGCTCACGCTCAAATTGACGCTGCTGAGTCAGATTGGCATAACGATTAAAATCAAACTCGGTATCCCAGACATTCCCCGCATCGACAAAGATACTGGTCCGAACGGAGTTACGACTGTCTTCACCCACGAAAGGCGTCGGCGTAATCAGCTCCAGCGTGGCCACCGCCATGGCATTGCCACCAATGGAGCGCTGCGACACACTGTAGCGGTCTGTCGATGGATCGCCTGGCAAGTTGCCACTGCCACCACCAATCGGGTCCGGTAACCCTGGAATGTTGGTTGGCAAACGGAATACAGCGCGCGGACCAATAATACGGTGCTCAAACCCCCGAATATTGTAACCACCAGCGGTGAAATTCTCGTTAAATGGCAGGGTGTAATCGTAGCCATTGCGGCTGCCATACCCATTGCCATACCCAAGCTCCAGCTTGCTCATAAAGGTCCAGCTGTGGTCCCGGCTTAATGGGATGTATTTGCGTGCTTCAAAATTCGTTTTGAAGAACTGCAAATCGGAGTTTGGTGTCGAAATCCGTCCATTCAAGCCAAAATAATGGCCTGCTGTCGGGAACAAGCCGCGGTTCAGGGTACTTTGCACCCAGCCTGCGGTGAGTTCGTAGTTGACATACTTTAAGCGACCATCCGGATCATTGCCATCCAATAACACATTCTTGAAATGGCGCAGCTGATCGTAGTTTTGCAGCAAGCTCAGGTCATTGACACTGATCGAGCCACCAAAGTTCAGCCGGTTGAACTCGTTAATCGGAATGCCCATACTGGCTCCGACGCCATAGCGGGTCTGACGGTAGGCTTCTAAGTTTGAGCTCAGGCTGCTGTAGTCGGTTTTGGTGTAAAACAGCTGCCCACCCAAACTAACACCATCCAGCGTGAAGTACGGGTTGTTGTAGTTCAACGATACAGTGCGTTGATATTTATTGGTATTGAGGTTGATACCGGCACTGTTGCCAGAACCCATAAAGTTACTTTGCTCAACGCCAATCTGAAAGGCCAGGCCCTGGAAGTCGCCATAGGAAATACCGGCATTAAAACTGCCAGAAGGCTGCTCACGAACATTGAAGGTAATATCAACCTGATCCTCCACACCAGGCACATCGCGCGTTTCAAATTCGATACGTTCGACATAAGGCAAGCGCTGGATCCGGTTTTTCGACAACTCTAAGGCATCGTTGGACAACCAACCGCCTTCCAGCTGACGCAGCTCACGCCGGAATACTTCATCCTTGGTGTTGGCATTGCCCGCTATATCGATACGACGCACATAAATGCGTTTCCCCGGGTCGACGTTGATGGTCAACTCCACCTCTTTGTTTTCGTCATCAATATCAGGGATGGTGGTGACACGTGAATTTGCATAACCAAAACGAGCTAGAATCCGGCCAATGGTTTCTTCAGTAAAGGTAACCAAAGCGCCATTGTACAACTCGCCAGGCTTAATCGGCACAACCCGTTCAATCAGCGCATCCTGACCAATCAGGTCGCCAGCAAAGCGAACACCACGAACCTTGTATTGTTCGCCTTCGGTCACATTCATCGTGACATAGACGGACGATTTATCCGGACTGACAGAAACCTGGGATGAGTCGATGCTAAACCGAAGATAACCGCGGTCCAGGTAGTAGCTTTGGACCCGTTCAAAATCGCCTTGCAGGGTCTGCTTTTGGTAGCGATCGGAGCTCCAAAAACGCCAGCGGGGCATGTCCTGCCGGGATTCGAAAACACTCAGCAAGGTGTCATTATCAAAGATCTCATTGCCAACGATATTAATTTGACGAACCGAGGCAGCATCGCCTTCGTCAAAGTTGATTTTGACATTGACCCGGTTACGCGGCAGGTAAATCAGTTCAACCTCGACTGAAGCCTGGTATTTACCGACACCATGGTAGAACTCGGTCAAGCCATTTTCGATGCTCCGCAGGATGGTTCTGTCAAGCGGCTCCCCCACCTGGATCCGCTGGGCAGCTAAGCTTTCGTTGAGTTGGTCATCTTTGATGTCTTTGTTGCCATCAAATTCAATGTTATTGATGGTTGGGCGCTCTTTCAAACGAAAGATGACGCGGTCACCGTCGCGCAGTACGCGAATATCGTCAAAATGACCGGCCGAAAAAAGTGTCTTGATGCTCCGTGACAGCGTGTACTCGGTGACGGAATCACCGACACTGAAAGGAATATTGTTTAACGCGGCCCCTAGGGCAACGCGCTGCAGGCCATCGACCTGAATATCCTGCACCACAAAGGGTTCATCTGCGTAGATTGTGTGACTGATTCCAGCAAGCAGCATGGCAGCTGCCAATCGTTTCATTATCATTCTGTGAACAACTTTTGATTAGTGATTACAAACGAGAAATATCGTTGAGTAGCGCAATTCCCATCAACAGCAGAAGAACCATGGCCCCTATCCGAAAACCTATCTCCTGCGCCTTTTCAGAGACCGGTTTGCCACGTATTAGTTCAACAACCATGTACATTAAGTGCCCGCCATCCAAGATAGGCAGCGGCAATAAATTGATAACCGCAAGATTGACGCTAATCAGAGCCAAAAAGGTTAAAAAGGCAATCAAACCGATGCTTGCGGTGGTACCGGCGCCCTGGGCTATCGAAATAGGCCCGCTTAAATGCCGCACCGACACGTCGCCAAAAATAAACTTGCCAATCATGCTGAAGCTAAGCCGGGTTAACTGCCAGGTTTGTTGCACACCAACCTGCAATGCTGCGATCGGGTTGTATCGACTTGTGTACCGGATCCCTTCAGGCCAGCCACTGCTGGCAGGAACAATTCCCAGATAACCACGCGAAAAACCATCGGCAGTTTGCCGCTGTGCAGGTATCACTGTCAAGGACAGTGTCTGTCCATCACGAAGAATGCGCATGTCAAGCGGTTGATCTGGGTTATTTTGTATCCACTCCGTTAATTGCTGCCAACCTTGCAGTAATGAACCATCAACATGAGTGATCTCATCCCCGACGTTCAGGCCTGCTTGAGCAGCCGGCGAGTCCGGTTCAATATAAGCCAAAGTTGTCAGCGGAACCGGCAGCACCAAATCAATGCCCAGACTATCAAAAATAGTCTCTCGGTCTGGATCAAACTGCCAGCCCTGTGTATCCAATTGACGTTCTATCACAGTGCCGGCGACCCTGTCTTGCAGCTCCAGCGTGAGTCGATTGCGCCCCAATTGCTCGACCAACAGCAAATTCAGCGTGCGGATATCGGCCGCACTGCGACCATTGACAGCGGTGATTTGGTGATCGGCCGGTAAATCCGCACTGGCAGCAATGGAGCCCGCTCGTACATCGGCAATCACCGGGCGCGCTTCCGGAACCCCTATCATGTACATCAGCCAGAGGGCAAAAATTGCAAACAAAAAGTTGGCCATAGGGCCAGCGGCAATAATAGCCATGCGTTGCTGCACGGTTTTTTGATTAAAAGCCAGATCTTTAAATTGCGGCAAGACAGGATCAAAACGATCATCCAGCATCCGGACATAACCACCCAGTGGGATCATTGCCACCACAAACTCAGTCCCCTGACGGTCGCGCCAGCGAAACAGGGCTTTGCCAAAACCAATGGAAAATCGTTTGACCAAAACACCGTTGCGGCGTGCCACCCAAAAGTGGCCAAACTCGTGCACGGTAATCAGAATACCCAGCGCCAGCACAAAACTGGCAATATTCCACAGCAATACACTCATGGTTGCAGCCTCTTGACGATTTGGGTCGCATTCGATCGTGCTTCCTGATCCAGTGCCAGGATACTGGCCAGCTCATCGACCTGCTGGCTTGCCAGCAACGACAACACTTCCGCATTGACAGCAGCGATGTCAACAAAGTTAAGCTGTCCGGCTAAAAAGGCGGCAACGGCAACTTCGTTGGCAGCGTTTAAGGCGGTGGTGGCGGCCTGACCGGCACGGCAAGCCTCAATGGCTAAATACAGGTTAGGAAAACGCTCAGGCTCGGCCGGGCAAAAACTCAAAGCGCCCAACTGACTAAAGTCCAATGCGGGCACTGCCGTGCTGATTCGCTCTGGGTACGCCATGGCATAGGCAATGGGCGTGCACATATCGGGCTGCCCCAGCTGCGCTATCACAGAGCCATCCTGATACTGCACCATGGAATGGATCACGCTTTGCGGGTGAATCACCACTTCAATTTGATCGACCGGACACTGAAATAGCCAATGCGCTTCAATAAACTCCAGCCCTTTGTTCATCATGGTTGCACTGTCAACGGATATTTTTTGCCCCATGCTCCAGTTTGGGTGTGCAACCGCCTGCGCCGGGGTTATCTGCTGAAACTCAGCCAAAGGCTTGTGCAGAAAAGGGCCTCCGCTGGCTGTCAGCAGCAGCTTGCTGATGCGATGTTGCCCGAGGCTATCGGCCGGGAGCTGCTGATGCACCACCGCCTGCTGCAAAGCGGCTGGCAGGCATTGGAAGATGGCATTGTGCTCGCTGTCTATTGGCAACAAACGGGCCTGATGCTGACGGACTTGCTGCATAAAGAGCCCACCGGCCATCACCAAAGCCTCTTTATTGGCCAGCAGCACGCTTTTCCCGGCCTGAACAGCGGCAAGTGTTGGCAATAAACCAGCGGAGCCCACTATCGCCGCCATCACCAGGTCGGCATCCGGGTGAGCAGCAAGCTGCTGCAATGCCTGCTCACCAGCCAGCACTTCAGTAGCACTATGGCTTTGTTGCAGTTCTCGCTGCAGTTCGGAGGCGGCAGCCGGATCGGACATCACAGCATAACGCGGTTTGAACGTCCGGCACAGAGCCAGCATCGCATTGACAGAGCGCTGGGCTGTCAGTGCCAGGACTTCAAAGCGCTCAGGGTGCTCTGCGACCACTTTTAAGGTGCTTTGGCCAATAGAGCCTGTGGCTCCCAAAATTACCAGTCGCTGCATCTAGTAAAAACCACCCAATAAGGCCACCAGAAAGGCATAAAGGGGTGCGGTTGCTGTCAGGCTGTCGATGCGATCCAAAATGCCACCATGGCCGGGTAGCATACGGCCGCTGTCTTTGACGCCGGCCACCCGCTTTAACATGCTCTCGGTCAGATCGCCAAACACCGATAGGGTCGTCAACACAAAGGCAGCAACAAAAAGTACCGGGCTTTGCGTGGGCCAATCCAGATACCAGCAAAAAGCGGCCAGCAATGCAAAAACCATCAACAAACCACCCAACATCCCTTCAATGGTTTTACCTGGACTGACTTTTGGCATCAGCTTGGTCCGCCCCAGCGGCTTTCCTACCAAATAACCGCCGATATCTGCCGCCCACACCAAAGCCAATAAACCACAGATCAGCCAGGCACCGGTATAGGGGTTCGTTTCGATACCAACACTGCGCACCAGCACCAGACCAAGCCAGGCCGGCACCAGGGTTAACAGACCCATCAGGGCTCTTAGCCACAACCGCTCAGACCAAAGCGACTGACTGGCCGGGAAGCTAACCACCAAAGCGACGGCCAGCCCCCACCAAAGCAGTCCACAGGCCAGCACCGCCAAAATCAGTGCCGAGCTGGTATAAGGCCAGTTCAAGTCCACCGGCAACAGCCAGTACAGGCAAAGCAAAATGGCAGCCATAAGGGCAACAAACCCCCAACGCTTACGACTTTGCTGCAGGCCACAGAAGCTCCCCCACTCCCAGGCCCCCAATAAAAAAGCGATGGCAACAAAGGTGGCAAAACCCGCCAAAGGCAAAAAAAATACGGCGGCCAATGCCAGTGGCGCCAGAATGACTGCTGTTATTATTCGTTGTTTTAGCAAATTAGGTTCCTTTCGATTGGCGGGAGGCCAAAGCGCAGACTTGCTCAGAGGTACAGCCAAAGCGTCGTTCACGGCTGACATAAGCCGCGATAGCCTCTGAAAATACCTGCTGATTAAAGTCGGGCCAGAGCGTTGGGGTAAACCACAACTCAGCGTAGGCCGCTTGCCATAATAAAAAATTACTGATGCGCAAATCACCGCCGGTGCGGATCAGCAAATCCAACTCGGGCAAGTCGGCCAACTGAATGTTTTGCCCCAGTCGTTGCTCGTCGATGGCCTCGGGTTGCAAATGACCAGCAGCAACGTCCATCGCCAGCTGACGCGCAGCCTGAGTGATATCCCAACGGCCACCATAATTGGCGGCAATGGTCAGTGTCAATGCCTGGTTGTCTGCGGTTAAGGCTTCAGCACTGGCAATTTGCTGCCGCAAGTCCGTCGAAAAAGCACTCAAATCACCACAGACCCGCAGCCGTACCTGATTTTTATGCAGATTTTTGACTTCACTCTTCAGCATCAATTTGAAAAGCTGCATCAAGCTGCTGACTTCGTCGGCCGGTCGTTGCCAGTTTTCACTGCTAAAGGCGAACAGCGTTAAGGCCGGAATGTTCAGCTCACGACAAAAGCGCACACTTCGGCGCACGGCATCGGCGCCTTTTTTATGCCCCCAGACCCTGGGCCTTCCCTGTTGCTTCGCCCAGCGCCCGTTGCCATCCATAATGATGGCAACGTGTTTTGGCAACTCATTCTGGCTTAGCTGCGACGAACTAGACATGCGACTCCTGCATCAAATAAAAAACGCCGTGAAGTTCGACCTGGGTCTGAACCCAAACACGGCGTTCCATCGGTCTATGACCGCTTTAAACTTCCATCAACTCTTTTTCTTTGTCCGCTAAAGCCTCATCGACCCGCTTAACATACAAGTCGGTCAGCTTTTGGATTTCATCCGCGGTACGACGTTCATCGTCTTCAGTAATTTCTTTTTCTTTTAACAAGGCTTTTAAATCGTTGTTGGCATCACGGCGAATGTTCCGAATGGCAACACGACCTTGTTCAGCTTCCGCTCTCACCACTTTCACCAGATCGCGACGACGCTCTTCCGTCAATGGAGGCAAAGGAATGCGAATGTTGGTGCCGGCGCTCATCGGGTTGAGCCCCAGATCCGAGTTGATGATGGCTTTTTCCACCGCGGCCGTCACACTTTTGTCAAAGACCGTCAGACTTAAAGTACGGGCATCTTCTACCGTAATGTTGGCGACCTGGCGTAATGGCGTATCTGCGCCGTAATAAGGCACCATAATGTTATCCAGCAAGCTGGGGTGTGCCCTGCCGGTCCGAACTTTAGACAGTTGCGATTTCAGGGCATCGACACTCTTTTCCATCCGGCTTTTGCTGTCGTTGATAATGTCATTAATCACGTGAGTTATCCTTGTTAACAGTGCTTGCATGCATTCGAACTAGTTTACTGTAAATTTTCCGCGTGGTCGATCAGTGTTCCTTCCACTTCGCCCATCACCACCCGCTTTAAAGAGCCGGCGGTATTCATGTTAAAGACACGGATCGGCATGCTGTGATCCCGGGCCAGGGTAAAAGCAGCCAGATCCATCACTTTTAATTCTTTTTCCAGCACTTCGCCATAGCTTAAGGTGCTGTACATGGTTGCCGCCGGATCTTTCACCGGATCGGCGGAATAAACGCCATCCACCTTGGTGGCTTTGAGCACCGCATCGGCCTCGATCTCAATGGCGCGCAAGCAGGCTGCCGAGTCGGTGGTAAAAAATGGGTTGCCGGTACCGGCAGAGAAAATAACCACCCGCCCCGACTTCAACAAGCTGATGGCTTCAGCCCAGCTGTAGTTGTCGCAAACACCATTGAGTGGCACAGCGCTCATCATGCGGGCATTGACGTAGGCGCGGTGCAGCGCATCCCGCATCGCCAGGCCATTCATCACCGTTGCCAGCATGCCCATGTGGTCACCAACCACCCGGTTCATGCCAGCTTTTGCCAAACCTTCGCCGCGGAAAATATTGCCGCCACCGATCACAATCCCCACTTGCACGCCCAACTCGACGATCTCTTTGATCTCCTGCGCCATCCGATCCAGGACTTTAGGGTCGATGCCAAAGCCTTCGTCCCCCATCAGGGCTTCACCGCTCAGTTTCAGTAGTATGCGTCGGTATGCTGGTTTCGGATTCATGCGAGCTCCATCTTATTAGCGTATGGTTGAGGTGAGGTTCGGCTGCCGTGCAGGCTGACTCGCCTGGTTGCAGGCCAAAAAAAACCGCGACCTGAGGTCGCGGCTATTCTAGCGTTTTTTGCCTTCAGGCTAAAGCGCAAATTTATTTCTTCGCGGCAGCGATTTGAGCAGCAACTTCGGCAGCGAAGTCTTCCTCTTTCTTTTCGATGCCTTCACCCACTTCCAGGCGAATGAACGAAACAGCATCAGCGCCATTTTGCTTCAGGAATTCACCGGTAGAGATGGACGGATCTTTCACGAATGGCTGGCCAGTCAGGCTGACTTCGCCGGTGAACTTAGCCATACGGCCAGCAACCATCTTCTCAGCAATTTCTTGTGGCTTGCCGCTGTTGACAGCAATTTCGATTTGGATAGCGCGCTCACGCTCAACCACATCAGCTGGCACATCTTCAGGCTTCACAAAACCTGGGTTGTTAGCAGCAACGTGCATGGCGATGTCTTTGGCGATGTCTTCGTTACCGCCTTTCAGCACTGCCAAGACACCGATACGGCCTGAGTGGATGTACTGACCAATGGTCTCGCCTTCCACCACAGCAATGCGACGTACATTGATGTTTTCACCGATTTTAGCAACCAGAGCGGCACGGGTTTCTTCCACTGTGCTGCCGTTCAGGTCAGCCGCCAGTAAGGCTTCTACAGTGAACAACTTCTGGCTGTGCACCAGATCGGCCACGCTGTTGGCAAAAGCCAGGAAGCTGCCATCACGGGCAACGAAATCGGTTTCACAGTTGAATTCAACCGCCACACCGAAACCATCGGCAACGCGCGTAATAATGGTGCCTTCAGCAGCAACACGGCCAGCTTTCTTAGCTGCTTTGGCCAGACCGCTTTTACGCATTTCATCGATCGCCGCTTCAATGTCACCATTGGTTTCTTGCAGTGCTTTTTTACAATCCATCATGCCTGCGCCGGTACGCTCGCGCAGCTCTTTTACTAAGGCAGCAGTTACAGCCATCTGAGTATCCTCGTTATCAATCGGGTTGAACAAACAGAGGCCGAAGCCTCTGTTGATGTCTTAATCCGCACAGCCCTTTAGGGCCAGCAGCTTATTCAGCTTCGACGAAACCTTCAGCTTCCGCCTGAACTTCGATGGTGTTGCTACGGCCTTCGCTGACCGCCTGGCTTACCGCAGACAGGTACAACTGAATGGCGCGGATGGCGTCATCGTTGCCAGGAATGATGTAATCAATGCCTTTCGGATCAGAGTTGGTATCGACCACAGCAACCACTGGAATACCCAGGTTGTTGGCTTCTTTCACCGCAATGTGCTCGTGATCGGCATCGATAACGAACAACACGTCTGGCAAACCGCCCATGTCTTTGATACCGCCCAGGCTCTTTTCCAGCTTGTCCATTTCACGGGTACGATCCAAAGCTTCTTTTTTGGTCAGCTTGTCGAAAGTACCGTCCTGGCTCTGTGCTTCCAGATCTTTCAAACGCTTGATGGATTGACGAACCGTTTTCCAGTTGGTCAGCATGCCGCCCAACCAGCGGTGATCAACGTAGAACTGGTCACAGCTTTTCGCTGCTTCTTTGATGGCTTCAGAAGCTGCACGCTTGGTGCCTACGAACAGAATTTTGCCTTTTTTAGCAGAAACCTGCTGGATGAAGCTCAGCGCATCGTTCATCAGAGGAACGGTTTTTTCCAGGTTGATGATGTGCACTTTGTTGCGCGCGCCGAAGATGAACGGCTTCATTTTCGGGTTCCAGTAACGGGTTTGGTGAC
>JAFIFR010000333.1 GCA_020831935.1 Alkalimonas sp.
CAAAACTCATCGGTTTCAGCGCCTTCATGCCCAAGCGTTTCATCATGGTAGGCTTTGGCGGTGAAGGGATCCAACGATAAGTTGTACTGATCCAGCCAGCGAAATTCGTAACGGGCTTTGGACAAGGCATTATCGCGCAGCTGCGCAGCTGGGTGGCCCTTGGCCAAATCGGCGGCATGGGCAGCAATGGTGTAGGCAATCAAGCCTTGCTTGACATCTTCCTTGTTCGGCAAGCCCAGATGCTCTTTGGGCGTGACGTAGCACAGCATGGCGCAGCCGTACCAGCCAATCATGGCCGCGCCAATACCCGAAGTGATGTGATCGTAACCCGGGGCGATGTCGGTGGTCAGCGGCCCTAAGGTGTAAAAGGGCGCTTCATGGCAGTGTTTGAGCTGCTCGGTCATGTTTTCTTCAATCAGCTGCATCGGCACATGGCCCGGGCCCTCAATCATCACCTGCACATCGTAGCGCCAGGCGATTTTGGTCAGCTCACCTAAGGTGCGAAGCTCGGCAAACTGCGCGTCGTCGTTGGCATCGGCAATGCTGCCAGGGCGAAGGCCATCGCCAAGCGACAACGAAATATCGTAGGCCGCACACAGCTGGCAAATCTCTTCAAAGTGCTCATACAAAAAGCTTTGCCGGTTAAAGATGCGGCACCACTGTGCCATGATGGCGCCACCGCGCGAGACGATACCAGTCACCCGGTTGGCGGTCAGCCCAACGTACTCCTGCAGAACACCGGCATGAATGGTGAAGTAATCCACCCCTTGTTCTGCTTGCTCCACTAGAGTGTCTTTAAACACCTGCCAGTTCAGCTGGCTGACATCGCCTTTGACTTTTTCCAGTGCCTGATAAATCGGCACGGTGCCAATCGGCACCGGGCTGTTGCGTAAAATCCAGTCGCGGGTTTGGTGAATGCGCCGGCCGGTGGAGAGATCCATCACGGTATCAGCGCCCCAGCGGGTGGCCCAAACCAGCTTTTCCACTTCCTCTTCAATGCTGGAGGTGACCGAGGAGTTGCCGATGTTGGCATTGACCTTCACTTTGAAGTTGCGGCCAATGATCATCGGCTCGGCTTCCGGGTGATTGATGTTGGCCGGAATAATGGCCCGGCCAGCGGCCACTTCTTCGCGGACAAACTCGGCAGTAATCACCTTGGGCATGCGGGCGCCAAAGCTGTTGCCGTTGTGCCGGCGCATGCCATCGTCCTGCGCTTGTTCTGAGCGGCCCATGTTCTCCCGCAGGGCAATGAACTCCATCTCCGGTGTAATGATACCGGCTCGGGCGTAGTGCAGTTGCGTCAACGTTTTGCCGGCTTTAGCGCGCAGTGGCTGGTGCGAAAATTCCGTGTGCCACTCCTCCAGCGCGATTTCCTGATAGGGTGGCAGTGGGGAGGTTTCCACATCTGCCCGTGCTTTGATCCAATCCAGTCTGAGTTTCGGCAGGCCTTTCAGAACATCGAGCTTTTGCTCCGGATCGCCATAAGGGCCGGAGGTGTCGTACACATTCAACGGGGGATTTTCGACGAGGCTGCCGTCTTTGTTCTTGCTGGGGTGCAGCTGAATAGAGCGTACCGGCACTCTGATGTCCGGGCGTTCGCCTTGCAAATACCGCCGTACGGAGTTGGGAAAGGTTTCGCCCTGCAGCTGACGGATGTAAACCTGGGCCCGGGCGCGCTGTTCGCGCTTTGATACTGGGGTTGAATTCTCTGACATAGCAAGCTCCTTGGTTCCGATATCGGTTGAGGTTGCTTGTCTGGAGTGGGTGAACAAAGGCGGGGCAGTGGCCTGTTTGCCGCATGCACCAGGCGCTGCAGCAGGGATCCCAGGTAGTAGGACGGTGCAGCGCATCTTGTTCCCTTCGCAGGTATTAGCCTGAATCAGGTTCCACGGATCTCGCATCAGCGATCTCAGCTCTTTCGATTGCATCGCAATCGTCAGGGCACTCCGACAAGTGGTGGTTAGTATACG
>JAFIFR010000294.1 GCA_020831935.1 Alkalimonas sp.
AATTAATCACAGCAGTATCTGATGCCTGGGCGGTTCCCAGCGCAAATACCAAACTGCTGCTTACCAATGCAAGCCGAAATAACTTCATAGCATGTACCTACTTATTTTGGTTGTAAGAAGTAACACTTTAAGCAGAGAGCTATTGCCAACACTCAAAGCATGAAGAAAAAAGTTGCAGGCATTGGCCTGAGTAGTTGGGCCAAAAGGCAACTGTTTCTTATGGCTACACTAAGAATTAAGCGCCAGCCAAACTTGCTAAAACAGGACAACCATTAGGTAAAATGGCCGTTAGACTCTTTGAATTTAAGTACAGGTTTGCAAAGGGAAACACGGCCAGATGTGGGTAATCGATTTAAAACTAAAACTGGAAATACAATCCATGAAAAAGGAGAAAGCCACCTTCTTGCGGCAAGTTTACCGGTCAATTAATTTAAAAGGTCATGGATGAATCTTATCTATTTGCTTCATAACACTCTGCTTAATAAAGACTTGTCCCCCAGCTATTAAAGTGGGCTATAAACTAAATAAAAGCAACAGCTTGTGGCACGATTTAGCAGTGAAAACAGCTACGAAAGGAATAGAACTTAGCTTACTACACCACCGAACCACTCAGGAGAGAGAAAAAAGTGCTCACAAGCTGTCACTAGATACTATAGTATTGAATTGCAAAGCCTAATACTTGTAAAAAAGAGCCAGTTGCTTTACCTAAACGGCCAACATGGAACCGCAGGAAGAAATCGTCATTTTGGCATTACAAGGTTGCAGTGTTAAAATTTAAAACGGCCGATTTGTGCTTGCAGATGCACACCTTGCTGCTGAAACCTATGGCTGATACTTGATATGTGTTGCATTTCTTCAGTAACCGCCCCTGCTAAGCCTGCGATAATCGCTATGCTTTCTTCTATGTGATGGGTGACAGCTGCTTGTTGTTCAGTGGCAGTAGCCACCTGCAAAGTCACTTCATTAAGGGTAACAATGAACTGCACTAATTCAGCTGAGATCAGTTGATTGTTCAGACAAGCTTGCTCTCCATGCTGCATGATACTGTTGGCTTTTTCAATTACCCGTACTACCGTCCCGACTTGGCTTTGTACAGATACTATACTTTGACGGATATCTTCAGTTGAGTTTTTGGTATGTGCTGCCAGTGTGCGAACTTCGTCGGCTACCACGGCAAACCCACGCCCTATACTACCAGCGCGCGCTGCTTCAGTAGCGGCATTCAATGCCAACAAATTTATTTGTTCTGAAATGGATTCAATGACATCCAGTACCGAGTTGATGGTATCACTTCGCTGTTGCAGCACTTTACTGGCCTGCATGCATGCGCGATTTCGTGTTGGATCACGGACATATCCTGCTTAAGCGCATGACTTATAGCTTTAGCTTCAGCACCCAACTGTTGTGCTTGCTCTGTTTCTGCTGAGGCTAGGCGAGCAGATTCAGCAACTGCATTGATGGATGCCGTCATCTGGCTTGCAGCAGAGACCACCTGATTGGTTTTGTCGGTTTGTTCAGCAACACTTTCGTGCGTACTATTGATTCCGCTGGTGATCTGCTTGGCTTGCTGCTGCAAGTCGGTCGCCGTTTGATCGAAATCGGCCAGAGTGGTTGCAAAAAGCCCAAACATTGTATTTAGTGCCCTTGCTAATTGCGCCAGTTCATCGTTGCCCTGTGCTGGCAAGATCACATCTAACGCCCGTTGCTGACACATCTGGTCGATTTGTTCAATGGCCAGTCGCAGTGGTTTGACTAAGCTTTTTGCAAAGACCCAACCAAGTGCGACAGCCAAGAGCACGACAAGCAACAAGAAGATGGCACTGCGTTTGGCATAAGCATGTTTTAATACCGGCAAATCCTGCAGAGCTTCTTGCTGACTTATTTCAGCGATAAGCGCCCAGTGTTGACCAAATACATCGATAGCTCGATAAGCACGGAGAGAAGTTCCATGCTGGTAGTGATGCTCGGTAACAATGCCATCTTGTCCTGCGAGGGCAAGGGTGACAGCCTTGCCTGAAATAGGTAACACACCAATAGTGGTTCCCGTTTGTTGCACGCGCTGTGCAATATCAGTCTTATGGTTAAGTTGTAGCTGTTGGAAAAAATGCTCAGGCTGCTGTAAAAACTGACGATCGTTACTACGCATGGTGCCATCTGGCCCTATTAAGACTACCTGACCAGTCTCTCCCAGACCTGCGTGCTGCCATTGCTGGGAAAACGTTAACACGTCATTGATGCCATCGACTGGCATCTGGAAGACTAGAGCGCCAAGTAAAGTGTTGTTGTGATAAATGGGCGTTGCAATGAATGACGCTGGTGCCTGATAGGAGGGGAAATATGGAGCAAAGTCTTCAAAAACGGTTTGTTGATTTCCTGCCCGCATTGCTCTGGCCGCAGCTTGACCAAGACCGGTTGTTTGGTAACTACCGTTAAAAAGATTGGTGGCGAAATCTAGCTCTTTATAGACCGAGTACACCAGATTGCCAGCTGGGTCGACCAGAAAAAGATCGTAATATCCAAAGGCATGCAAAAACTGGTTAAAACCCGGATGATAAAGTGCGTGTACCTGATCGTACAGCGTTTCCACCTGCTCTGGTAAGAGTTTATCTTTATCACCCAATGGATATGGGTTTTCTGCCAGATACTTTGCCTGCAGGCTCATTGCGCTTGGTGATAGTTGGCTTAGTTTACCCTGCAAGTCTGGTGTTGCCCCCGGATTAACCGCCAGATACTGTTGGCTGAAGTCTTGCTGGTAAAAGCGTTCCACAGCCTTTTTTTGCTGCATGGTTGCAGGTGGAACGGCTGCAAAGGCCTGAGTGAAAGCTTGCAATGCAGTTTGTGTGTGTACCAGACTGGCCTTACTTAGCAATTGCTGTTCGATAAAATAAAAATAATGCTTCATTTCATTGGCCTTACTCGCTTGCAAGGACAAGAGTTGTTGGTTGGCTCTGGTCGATAGAGCTTGCTCGCTAAGATGGCTGGAGGTGTACCCACCCAACAAGGCGCTGCCTATGGCAACAGAGCAGGCCAAAGCTGCCATGGCAAGCATAAACCGGTAGGTAATGGTCATAAGCACCTCTGATCATAATCAAATGCAATGCAGCAATCAGCCCCCTGATAAACTGCAACCTTTTAACCAAACTAACCTGCGGGGTTAAACACCAGTCGAAGCGGAACCCTGAGCTGTTCAGCTTCGATGCTGTGGTACTGGCCCTGAACTTGAACCATCAGCTCCCCACTGTAATGCATGCCCGGCGACAACATACCCGCAATGGCTGCAACCTGGTAGTTGATATCAAGGCGCAGTGGTTGCAGTGGTTGCAGTGGTTGCAAAGTATGAAGCTCGCTCGTTAGTTGCAATGGCAACTCATGTTGACCATCAAGGGCGCCGCGAAAGTCTCGTAGCTGTACCTGCAATTCAATGCTTTGCGTTGGCAATGGCTGTTGTTGATGATGACTGGCAAGAAACACCTGAACAGGCGCACTTAAGGACTCTACCCGTAGGCTTTGCAGCGGCTCTGTGCAACGTACTTGAAACTGCAACACAAAGTTACGATTTGGTAAGGCCTGATTGGCCGTGGCAAAGGCTTTGTAGTGCAGCTCTGTTGCCGACTGGTGCAGGATGGTGCATTCGGCCTGACTCGTTTGGCAGAACAGGCCAGCTAAACCGGCAACGGCAATTAAAGTTCGCATTGTGCTTCTCCTGTCTGGAAGTATTCGTTTCCACTGTCGCGAATGCTGCTCCAGTCAATCGTCATTTGGCATTCAGTACCATCCGGTAACTCAATAAAATAGTGGTGCTGACGAATACGGCTGTCGCTGATGAATATTTGCCCACGATGATCGGTGACGCCTATCAGGTCACCATTCTCGCGGAACAGGTGGCTGAGTGCAGGTACCCTTTCACCATTGACGGTTAGATTCAGTAAATAGCGATTGACCTGTCGGATTAAAAACTCCTGATGCAATACCGTACCAGCCATAGGACGAACTTCGGTCCGGCCATACACTACTTGCTGCGAAGGCTGTAACGACGACTGGTTAAGGCTGATGTGCCTTGCCCGGTAGGCGCTACTGCTTGTATCCAGACTATGAGAGAGCAATGAGCGGCTACGCTGCCCTTGCAGAGGAACGCCCCGCACCAGATTTTGGTTGTCAATATCCCGGGTGCTGACCAAAACAAGCGTATCCCCTGCCCGATTTGGCCCTATAGCAAGTGCTTGTGGTGTTGCCACGATGCTACCACTGCCATTGACAAAAAATGTATCGTTGTTGCCTTGCCGCGAATAGCTTGCAGAGACGTTGGCAAGCGGCGTAGGCGTATTGACCGATGCATTGTAACTATGACGCGATGCACGCAAGTCTTGACTGTACCCAAGGCTGTAACCGATATCTCTAACACGACTGCTAAGCTGGGCATTGTAACTTTGTCGGTTAGCCGACTCATTGTAACGTTGAACAAACTGACTGCTGCGATTGTGCTGACCAAAGGGGATGCGCAGGTCTGCATAAAACAGATAATTATCACTGCTGTTTAATTGTTTGCTGTAACCGGCAGAAAATGAGGCCCGGGCATAGTGGCCGCCCCAAGAGGCCACCATGGACTGTGCTTTGTCATTGCTGTAGGTTTCTTGCCAAAACCAGCCCAAACTGAAGCGGCTACGCAACCAATCGACAGCGCTGTATGAGGCACTCAGGTTAAGATTGTATCGAATCGGTTGGTCACGATAAGGAACCATCAGGCCATTGTCTGGCTCGTCTGGGTTTAAGGTGCGTTGTTCCGGCTGCATCCTTTGCAAGGGATTGACAAAATAGCGGCTGTTGTACTGCATACCAGCGGCCAAACTGAAACTGGATTCAGTCCATGAGCCATTTAAAAAAAGTTGCTGCCCGGTGGTAGGCACATTGGATTGACTGGCGTAAGAGAGACGGTAACTCAGATCCCACTGCAGCGCCTGGCTGCTGTAGTGGGATAAACGGGCACCGGCATTGACAATACTGTCATCAAATACAGCAAGGTCAAAAGCTTGTTGCCAGCGACTGTGCTGGCTATCCAGCTGCAGCCCCCCCATCACAAAAGCGCTGTTACCAACCTCGGTCACCCCTAAGGATACATAATAATTCGGAACACCACTTGCCGGCTGATAAAAGCGTTCTGGCAAGGCAAGGCGAGCAGGGACTTCAAAGCTGTTTTCAGTGCCGTCATCCTGCTGCTCTGTTATCAGAAGCGGGCTACTGGTATTGCGAAGCTGAAAGTGGCTTAACACATAGTCCCCGCCTGGCACCATGCTTTGGTAAATTTGGCTACCGTTTTGGGAAATCGTGACCGTTGCCGGGCCCATGGTCGTGCCTTCTATCCGCCCTTGCATGGCTCCCTGAATTTGTTGGTTGTTTGATTGCAGGCGGATACCATCGTAGCGGTATCCATCGAGAGAGAAGCCAGAGGTCACGATACGGCCGGCCTGAAACCGCAGGCCGTAGCTGGTAAAATCGCGCTGGACAAAGCTGTCGTTAAAATACAGTTGGTTGCCAAAGTAGCTTTGACGTGACTGCAAAATCCAGTTGTTGGCAAAAGCCCGTAATTCGGTTTGCCCAGACACATTACTGCTGTTATCCAGACTGCTGTGGCGATAATTGAGGTTGTAATTCAGAGCCAAGGCAGTGCCGCCACGCTGAAAACCATTGGTGTTATTCAGCAAATACTGTTCTGACAGCACCAGATTAAGCCGTTGACGCTGAGGGTCTAACTGCTGGGCCGTTTGGGATTCTGGCAATTCAAAACAGCCATTGAGCTGGGTGAAGGCCTCTTGCTGAACATACCGGCTTAACAAAGCGGTTGAGCTAAAGCAAAGATTACCGGAGTAAACCCGCACCCAATCACGGCCAATGGCCCGGCCATTGATGGATATATCGAGCAAATAGTCGCCATCAGACACACCATGATGCAGTAGAGATTCGATTTGTCGTTCCGACAAACCACTGTGACCTAAAATGGCACTCAGATCGAACTCAAGCCCTTCCTCAAGACCTGAATCGGCTACCGAAAAGCCGTTGCGTTGAGGAACTGGCGGGACCGATACTATGGCGGTGGGAAGCTCTGGCGCATCAGGCTCTGTCTTAACAGGAGCCGGCCCCTCATCGCTCTGCTCGTTCGTGAGCAACTGTTGCATACTAGCTAAGTCCAAATTGCAATCGGGCAGATCACGGTTTAGATGGATTGCCGTGTCAGGCTGACTAGCTCGGCTGGCTCCAAGCAAAAGTATGTTGTTTTCGCCATGGCTGAATGCGCTTGTGCAATACAACTGCATGGGTTTCTTACTTTCAAATGCCAATCGATAAACAGTGGATGGCAGCTGCTCACCGAGCAGTAACGTGAAAAACGTGCTGCTAAAATGTTGGCGGTACAACGGGTGAAAAGCTGTGTCTGTCAGATCCAACACCAGTCTGTCTGGCTGATTTAGTCTGGTGACATGAAATGGGACGCTTTGGCTACTGGTGATACGAATATAGCTCTTGCCTGAATCTGAGCTATCGTCGTGTACTGAAATTTCACGAATGGTGCTGGCTGGTGTGTTGGATGAAATAAGTTGCATTGTTTCTAACTGACTGGGCAGGCTGCTGGGCCCGCTATCCATACCGACAAGTTCAGTAGATGCGCTGGCTACATCTGAAAGGTTTGCTGTTTCTTCAGCGCTACGAGAATCCAAGCTGCTCATACTGTGGGGATCGCAACGGCGGTCTACAGAAAAAGTTTGATAGCGATTGTTGACCGAACCACGATCCACTGGAGTAAATTGAAAGGTGAGTTGGTTGCCTTGGAGGCCGGCTGTGTGCTCACTGCAAATGAAATTGTTTGGTTCTGCTGTATCAATAACAAGCCGGTAGGTACCACGCGGTTGTACAGCACCACGAAGCTGAGTGACTGCCGAGATAGTGCTATCCATGCTGAATGACGCAAGATAGTCAACATCATGAAGATCAATGACTAATCGGTGCGGGTCTGGCAAGTAAGACAGGCTGTAGGATGGCACACTGCTTTCTGTGAGGCCAATGTGTAAATTGTACCTATTTTCAGAAGCAGACGAGAGTGATACATCAGTAATGCTTGCGGCATGACTAAGCACCGAAATAGGTGCAAACAGTACCAACGAAACAAATCGCGAAACAACCATAGAAGCTTAACCCAAAAGTTAGTTATCAAGTTACAAACGAGCCAAGGTGAAGGTGCAACTTGGCCAACTGCAGCGGTATTATGGCAACGTTAATATGCGCTCAGGTAACATAAAGCCGAAATAGTTAATGGGGCGCAATTTGATGGATTCGGGGGCACCAGGCAAAGCAATAGAGCTATTTGGTGCAATGAAGTTGTAATGCACTTCTGGCAGGTCTTCATCGTCTAATGTTTTCAATCCAGAGATGCGAATAATGGCTGAAGTTGGGTTGTGGAGCGCTACCCCTTCCTCCGATGTGACCAGTTGCAGCTGATCCCATGGTTGATGCACCATACTTGCGCCGTGGTAAACCAAGGGCAAATTGTAGGCCAGATTAATGTTTAACTGGGCGGTTGCAGTGCCAGGCTCCGCCGAGTTCGCACGGCGACGTGCGGGAATTGTTGTGACAATAAAGCGCTCCATGAATGCTGGATGGCCTTCCAGAGCATCACCATCACGCGGAAGCACCCGGAACACGACTTCTTGTTCAGGATCTAATCGTGCCACCGTTGGGATGACAATAAAGTTCGCTGAATCCTCTCCCTGCAAATCGGAAATTTTGGCTGTAATCACCAATGGGGTTGTGCTGTCGGATTTTACCGTAAGAACAGGGTTGGTCTCGCCATGAACCACATTGATTGATTGGTGGCTTAATTTAACATTCGCGCTGGCGGTTTGTGTTGCTAGAACTAAGGACAGAACAGTAAAAAAAATAGCACGCATATATTTCTCCTTTAATGACTTGCCGCATCCTACTTTTTTTACCTTTGCCGCTACTTGCTCATTTCGGCCTAAAACTTGGCCAAAACGGCCATAAAGCCCAACTGATTCGTACTGAACAACAGCGGAAATCATTTAAGAAGATGAAATGGCCTTTTTAGCCATGCAGTTTGTCTGTTCCTGCAAAGTAGCTGAATGCGGCATCTTTTATGATTGATCAGGTTGCCAGCACTGATTAGGAGAGACGAATTGTCAGTTAAAACTGTTCATAACCGGCAAGGCTTCATTGATCAACAGCCACACATTTCCTGTTATGCCATACCAGTAGCGGGGGTGGATTTTGCTGGCACTACCTATTTGTTTGAAGCCATCGATGATGGTTTGCCAGTATCGTGCCCTATGCCCAGCGAGCGCTGCGACAGTCAGTTTTTGCTGGAGAGTTACTATCAGTTGTTGAGACAACAAAATCATGGGTCCAGTGGCAACGTTGTGGTGCTTTGCCATGAAACACAACTGAATCAAGGTGACTTGCTTGCACTGGCCCGCAGTTTTCCAAACTATCAGTTTTATTTTGCTGTCCCTTTGCAAGGCCGTAGCTTCAACGAGATGCAACAAGCCTTTAGGCTGCCCCCGGAGCCCAATACCCACTATGGTTTTTACGATGAGTACTCCATGTCGTACATCCAGTGGTTGTTGCAAAGCCAGCGCCTGGAAACCCTGTTTGTGGGTTACGATGTTGGCAATGCCACTAAAATGGATGCGCTGGATTACTCCTACTCGGGTTTGCATTTTAACAAACTGGACCTGTCTTTAGTGCCAGCCTCTCCCCACCAGAAGACTCAGTCGTTTTTTTTGATCAGCTGCCGTCAGCATTTGCGCAGTCACAACTACCTTGCGAAGGAAAGCCCATGATTCCCCCAATGCCCTTAACGCCTTTTCGACTGGAGCTGGATGGCAAGAACTACCTGATTAAACCCAGGCTTGAGCCTATTGCCATGGATAAAAGTGGTGCAGTGCATTGCTTTGCCTATGAGCTGTTGTGCACCGTTTACGGACCTGAGCGCCAAGACCCACATCGTTTTTTTGCTACCCTGAGCCAAGGCGATGTACTACGTATCTATAACCAGTCACTGCAGCAGTTGCCTGTTCAAGGTGTGCACCATCTGACCCTGAACATTAGCAGCACGCTGTTGCTTTCTCCGGCGCTGTACCAGTTGCTGGCGATGTTTCCGAACATTGTTTATTATTTGGAGCTATCCGAAAACTCACCCGGGTTACAGCAGATCATGCTGGCGCAGCAGCTGATTCAATCCGTTGAAGGGCTACGTGCTTATATTTGGCTGGATGACTTTGGCTCCAGCTTTGCCAACTTTGATAGTCTGCTTCACCACAGTTTTGACGGCATTAAATTGGCAAAAGAAGTGTTTTGGGGTCTGTACGATCATGATCGCGACTTGCTGACTAAAATCCTGCAATTTTTGAAAAAAAACAGCCCCTTAGTGGTCGTGGAAGGTGTGGATAGCCCCGAACGTTATGACTTTGTAATCACCAACAATTGCGCTGCCCAAGGCTATTTCTTAAACAGCCTTTAATGACCCATGCTCTGGTATTTTAGGCTGCATATATGCTCGTCTGTCAAGTAGCTTAGCGGTTTGGTCACAGTGTCTGCAACATGACACACCAGGATGTTCTGGTAACAGGCGGCTTTTTCATAGCCCAACAACAACCGGTTGATTTTTTCTGGCTCATAATCCAGACCGATGCCAGTGACAGCCTGGCGCGCCAGATAATCTGGCAAGGGTTCGCTGAAACTGTTGGTGTAATCCCTGTACCCGGAAAATGGCCCCGATTCAATGCAGGCTTGGAAGGCCCTGAGCTGCTCTTTGCTTCGTGGGATAATGCGCAATACATGGGTTGCCTGGTAGCTGTCCTCGGTCATTTCGGGGGCTGTTGTGGCATTAAAAATCGGATGATCTTCTATCAGGTCGTTGTCGGCACCCAGGCAGCTTTCAGCCGTCACGCCTTTATCCAGAACCACGTAGCAGCTGGCCAGACCACGGACAGGCCGTTGCTGGCCCAGGGTAAAGTTGAATAAGATAGCCAAACTGAATGGATGCAAAGCTTTAAACTCTGGGTCAAGCCGAAACCATTGAAAGTGAACACAGCGTGTTTTGCGGTGATGGCTGAGCAAAACAGGCTTTAGTTTGTGGCAATACCAGAGCCACTGCACAATGCCAGCTTGCAAACGGCACTCCTGCTGCTCTGGTTGCAGTGTTTCAACAAAACTCTTGCTGATTAACTTGGTTTGCATGGCCGAAAACTGCTTCAGATCAAGTTCTCTGCACTGCCTCATAGCGCCTCAACTTGATGGAACTGACTGACCTGAATCACCACATCTTTGGCACCGTCGGTAATGTTGACCATAATACTGGTGACGTTTTCGACCTGCTGGGTGATTTGTTGGGTGGATTGGTGAATGGTGGAGATAAAGGCGTTCACCTCACTTACGCTACTTTGGGTGCTTTGAATCACTTTGCCAATTTCTTCGGTTGAGAAAGAGGTGCGGGTTGCAAGCTGACGTACTTCGTCAGCAACCACCGCAAACCCGCGACCATGCTCGCCAGCCCTTGCTGCCTCGATGGCGGCATTCAAAGCCAATAAGTTGGTTTGGCTGGCAATGCCGTTGATGGACTCAATAATGCTGCCAATGCTGGCCGCTGCCTGGTTTAACTCATCCATTTTGAGGTAACACTGCGCTATGGATTCCGACATCGATTCCATTAACCCTTTCATGGTGTGGATGTTTTCGTTGGCGACATTGGCAACCTGGCATGTTTCTTCTGCGGTATTGCCTGCCTGCACAGCTGCTGAGTTGATGGCCTGTTCTTTTTGCACGGCCTCGGTAATGTTGGTTGCAAATTTGATGATGGTACAGATACGTCCCTCATCGTCGTACACCGGATTGTAGCTTGCTTCAATCCAAACCGACTCGCCGGCGCTATTGACCCGTTCATAGCGGCCACTTTGAATATCACCAGCGGCAAGACGTTGCCAGAAATCAGGGTGCTGCTGGTAAAAATCTTTGCTGCAAAATATCCGGTGATGTTTGCCAACAATTTGCGGCAAGCTGTAACCGACGGTTGCTAAGAAATTGCTGTTGGCCGCTTGAATAGTACCCTGCGGATCAAACTCGATGATGGCCATGGACTTATCCATCGCCTTGTAAATTGAAGACAGGTGATTGAGCTGCTTGCTTTGCTCAGTGACATCCAAAGCGATAAACGCAATTCGATGAATACTGCCGTGCTCGTCACGAACCGCAAAGTAGCAGCCCTGCAAGACCAACTGGCTACCGTCGCTTTGCTTCCGTTGAAATTGGCCCACCACGGACTCCCCCTGCAGCAAGCGTAACCAGAGATCATGCTCCTGCAGCGCCGGTTGAGTGCTCGTCGCTGAAAAAATCGCCTTGTAATGCTGTCCTTGCAACGAGGACGCACTGCACTGGCAGAGCATTGTCAATGATGGCGACACCGATTCAATAATGCCATCGGCTGTAAATAACACCAGAGGCATGGCATTGCTTACGGCAAGGCCGAGTTGCTGCTGAGCCTGGTGCCGGCTGGTTGTTTCAGTGCTTTGGGAAGCAGCGGGTGATGCAGCAGTAAATGCGGATTTCAAATACGACAACATAGCACGCTCTCTTTCGTTGAAAACCACGATGATAGGGAGTTGACGCGTACTCCGTCCTGCATAAAACGGCCATTCACACTGTAAAAACGGCCATTGATAGGAGTCATCGGTGGTAACGCTGGATGTTTAGCGGTGTTTGGATACCTTAAAACGTCCAACCTGTTGAGTGAGAAACTCCGAAGCGTAACGCACATCACCCACGCTGTCTTGCAGCTCTGTCATTGCGGCATAAAGCTGGTGCGATGTTTCTTCGACCTGACGAATGGATTCGCTGTAACCCTGGCTGTGCTCGCTGATAGCATTCATGAGCACAAACATCTGTTCTACGCTTTCGTGCAGTGGGTCGTTTTCATGGCTGACGACCGAGGCTTGCTCCAGCCGAAGATCGACCTCCTTGACACCATCTGCCATAAATAAGGCCGCCGCCTGCGCCTCTTCAGCCAGGCCAGAAACCGTATTTTGTATTTCCATGGCCGCCTCGGCAGTTTGCAAGGCAAGGGTTCGCACTTCATCGGCCACTACGGCAAAGCCACGACCGGCCTCACCAGCTCTTGCGGCCTCAATGGCGGCATTGAGGGCAAGCAAATTGGTTTGGCTGGTGATGTTGGTGATCATAACCACAATGTCGCCAATCTCACTCATGCGTGTGTTCAGGCTTTTCACCCGCTGTGCTGCAGTTTCAACAACCCTGCGTATGCTCAGCGTGCTTGCTTGTGCTTCATCAAAACGTTGGTGGGCATCCTGAACAACCTCATCCATGGTGCCCTTCATCCGCTGCGCTGTCTCAAAGGCCTGCCGAATACTGAGCATTTGTTCGTCCACCAATGTCAGCATTTGGTGCAAATTGGCATGCATCGCCCGATCGGTGGCGCGTACATTTTGGGTGCGACCCAAAATGCCCTGACTGCACTCCTGAACCACAGTGGTGGTGGTTTTTACTTTCCCCATCAAGGCATCGAGACTATCTAAGAAACTGTTAATCCAACGCCCCATAGCGCCCGTTTCATCCCGCCTGAGTTCTGAGTCCGGTATACGTTGTTGCAGATTGCCTTCCCCCTCAACAAGCGCCCGCATCATAGACGTAATGCGGTTCAGGCGTGAGACAATGGGCGCTGGGCCAATAGCGGCAAAAACCACAGCGGATACTGCCATCAGCACCGCATTTAAACTCATGCTGAGCACTAAGCCTGGTTGAAACAAGGTATGGAGCAAGGTACTGAAAAACAGCAACAAAAAAGCCGTAAACAGGAAAGCCATCAACAAGTTCATGCTGATGGAACGCTGGCGGTATACCTCTTCCAGATCCCCCTCGCACATCATTCCCCAACGATCCGGTGAGCCTGGCAACTGAAAGGTCACGCCCTTTCCTATGACAGGAATGTGGCGATAATCGGCATAGCCCGGGTAGCTTACAAATAGGTTAGTTCCCCTGGCGATGGTTTCGCGGACTCCGGCGTGCAACTGGCCGGTTGCCGGATTGATAAAATGCAATTCCAGTTCGGTATGCTCTTTTACCTGCACAGTTCCCCAGTTGGTTGCAATACCATCTTTGAGGTTATCCCCGAATGAAAATCGTGCATCTTCAAAGCGTGAACGCGATAAGGCTGTACCAGGCTTTACCCGGGCGTCAAACACGGAATCGACCATAAATAGATAGTTGTCACCCGACTCGGGGTACACATGACCGGCTTCGCGCTGAATCAAATCGCCTAGCACATCATTAGGGACTCGCGCACAGAGGCAGTAGTTACCGGCAAAAGCAGCCGACAAGGGCTGATAAAACATCAGTGTCACTGCATCGTGAAATGCCGAACTTGACGGCCCAATCGACAAGGTAACCGGATCGGTGTAAGGCCCATGTAAAAAGGGTTGCTGCAGCCCCTTGTGCAGGGCCTCTGTGGGTTTTCCTGCCAGGTGAGATTGGCCAGCACGGCCCGGAATGGTCGAGGCAATAATGCTGCCAGAGTGTTCTAGCACCATCAGTTCCGAGCAATCAGGAAACTGCGCGGCCCGGCGCTCCAAAAGCTCCGGCCAGTCGTCTTTATCTGCAGAGGAGCAGAGCAACCCGAGCTCCTGAAGCTGTTTCCACTGCGCTGACGCCCATTGCTGCAAAATCAGCATCCGTGTTGCCGCTATGCCGTCAAAAATCTCTGCGATGGTAGAGGTGGCTTTACGGTTCAGAAAGCAAGACCAGCCAAGCCGAAACTTGCTGTTCGATCCTGTCCAGGGCAGCCAGCTGCGCTCTGAACTGGACAATGACATTTGACGCCTTTTTGAATCGGTCATTTTCCACCTTATGCCATGCTGTGGATAGTAAAATGCCTATGCATGTCGTGCATTATCGTGCAAATGACTTAAAGCGACCTGCAGAAATCGGCCATTTCTTTGGTAAAAATGGCCTTTATCGGCTTAACCGACACTTAAGTTGGACGGATTGTAGCCACGCATAAATGACGAACGAATACCATGAACCCCCTGCGGCTCGCTGTGACAGACTTCGCGCACCAGGGTGTCCATAAAGTCGAGTTGTTGCAACCCGAGCCAGGCACTGGCTTTTAAACAAAAATCCAACTTCTCGTCTTGTGACACTTGAGCCAAAGATTTGATTAAAAACTCGGTTGCTTTGGTGGTGAGTTCCACATAATCTCTGTCGGTTTTATTGTTCGGAACCTGAATATCACCATAGAGGTCGATAAGTCCGATGTAAGCAGAAACAACGTCATCCATGCGGCAGTCTGATTGAATCATGTTGAGCTCCTGGTACTTTGCTATTGAATCTGTTGGATGAGTGACCACATTGTCAAACATTTTGCTGCCAGGCTCGTTTGCCGAGATCGCACCTGATGCGAATGCGTTGATCAATGAACCGAAACCCCTATGACCAATTGCCCGGTTGGCAAAACTTCTTCAAAATCTGTGATGTAAGCTCGCTGACAAGCACAATCCGGCGCCAAAAAATAGTCCCTCACTTCCTGCCATAATTGCTGAGCCACTGCCGGAAAGCTGCCTTTGGCGGTAAAAAACATGTAACGGCCAGAGGGAACCCGGCTGGTTTTTAATGCATACCCATGCTCATTATTTTTTAGTGTCGCCGTGGTACCAATGCACACTTCAAAGTGTTCAGGCTGCGATGGATCCGGGTAGTGGTAGACCGCGAAACTGCTGTCGCTTGAACCCTGCCCTGGGTAGAACAAATCAAAATACAGTTGCCAGGCTCTGGGCAGCAATGCTTTGACAGGATCACTTTCTATATGCGCATAACTATTTACAAAGATCCCGCTTACCTCAAACCCCAATCGAAACACCACGTCCTTCATGTCATCTCCATGCTGTTCAACTTGTCACTGATAGTGCATCTGGTATGGCACCATGGCTGCTATCACAAGTTGAATTATGCAGCGGTTTGATTGTGGATGTATTGTCGCTTTCGGACAATTGGCATGACTTATCGGCCAAGCTGATGTCGTTGTAGCGATGGCTTGATGCATGAATGCCAAGGCAACTTGGCAGCTGGCGGCTCGCTTGGCTGCCCCTGCTGAAGTCGGGAGTTCGCTTGCAACAGGGCTGTTCAAAAAGTTAGCTTGCTGCCTCATCACCAAGCGCACTGGCTGGCAACAGCAATTTGCTGTCAAGACGGGAGTCCAACTGATTGAGCTGCTGCAAAAACCTGACTTGGTAGTGGCGCGCGTTTTGCGATTGCAGTTGAAAGAGGTAAAAGTTACCAGAGTACCCAAGGTAAAATAATCTATCCAAAGTCTGAGGAGAGACACCAAAGACCGCGCTTAATTGATACAAGTGTTCCAAAGCTTGCCTTTGAGGGACAACTTTTAACTTATGCAGGGCGGCAATGGAGTGTGTGATATGCGGAGCCGGCTTTACAAAACGCTCATGCCCCAAATCGGACAGAAAGCTGCCCGCCAATTCGATACCAAACTGATGAATATGATTTTGTACCTTTTTTATCATATTCAAGCAACGACTGGCGTCTTGACCGCAGCGATCCAAGTCCCGCCACAAACGATTGGCATCAAACTGATATTCATCATGCAAAAACCGAAGGCCATTGAAGACACCCGGTAACACGGTTGCCCAGTCGCTGTGCATGCCGATGTGGCGGGCAATCAGTGAGCTGGACAACTGCCCTCCTTTAAGCGTGGAGAACAGGTCAATGGATGCTTTGTCCTGTTCATCGTAAAGCTTCGGGTGTTGTTCGATCGCTTGCTGCCAGCTGCGAATAAAACCTGTTGAGTCGAGTAGATCCCAGTAGTTAAACTCTCCTTCAAACGGCAATAATACTCGTGGCGTTAATGTCTGGTCTTGCGAATCACGGCCTAGGTGCGACAGCCTTTTTCGACGTAACAGGGTGCGAACCATCACCCGAATAATGCCACGCATGGTATCGGTTTTTTCAAAGACCAGTGTCTGTGTTGCTGAGGCATAATCTGCTGATTTTAGCTTAGCATGCGCTACTGAAGCGTCGTTTGATAACATCGCCATCGCATAGTTTTCTGGCGTTAAGTGGGTTTGAAGCACAAATGAGGCTGCGTCTGCTAAATCAGGGAATGCTTCCGAGAATGCTTCTGTAATGTACGTTTCCAGTTTATTGAGCAATGGTGTCATAAGCGCCTCTTTTTTTATTGATTATAAGAATTGTTATGACCATATATCTGGCACAATCGGCCATCGGAATGTTAAAAAAGGACAATTGACTGCGGGGTTTAACACCCGATGCCGGCTTTCTTTGCCTAATTACAGCGGCCACCTTAGCAGGATTATTGTTCGGCCCAAAGATGGGAACTGAGATCAGTCCCTTGGCTTTTCCCGCTTCAGCCGCCACGCTGCCACCGCCTCTGCGTGTGTGCTGCCTGGATACGCCGCTTTGAACGCTCGCATATGGCGGTTGTACTCGAACTGCGCAGCGATGGGCTGTGGGCCCTGACGCAAACTTTCGCTATAGGCTGCAACAGCGGCTGACAACGGTTGTCCATTGCCCGAAGCAATGAAAGCACGCAGCGATGCATTAAACCGGAACCCTGCACCGCACTGCGACTCGAAAAACGCCCGAAGTTGTTTGGTACAGCGCCACCCCTCTCCTATCACTGTACTTGGGGTAAAGGCAACCGGCATCGTGGCGGTTTTGCGCACTTTGGGCTTGGAGGGCGGTGGCGAACAACCGCTGAGGTGAGCCGTAATTCGCGCTGCAATGTCGCCCTTTAAACCGGTAGATGACAAACCGAGTTCACGAGCAAAAGCAGCTAATTCTGACTTTAGCCAGTACCAACGACGGAATTCAGTGGCAGACATGGATGCTGCAAGTCTTGGCCTTGTCATACCCGTTACCTTAGCTTGACTTTAAATAGTTGATAGGCTGCGATTTCTGCCGGCGAATTCTTCAAGTTGGCAAAGAACCAGAGTACAAATCCTCATTAAAAGTAATGGTTCTGCACCACAAATGCTATCTGAAAACGGTCTTGAACCAAGTAAAATCGGCCATGCTGCCATTGGCCAATTTGGTGCACCATTTGGCTGTTAATAACAAGCCTGCACCTCAAATAAGCGGTATCTTCATCGTAAGCAGCAGCCTGGCTCTTTTAATACAATACCTGAGGTTGCACCGGGCGGCTGCTTATTCCCAGCTGTATCCTTCGGGGGGCTTTGCCCCCCCTTTTTTTATGAACAAAGCAAGCCTTCTACTCCATTTAACACCTGGCCTCTGCCAGGCGGTAGCTTCGCTGCTGAAAAACAGAGCGCGTCAATGTCAACCCTGTTCTGTGATCTGTGTTCTGGCATA